>NZ_FNAF01000001.1 GCF_900101835.1 Peptococcus niger
CTCCTATGATAAAATTATTGTGTTATCGGCAATAAAATATCAAGGAGGTATCCATATGGATAAGAGAAGCTTAGCACATACAAGTTGGAATTGTAAGTATCATATCGTGTTTGCGCCAAAATATAAGCGACAGGTTATCTATGGGAGATTGAAAAAAGCATAGGAAAAGCGTTAAGAGACCTATGCAAGAGAAGCAGGTCAAATAAAGTATGAAAATAGGCGCTTTAGCGCCAACTGGGGGATTTGTTGCAAGAGAAAGAAATTCAGAGCACGTGAGTGCTGCCAGTAACAGCCCCTTATAGGGGCATAACAAACCACCGGCTAAGCCGGTGGTTCTGATTATGCTTGCGGTTTACGGGTATGTCTATAGCAATAAGAGGAGGCGATTAGGTGAACATTCGACGCATCATCAGCCGAACCATTAAGGAGCCGGCAGGAGATCGACAAAACATTATTGAAGAAGCGTATCAAGAGGACCCCATTGCCACCATGCGGGTCTTGCAAATGCATGTTTATGCACCGATAACACGCCTTGACCGGTGGCTTGCCATTGAGGCCATCGGTGGGTTGGCGGGAAAATATGCGCCGGACTCTGATGAGCTTTTCAGAAATATCATCCGAAGGTTTATCTGGCAAATGTGTGAAGAAAGCGCTAATGTTCCTTGGGCATCGGCAGAAGTTATCGGGAGTATCCTAGCCAATGACAGCCAGCGGCAGTATGAAGAATTTATTGGACCGCTTTATTATCATGCCGGGCTCAATGAAATTTGTTATCCAGGTCTTTTTTGGGCCTATGTTCAGATGACCCCTAGGTATGCCCGTGAAATGGAGGAGTTTTTACCGAAGACCCTGCCTTACATCAGTTACCATGACCCGGAAGCACGAGCTTATGCGGCGTGGGCATTCCGGGAGGTACCTTATGGTACAGCAGAGGGTGAACTGAAAAAATTATTGGATGATGAGCGTGTCGTACCGATTTTTGAAAACGGCGCCTTAAAAGAATATGTTATCAAATCTTTGGCAGAAGAGGCCCTGTCAAGACTTGCGAAAGAATCATAATTTGATTTTGCCTTTACAATAGGTGTGACATCAATTAAGATAAGATGTATTCAGCAGAAAGTGATCACGGCTTCGGCTGAGGAAAGTCCGGGCACCATCGGGCAGGATGCTGGTTAACGGCCAGTGAGGGCAACCTTAAGGAATAGTGCCACAGAAAGCAAACCGCCTTCGGGTAAGGGTGAAAGGGTGCGGTAAGAGCGCACCGGCGATTGGGTGATCAATCGGCCAGGTAAACCCCATTCGGTGCAAGACCTAGTAGAAAACAATAGAGCGGCCCGTTCTGTTTTCGGGTAGGTCGCTTAAGGCGTCGGGTAACCGATGTCTCAGACAGATGATCACTGATACAGAACCCGGCTTATTATCTGCTGAAAAGCCCCCGTACAAATTTGTACGGGGGCTTTTGTATGCTCTTATGCAGCAGGATTGCCCTGCTGGCCGGTATATTGTTGCTGGCCTTGCTGATACTGGCCTTGCTGGTATTGTCCCTGCTGGCCGGTATTTTGCTGTTGATTTTGTTGCGCTTGATTTTGCTGCTCTTGTTGTTGGGCCTGTTGATTTTGCTGTTGTTGCTGACGGTAATAATTCGCATAATTGGCAGACGAGTAAGTGGTCGGCTCAGTGCCGCTGGCATAAAGTTCCATATGCCTGAAGGCGTAGGGCGTTGAGCGTGTGGCCAACTTACCGGTCTTGGTATCGACCAAGACTTCAACCAAGCCATCCGGCTTGGTGAAATTTTCTACCGGCAAGTTGCGATGGGCGTAGGTCATAATATTACCGAAAACCACAGCGGCATTGGTTGAGGTGCCATAAATGGGAGCAGGTGTATCAAAGCCCATCCAAACGACGCCCACCAGTTGAGGGGTGTAGCCGGCAAACCAGAAGTCTTTGCTGTTATCGGTAGTCCCTGTTTTACCAACGACTGTACGGCCATCGCCTAAAGCAGCACCGCCGCCAATGCCCTCATAAACCACACTTTGCAGGCAAGAGGTGATCATGTAGGCAGTTTGCGGGCTCATGGCCTTATGACGTTCGGCTTTTTCTTCCCAAATGACCCGGCCTTTTTCATCGGTAATTTTAGTAATCAAGTTTGGCTCGGTGTAAACACCGCCATCGGCGAAGGACCCATAGGCACCGGCCATTTCCATGACCGATACACCCTTGGTCAGACCGCCTAAGCCGGCAGATAAGGTTTCGTCGTTGACCTCACCTTTTTCAACCAAGGTGGAAATCCCGATGTTTTTAGCAAATTTCAAGCTGTCTTTAATGCCAATCTCCTGCAATACACGGACGGCAACCGTGTTGTACGATTCGGAGATGGCCTTGCGGATGGTGACATCACCGTGGTATTGCAAGTCGGCGTTTTTAATCTCATGGCCGGAATCGCTACGGAAGGGCGCATCTTTAAAGGCCGAACCGGTACCATAGCCTTTTTCAAAGGCCGGGGCGTAAACGAAAATGGGTTTAAAGGCGGAACCCGGTTGACGGGTGCTCTGAGTGGCATAGTTCCAGCCGCGGCTTTGGTTTTCGTCCAGGTGGCGGCCGCCGACCATGGCTCGAACCCCACCGGATGTGGCATCCATGACCACCATAGCGGCCTGCAGCGTTTCATTGGATGCGCCGCCGGGGAAATTATAATCGGAATTAAAGTAATCATACATGTACTTTTGCAAGTCTTGGTCCAAACGTGTATGAATGATATAGCCTCCAGTATACAACTGGTTGATGTCTTTCTCCAAGCCTAACTTTTGGGCGGCAGTGGAGATAACGGCATCAATATAACTTTGGTTATACGTTTGTGTTTCGGTTTCAGGCGTCACTGAAATGGTGGATAAATCCAAGGGGGCGTTGGACGCCTTTTGATAATCTTCTTCAGTGATGTACTTGTGCTTTAACAAAGCCTGTAAAACCTGTCCCCGCCGTGCAAGGGCGTTATCCGGATTGTTGATCGGTGAATGGCCGGCGGGGTTTTGGATGATCCCGGCAATCATGGACGCTTCCGCAATACTGAGTTCAGAGGCGTGTTTGCCGAAAAAATCGTTGGCCGCGGCTTCAACACCGTAGCAATTCATACCGCTGTTGCCGATGCCTAAGTAGACCCGGTTTAAATAGGCGGTAATGATTTCTTCCTTGCTGTATTGCCGTTCGATACGAAGGGCCAAAACGGCTTCTTGAATTTTACGAGAATAGCTTTTTTCATCGCGCTTGTTCAAGGCCATACCGGCCAACTGCTGAGTAATCGTCGAGCCGCCCTGAACGATGTGGCCGGCTTTTAAATTGGCAATAAAGGCCCCGCCGATACGAATCGGATCAATGCCGTGGTGTTTATAAAAGCGCTGGTCTTCAATGGCAACCACGGACTTAATCATATTCGGTGAAATATCATTGTATTTTATTTGAATATGGTTATTGTTGGCGGATAGCTTGTCGACAAATTCGCCGTCCTTGTCAACGATATAGCTGGTAACGTTGTAGCTGGTGATATCCATGTCCTCAATGTCCGGCATTGAGGACATCGCCGCCATGATGACAGTGGCTACAGTTGTAACACCGACCACGCATACCAATAAAAATAGTAAAATTAATAAATGCGACCACTTAAACCGCTTGGGACGGCTGGCATCTGTCGGCTGTTTTTCATTGTCCATTACAAAACCTCCTTATTCACCTTATTATAGCATAGATTGTACCTGGTCCATAGGGCAAAAATCAATGCAAAAAAAGAGCGCCCCGGAAGGGACGCTATGCCTACTACTACATCCTTATGCTGAAATGGTTTCGTTTAAGGCGTTGATGAGGGCATCTACGTCGATACCATGTACCACAGCGCCCTGCTCAATGTTTTCAAAACGTGCTGCGGCACAGCCCAAGCACCCCATGCCGTATTCCATAAAGACTTGTGCTGTTTGCGGATACTCCCGAACGACATCGGAAATAGCCATATCTTTTGTAATTGCCATTATGTTGCTCCTTTCTATGACCGACGGAAATCCGTCAAGCGAAATTTTAGCAAAATATGCTTTCTTGTCAAGACGTTTATCCTTATACCCTTTTGTCGGTGATTTTAATCCGGCTTGAGACTTTTTACTAAAGCGTCTATACTGAGACTGCTGATATCAGGAGGGGAATTTTGTGGAAACATTTCTCAGTCGAAGCGAAAAATTAGTCGGACATGATGCCTTAGAGCGCCTGGCAGCTGCTCGCATTATCGTTGCCGGGGTAGGCGGGGTAGGTTCCGTCGTAGCAGAAGCCTTGGTGCGGGGCGGGGCAAGGCATTTGATGCTTATAGATGATGATGAGGTGGAGATAAGTAATATTAACCGCCAATTGCAAGCCTTGCCGGAAACCGTCGGCCGGTTAAAAGTTGAAGCAATGCGTGACCGCTTGCTATCGATCAATCCGGCCTTGGTTTGCAGCGCAGAGCCGGTGCATATTGACGACAGTTGGGCCTGTCCGGACGGAACGGCTTATGTGATTGATTGTGTTGATGATGTTGCAGCAAAAAAACAGCTCATTCTTTCTGCTTTTCAGGCAAAGGTTCCGGTAATCTCAAGCATGGGGTCAGGCAATCAGATTGACAACCGGCATTTTACCATTACAGACATTGCTAAGACCCATACCTGCCCCTTGGCGCGCGCTTTGCGCAAAGCTCTGCGTGAAGAAGGGATTTCAAAAGGCGTTAAAGTCTGCTATAATCCCATTAGCCCATATCTTAAACAGGGAGGCTCTCCGGGAACGATGAGCTATGTGCCCGGAACGGCAGGACTACTCATTGCCGGTGAAGTTATTCGAGAAATAATGGGTCTTCATGTGTAATGTTTTTCAATACAGGGTATAAATTTGGATAGGTAGATTGTGAAATATAAGGAGGATATTTATGGCTAATGACAACGTCATCGTCGTTAACGACGATAATTTCGATGAAGTGGTCTTACAAAGCGATACACCGGTTCTCGTAGACTTTTGGGCTGCCTGGTGTGGTCCCTGTAAGATGGTTGGTCCTATTGTAGAGGAATTGGCAAATGATTTTGCCGGAAAAGCGAAAGTATGTAAGCTGAATGTGGACGAAGCAGGTCGCACAGCACAATCATACGGGGTTATGTCTATTCCGACATTAATTTTATTTAAAGACGGCGAAGAAAAAGATCGGGTTGTCGGTTTCCGTCCGAAATCCGATTTGGCACGTTTGCTCGAATCATAATAAAAGCTGCCCGGTTTGTATAAGCCGGGCAGCTTTTAGGTTATTTCATATGTGTGGGCACAGCTTTGTGAATACGCCGTGTCTGGTGTTTGAAGAATTGTTTATCCAAGCCTTTTAATAAGCTTCCGGCCAAGAAAAAACTAAAGGTGATTGACAATCGTACAGCCAGGCGGTTGATTTTTTTTCGGATAACCGGCGCCAAAGAAAATTCTTCTTCGGCGTCTGTATTTGAAACCAAATCAATTTCTTTCAGGGCCTGTAGTCGCAGCGCCGTTTGTGCAGGGGAAAGGCCGCTGATTTGTGCCAAAGTGGTCACATCGCAAGGGCCAAATGTAAGCCTGATCAATAAGGGACGGTCTTCGGCATTTAAAAGGTGACGCAGATATTCTTTCATAAGTATAGATCCCTCCTTCAGTCAACATAGCATGAGGATGAGGGCCTGTCAATCTAAATTAACAGATTAAATCCATGGCAGAAAGGAGGAACCGGCATGCAATGCCCAAAATGTGGCAAAAATAGTCGCGTCCTGGATACGCGTACAGCAGAAAAGGGGAATGCCATCCGCAGGCGCCGAATTTGCACCGCTTGTGGTCAGCGGTTTACAACGTTTGAAAAAATTGAAGATATGCCCTTGGTGGTCGTGAAAAAAAGTGGACGTAAAGAGCTTTTTGATCGCAGCAAAGTCATGAAGGGCTTGGTAAAAGCCTGCGAAAAAAGACCCATCAGCTTGGACCGGCTTGAAGCCCTATCTCTGGAGATTGAAAAAGATCTAAAAAATGAAGGCCGCGAAGTCGATTCGGCGCAAATCGGTCAAGCCATTATGAACCGGTTGATCGAGTTGGATCAGGTGGCCTATGTTCGTTTCGCTTCTGTTTATAAAGATTTTAACGATGTGGAAACCTTCATTCGAGAAATAGAAAACCTGCCGAACCGTCATGCCTGATCGGATTGACGGTAGCTACGATGCGATTATTTTACAAGAGCGTCCATTTAACGAGGCGGATGTGATGTTGACCGCTTTAACGGCAGACATCGGCCACCAAACCCTTATTGCCCGCGGCTTAAAAAAAGGGACCAGCCGCTTACGCGGTATTGTTGCTCCTTTTGCAGAATGTCGTTTGCAGTTGGTGCAGGGCAAAGGGGTGGCGGTATTAACCGGGGCGGACTTAGTTGATGCGCATCAAGCCATCCGCAATGATTATCGGGCCTCTTTAGCGGCCATGTACATTTGTGATCTCTTTCATCAAATGACGCAGGAAAACGAGCGAGATTTGGAACGCTATAGCTTGTTGCAGAAGGGATTAAAGGTATTACCGGATCTTTATCCCTGGCAATGGCTATTTTGGATGGAGTGGCAATTGCTTAAAAATGCCGGATTTTCAGCAGATCTTGACGTATGTGGTGTCTGCGGAAAGCCTTTAACGCCTTCTCATGGTGGTGTGCACGCCGGTATTGACGGGACCTTTAGCCATACCACCTGCGGTCCTGACGCAGAGGGTTTGCAGCTAAAGGTCGCTGAGTATCAATATTTGCGTTTTTTGGATTCTGGGGACCCAGCCTATTTGAAGGCCATCCAATTAAGGCCAACGGTGAGAAAGCGTTTGTTCAGTTATTTGGGGACGCGTTTAAGGTATGTTTTGGATTTTCCCTTGCGCTCGCGTGAGAGCATTAAAGGCTTGATTTAAGCCCATGAAAAGCTTGACAAGCCTGTCGCTGAACGCTATATTAAATGCATAAAATCATATGAAACTGTGATCAGGAAGAGTAGAAAACAATCGTTTTTCAGCGAGCTGCCGATGGTGCAAGGGCGGTAAACGATATTTTTGAAGGGCGCCTGGGAGTTTCTCTATTTTGAGAGAGCGTAAGCTAATCAGGGTGGAACCGCGGGAACCGTCTCGTCCCTGTCTTTGACAGGGACGGGGCGGTTTTTTTGAAAGGAGTTAGTATGGATTTTCAAAATATGATCTTAACCCTCAATAAATTTTGGGGTGATGAAGGCTGCATTATTTTGCAGCCGTATGATATTGAAAAAGGCGCCGGGACCATGAACCCGTCTACTTTTTTGCGGGCATTGGGGCCGGAGCCCTGGCATGTGGCCTATGTAGAGCCCTGTCGCCGGCCGACGGATGGGCGCTATGGCGACAACCCGAATAGGCTACAGCATTATTATCAATACCAGGTTATTTTGAAACCGTCACCGGAAAATATTCAGGAACTTTATTTGAAAAGCTTGGAAGTTCTGGGCATTGATATGAGCCGCCATGACGTGCGTTTTGTAGAAGATAACTGGGAGTCACCGACTTTAGGCGCCTGGGGCTTGGGCTGGGAAGTTTGGCTGGACGGCATGGAAGTGACCCAGTTTACCTATTTTCAACAATGCGGTGGGTTAGACTGCTCTCCCGTGAGTGGCGAGATTACATATGGCTTGGAACGCCTGGCCATGTTCATTGACAATAAAGACAATGTCTATGATCTGCCCTGGGTTGGCGATTTAACTTACGGAGATGTCTTCCATCATAACGAAGTGGAATACTCCACCTATAATTTTGAAGTGGCAGATATTGATATGTTGCTACAGCTTTTTGATATGTATGAAAAAGAAGCCATGCGAACAGTAGCCGCCGGACTGGTCATGCCGGCCTATGATTATGTTTTAAAATGTTCCCACACATTTAATCTATTAGATGCCCGAGGCGCGATCAGTGTTACAGAGCGGACGCACTATATCTCGCGGGTGCGCAATATGTCACGCGAATGTGCGGAAGCCTATGTGGCGGCACGCGAGAAATTAGGGTTCCCGTTACTAAAAGATCAGAAGGAGGCAAACCATGAGTGATGTCATTTTAGAAATCGGCCTGGAAGAGGTCCCGGCCCGATTCATGCCGGCGGCCTTGAATGATTTGAAGACATCAGCAGAAAAAGCACTGCATGAAGCGCGCTTGTCTTTTTCTGAAGCGCTGACTTATGGCACGCCGCGTCGGCTTGTCCTGGTCTTGAAAAATGTGGCAGACCGCCAGGAAGATCTTTCTGAAGAAGTCCGTGGTCCTTCTGAAAAAGTGGCTTATGGCGCTGATGGGACCCCCAGCAAGGCTTTAAAAGGCTTTATGGCGTCTCAAGGCGTGGTGCCAGCAGATATTGAAATCAGAGACGGCTATGTTTTTGCCAACAAAACAGCTGCAGGCGAATCACGCATGAGCGTATTAAAACAGCTCTTACCGGAATTGATTTTGGGCCTTCACTTCCCGAAAACCATGCGATGGGGCGCCCATCAGCTGCGGTATGTTCGTCCCATTCATTGGATTTTAGCCCTATGTGACGATCAGGTCATTCCGTTTTCCTTGGAAGTGGCAGATGCTGACCGGCTCAGTAGGGGACATCGCCACCTGGGAGAAAGTACTTTTGCGGTGGCATCTGTGGAAACGTATTTTGACCAATTACAGGAAAACTACGTTATTGTAGATCAAAACAAGCGTCGCGCTATGATTGAAGAACAGCTGGAGGCCTTAACTCGCCAAATGAATGGTCAATTGGTGCCGGATGAAGACCTTTTAGAGGAAATTGTCTATCTGGTAGAGTATCCGACGGCTTTGGCAGGGCATTTTGATGATGCATTTTTGGCCATTCCGCCGGAATTGGTCATTACACCGATGAAGGAACACCAACGTTATTTTCCGGTACGCGATGCGGAAAGTGGCGCCTTGTTGAATGCCTTTTTAACGGTCCGAAACGGCACCAACGACCATTTGGAAGTGGTCCAGGCCGGTAATGAACGGGTACTCTTGGCGCGTTTATCCGATGCACGTTTCTTTTTTGAAGAAGATTTGAAACATACGCCGGAAAGTCGTTTGGATAAGCTCAAGCAAGTTGTTTTCCAAGAAAAGCTCGGGACCGTATACGATAAAGTCCTTCGGCTGGAAAAATTGTCCAAACAAATAGCCGAGGTACTGGGATATGATGAGACCGTTCAACAAGATGTCACACGGGCAGCGAAATTGGCTAAAACCGACCTCGTCAGCAATGTTGTCGGTGAATTTCCTGAACTGCAGGGGATTATCGGAGAGGTGTATGTTTCCCGCAGCGGGAAGGACAACGACAAGGTGGCACAAGCTGTGCGCGAGCATTATATGCCACGGTTTTACGGGGATGCCACACCTGAAACAGACGCCGGTGCACTCCTCGCTTTAACCGATAAACTGGATACCATTGTCGGGTGCTTTGCCGCAGGCATTGAGCCGACCGGGTCCCAAGACCCCTATGGTTTGCGTCGACAGGCCAGCGGTGTCATTGCAATTCTTTTAGCCAATCTCCAACCAGCCTCTTTGGCAGAACTCATCACTTTGGCCACTGACACTTTGCCGAAGGCACTGGTGGCCGATGCAGACCAGCTGGTCCGCCAAGTGGTTGCCTTCTTTGACCAGCGGATGCGGACAGTCTTAAAGGATTCAGATTTTAATACGGTCTTTATCGATGCGGTTTTAGCGGCCGGCTATGACGATCCGGTTGCTACCATGGCACGTGCTGCGACCATTGATGCCTTCCGCAACAATGAACCGGCGGCCTTCGACATGATTTTGCAAACCTATAAACGTGCGCATAATTTAGCCGAAAAAAGTGATGCACGCGCTGTTTCCCCTGAATTTTTTGAAGAAGCAGCGGAAAACAAACTTTTTGATGCCATTGAGACCTACCGGTCTGCTCATGCTGAGGCCGATGTCTATGACTCTTTAAAAGATTTAACTGAACTGAGCGCCCCGCTGGATGCTTTCTTCGATGCGGTCATGATTATGGATGAACGAGAATCTGTTCGTATGAATCGTCTGGCCCTTTTGCGCGAGTACACCCTTTTAGGCCGCGACTTGGTTGATTTTAATCGCTTTAAGTAATTTGACGATGGAGGTCTGATCAATGAAAACCGATATTGAAATTGCGAATTCCGTCACACCGCAACCGATTGAAAAAATAGCGGAACAATTAAATATTTCAAAAGAAGATTTGTACCTCTATGGACCCTATAAAGCCAAGCTCAATTTATCGCTGGCTGAAAATCGCCCATCAAAAGGGAAACTCATTCTAGTTACAGCTATTAATCCGACGCCGGCTGGAGAAGGTAAAACCACGACCACCGTCGGTTTGGGGGATGCCTTGGCCAAAGCCGGACATCGGACGGTTATTGCCCTGCGGGAGCCGTCTTTAGGGCCGGTATTCGGCATTAAGGGTGGCGCTACAGGGGGCGGTTATGCCCAGGTCATTCCGATGGAAGACATCAACCTCCACTTTACCGGCGATATGCACGCCATTACCGCTGCCAATAATTTACTGGCAGCCGCCATTGACAACCATATTCACCAGGGAAACGCCTTAGGGATTGACCCCCGCCGAATCATTTGGAAGCGCTGCCTGGACATGAACGATCGCGCTTTGCGTAAAATCGTCTGCAGTTTAGGCGGGCCGACCAACGGCATGCCGCGTGAAGAAGGTTTTGACATTACGGTGGCGTCAGAAGTTATGGCCATCTTATGCCTGGCCAAGGACTTGGAAGACCTAAAAACACGTCTTGGGCGTATTGTTGTTGCAGAAAACTTTTCCGGCGATTACGTTTTGGCGAAAGACCTGGAAGTTCAGGGCGCCATGGCGATGCTCTTAAAGGACGCCTTAAAGCCCAACCTGGTTCAAACGCTGGAACATACACCGGCCATTATTCATGGTGGCCCCTTTGCCAACATTGCCCACGGCTGCAATAGTGTTACAGCAACGAAGATGGCACTGGCTTTTGGCGATATTGCAGTAACAGAGGCCGGTTTTGGTGCTGACCTGGGCGCTGAAAAGTTTTTCGATATTAAATGCCGGTACGCCGGGTTAACGCCGGATGCCGTTGTGGTGGTGGCAACGGTGCGCGCCTTAAAATACAACGGTGGCCTGCCAAAATCTGAACTGGAGGCTGAAAACCTGCCGGCGTTGGAAAAGGGACTTCCCAATTTGCTCCGCCATTTGGACAACATTCAAAATGTCTATGGCTTGCCTGCTGTTGTGGCCATCAACCGCTTTCCCACAGATACGGAAGCAGAAATCAATTTGATCCGCAAGGCCTGCGAAAGGCAAGGGGTAGAAGTGGCCCTCTCTGAAGTTTGGGCAAAGGGCAGTGCCGGCGGTGCAGAATTGGCAAAAGCTGTCCTGTCCCTCTTACAGGCACCCCGTGATTTTCGGTATGCCTACCAATTGGAGGCGCCGATAGAGGTTAAAATACGTGAGCTTGTTCAAAAAATCTATCATGGGCGCGATGTGACCTTTAGCAAAACCGCCCAAAATGCCATCGCTCATTTAACCGCGGCCGGTTATGCTCACCTGCCCATTTGCATGGCCAAAACCCAATACTCCTTTTCCGATGATGCTACCCAATTGGGCGCTCCGGAAGGATTTACCGTTACCGTTCAAGACCTTCATGTTTCAGCCGGCGCCGGCTTTATTGTCGTCTTATGCGGCAATATCTTAACCATGCCCGGCTTGCCGAAAAAACCTGCAGCCAATCAGATGGATATAGCGGCAGATGGCACGATTACCGGCTTATTTTAACTAAAACTTATAAAAATCCCTCGAATGCAAAAATGCGTTCGAGGGATTTTTTGTACAAGGGCCTTATGGAATAAAAAATTCCAATATCAATGCCAGGGCCAAGTAAGTGCCGTAATCGCGATTTAATTTTGACATTTGAGCCATAGCGGGCATCATCTCCTGGGGGGATTGATTTTCTTTTGCAAAACCGCCAATGACCTTTCGGACGCGCCAGGCAGATAACCATGGCAGCAGAATAACCCATTTATGGCCAATTCCTAAAAGGATAAAGGTCCACAGATAAGCAAGCATCAGGCCGCCAAACATAAAGAGGACACTCTTCCGATGGCCCAATAAAATCACCAGGGTGCGTCGGCCGCCTTTTTGATCGCCAAGGCGATCGCGTAAATTGTTTGCGGTTAAAATAAGGCCTATGAGGATGAAGGGCGGAAGGGCAACCCATAAAACTTGTGGCGTCATGTGATTCATTTGAATAAAATAAGCAATACAGGTGATACCGGCTCCCATGATTCCGCCTGCAAAAATTTCCCCAAAGGGGGTACGCGAGAGCGGCAGCGGCCCACCGGCGTAAATAAAGGCGATCACCATACAGATGGCACCAACGACAAGGAGCCACCAGGATGTGCTCCAAGCCAAATAGATGCCCAGCACCATTGCGATCAGACAACAGATAAACGCAGTGCGTAAAACAAAACCGGGCGAGGCACCATCGTGGACAATGGTACCGCCGATGCCAATGGAATCTTTTGTATCTAAACCGCCACGATAATCAAAGTATTCGTTGAATAAGTTGGCTGCAATTTGAATCAAGACCGTCGCCAGCAACATAGCCACCAACAGCAAGTCTCTCAAGTGGCCGCTCTGCTGCATGGCAAAAGCGGTTCCGATAAAGACCGGCGTAAAACTGGCAGATAATGTATGCGGTCGAATCATCCGCCAGTAAAAATCAAGGGATAACAATTCGCATCATCCTTTCTTTGTAATAGTGAGTGTACCACAGACTGCTGCAATGTCAATTTTTCAAAAATAGTAGAGCTGTAACCACATTGTCATCATTGCCGTTTGCTCCTGTAAAGTTGTATTAAACCCCATGATTAACACGTTTTTCAAAGAATTATTTCTGATCCAAATCGCTTCGGCATACGCAAAAGAGCTTTTTTCATTGAGTGCGCCAGCTGATTTTGCTATAATAAGCCATGTTGGAGGTTTTAACAACACTAAGAGGAAAAGAGGTGTACTGGAATGGCTCACGTTATTAATGGTGATTGCTGCATCTCTTGCGGCGCATGTGAAGGTGAATGCCCGGTTAGCGCAATCAGCGCTAACGATGACGGCATCCGCGTCATTGATGCTGATGCATGCATTGACTGCGGCAGCTGCGCAGCTGCTTGCCCTTCTGAATGCATCGACGCAGAATAATTATTCGGCGCAGGGCATCATCCCTGCCGGACGTGCCGCTTAGCGGCACATACATAGACAGGAGGATACGCAATTAAGTATTATGCTGTCAAAAAAGGGCGTACGCCCGGTATTTATGATAATTGGGACAGGTGTAAGGCGCAAGTTCACGGGTATCCGGGAGCTGTGTATAAAAGCTTTAAAGAAAAATCTGCAGCCCTTGCCTTTCTCAAGGATGATCAGTTTGCCACTCAGCAGGATAGTCCTCTAAAACCCGATCAAGAAACTTTTATCGCTTATGTGGATGGAAGTTACGATGTGGAAACGGGGCGGTATGCCTGCGGCGTTGTCATGCTCACTCCCGAAGGGGAAACAACGCTGTCAAAAGCTTATTGTAATCCGCAAAATGCATCCTTGCGCAATGTGGCTGGCGAATTGGCCGGGGCCTGTCTGGCCATGGACTATGGCCTCATGCACGGCGCTAAAACCTTGATCATCGTACACGATTACAGCGGGATAGCTGAGTGGGTAAGAGGTAGCTGGCAGGCTAAACTGCCCTTAACCCAAGAATACCGGGATTATGCACGCCATATTGGTGAGCAATTAACCCTTCGCTTTGTCAAAGTCAAAGGACATAGCGGAGACACATATAATGAATATGCAGATTGTTTGGCTCGAGAAGCCTTAAATAAAAAGGGGTCATAACGCCACAAATAAAAAGTTAAGGATGGATGGTATGCACGCACCTAATAAAGTATTAGCATCCTGTCTGATGCTGTCAATGGCCGGTGGGCTTATCTTGCCACAGGCCGCAGAAGCCAGCTCTGTACAGGATTTACAAAATAAAAAAAGTCATTTGGAAGCGGATATTAAAGCCGCAAAAGCCGATCGCGATAAAACTGCCGGAAATAAACGCAGCAATGCACAGGCCTTAGAAGCCATTCAGGCCGGTATTTCCACGACGAAACAGCGGATCGGTATTTTGTCGGATCAAATTTCAGCTTCTGAAGGGCGTATTGCCGAGAAAGAGGCTGAAATTGAGCAAAAACAAAAAGAGTTTGATGCGCGTAAAGCTAAATTAAATGAACGCCTGGTGGAAATTTATAAAAAAGGCGACAATAATTTCATGGAAGTCCTTTTTCAATCAGAAAACTTTTCCGATTTTCTAACGCGGTTTGAATATATGAGCATGATTGCTAAAAAGGACCAAGATTTGTTGCGCGAGATTGCCACTATGCAAAAGAATTTGCAGGCCGATAAAGCCGCTTTGGAAGAAGAACGCACGCATTACAATGCGTTAAAATCTGAACAAGTGGATCACCAAGCAGGCCTTGAGCGACAAGAAGCCGAGAAGCAGGAACTGGCCAAAAACTTAAGTGACCAGGAAGCTTCTCTAAATGAACGCATTGCTGCGATGAATGCTGCCAGTGCTGATATTGGCAATCAGATTGTTGCCATTCAACAACGGGAGGCTGAGGCCGCTCGGGCGCGCGCAGCCCAACTGCAGGCACAACAGCAAGCGGCTCAAGGTGGACAGTTACCGGCAAATATGCCCAGTGCACCCATTACTGTATCAGCGGGAGGATATGTTTGGCCGGTACCCTCATCACATATGGTCAGTAGCCGTTATGGGTGGCGTGTTTATCCGTTCGGCGGAACCGATTTCCATATGGGTCAAGACATTGCCGCACCGATGGGGACGCCGATTGTCGCTTCAAGAAGTGGTAAAATCATCATCCAGGTTTATCATCCGAGTTACGGCAATTACGTTGTCATTGATCACGGTGACGGTGTGAGCACCGTTTATGCACATATGTCAGCATTTGCTTCCAGTTTGGGGGCAACGGTGAATGCCGGTGAAATTGTTGGCTTCATGGGGTCAACCGGTGATAGCACCGGTTCGCATTTGCACTTTGAAGTCCGCATCAATGGCCAGCATACGGATCCTGCTGCTTATATTGGTTGCTAATGTATCTCCCTGGTTCAGCACCGGGGAGATATTTCGTTAAATAAATAAAATTTTAGAGGTGTTTGTGTGACAGTCTTAACAAAGAAGCAGATCAAAGGTTTGCGCAAAATGGCGCAAACCACAAAAGGGACGGTGCAAGTCGGAAAGAGTGGTGTTACTGACGGCACCTTAATTAATTTAAATGAAGCGCTACTGGCCCATGAATTGGTCAAAGTGACCGTTTTAAAAAATTCCACCGATGCTATTGGGGATATTGCTGAAGCCTTGGCCGATGCATCTGAAGCCGTTCTTGTTCAGGTGATTGGTCGTCAGATTGTACTCTACAAGCAAAATCCTGATAAACCGTTCATCGAACTGGCGGACCTGTAAGATGGGGACGCATAATCATATTCGCCGGATTGTGGTAAAGGTGGGCACCAGTACCCTTATCCACGATAACGGAAAACCGAACTTACGGCGCATCAACCAGCTGGTTGAAACCTTGGTTGATTTGAGCAATTATGGGGTCGAATGTATCTTAGTTTCTTCTGGTGCCATCGGCATCGGTATGAGTCATTTGCGCTTAGCCCATCGCGGCAAGACCCTTTCTGAAAAGCAAGCTTTAGCGGCTGTGGGGCAGGGCTTGCTGATGCATATTTATGAACGCAAATTCAGTGAATTCGGCGCCACAGCGGCGCAAATTTTGCTGACGCGCGATGACTTATCCGATCGCCGGCGTTTCTTAAACGCACGCAATACCATTCATGAATTGCTCAAATTGGATGTGGTACCGGTCATCAATGAAAACGACACGGTTTCTGTCGATGAAATTCGCTTTGGTGATAACGATTCCTTGGCGGCCCTGGTGGCTATCTTAATTGACGCTGATTTAACCATCCTCTTAACCGACGTAGATGGTCTTTATACGGATAATCCGAGCCTTAACCCGGCGGCTGAAAAAATAGAGCGGGTGCCGGAAATCACAGCAGAATTAGAAAAAATAGCGGGGACTGCCGGTTCTTATGTGGGGACAGGCGGCATGAAAACAAAAATTGAAGCAGCCCGCATCGCTACATCTGCCGGTATTCCCTTGGTGATTGCATCCGGAAAGACGCCCAAGATTGTCTACGATATTGTCCACGGCAAATCAGTGGGGACCTACTTTGACGCGCAGCCGGTAACCCCCCATAGTCGAAAGAGCTGGATTATTTACGGCGCTCGTGCCTTAGGGGCTGTTGTCGTTGACGAGGGTGCTGTCTCCGCCATTGTTGATAGAGGGAAAAGCTTGTTGCCTGCAGGTATTCTTGCCGTGCAAGGGACCTTTGACCAGGGAGACATGGTAGACATTGTTTCATCTCATGGTAAAATAATAGCAAAAGGAATTTCAAATTACGCAGCATCAGACATTGAACGCATCAAAGGCTTGCAAACAAGTCAAGTGGATAAAGTATTAGATGGACACAGCTATGATGTGGTGATTCATCGCGACAATATGGGCTTGACCCATTGAAGGAGGCTCCTCCATGGCACTGGAACAAATGGCACGTAATGCAAAAGCCGCATCCAAAGTATTGGCCTTAAGTGATCACGTTATGAAAAATAATGCTTTAAAAGAAATGGCTGAAGCTTTACTCTTGGAAAAGGCCTATTTGCAAAACGAAAATAATAAAGATATGCAGGCGGCCAAAGAGGCGCATATGTCCAAGGCATTAATAGACAGACTTTTATTAACAGACCAGCGGATTGAAGATATGGCAAACGGGCTAAAAGCCTTGTGTGATATGCCCGACCCCATTGGTCGAGTTGATGAATCCTGGCGCACAGAGAACGGCTTGGAAATTTCCCGTCGGTCGGTGCCCTTAGGGGTTATTTTAATGATTTATGAAGCACGCCCGAATGTCACAGCTGACGCGGCAGGTCTTTGCCTGAAAAGCGGTAATGCAGTTATTTTACGCGGCAGCCGGTCGGCCCTCCATTCGAATATTGCCATCGTATCCGTTTTGAAGCGTGCTTTAGCAGAAACGGGCATACCGACAGATGCCATCCAATTTGTGGAAGATACCGATCACGAGGTTGTTGGCGAACTTTTACGCATGAATGAGTGGATTGACCTGGCCATTCCTCGGGGTGGTTCAGGTTTGATTCAAAGCGTGGTGCGTCAAGCCAGCATTCCGGTCATTGAAACAGGCGTTGGCAATTGCCACCTATATATAGATGCGTCAGCAGATTTAAGCAAGGGACAGGCCATCTTATTAAATGGGAAAGTCCAGCGCCCGGGGGTTTGCAATGCTTTGGAAACCTTGTTGGTGCATGCAGATATTGCCGATCAATTTTTACCTCAAGCCTTGGAAACCTTAAAGGCCGCCGGCGTTGAAATTCGCGGTTGCAGTCGGACCATGGCCTACGGTAAGGACATTATTGCTGCCAGTGAGGAAGACTATGCCACAGAGTTCCACGATTTAATTCTGGCCGTAAAAATTGTAGACAGTTTTGCCGATGCGGTCAGCCATATCAACCGCTACAGCAGCGGTCATTCAGATGTTATTGTGACAGACAGCTATAGCCGTGCCCAGGCCTTCCTCAATGAAATTGACGCAGCCTGTGTATATGTCAACGCTTCCAGTCGCTTTAGTGACGGTAGTGAATTTGGCTTTGGGGCAGAAATTGGCATCAGCACCCAGAAAATGCATGCCCGTGGACCGATGGGCATTGCAGCCTTGACCAGCTATAAATACACCATTTGCGGGGAAGGACAGATTCGCGAGTGAAGCGCCTCGCTTTCTTTGGCGGTAGTTTTAATCCGCCGCATAAGGCTCATGTGATGATTTTGGCAGAGATTGTTCAACGCTTTCAATTTGATCAAGTGGTGGTTGCACCGGCCAGTTGTCCGCCACATAAACAAGATGAGCACCAGGCCTCTTTTGCCCATCGCCTGGCCATGACAGAGCTTGCCTTTTTAGGGCTTCCAAACGTTCAAGTGAGTGATATAGAAGCAAGACGTGTCGGCCCGTCTTACAGTGTTGAAACCCTAAAGCATCTTAAACGAGACTACCCTGACCATGCGCTTTACATGATTACCGGTGGTGATGCCTATGCACAATTTTGCACCTGGCATCATTGGCAAGAGCTTTTGGATACGGCATGTCTGATCATAGCCCGCAGACCGGGCTATGCCTTGCGTGGCAACCAGGACTTGGAGGCGGTGGCTGCGAAAAGCCGCTGCGGCATGATTTTGATAACCGTTCCGCAAGTGCCGGTTTCGTCTACGGAAATACGGCAACAGATTGCCGACGGCCGGTTGAGCGATGCGGCGCTGCCGGAAACCGTAGCTGATTATATTGCGAAACAAGGGTTATACCGGTTGGGAGACTGATACATGGATGACACAGCATACCTTGCCATATTGAATCGTGAATTAGGACCAAAACGCGTTGCGCATTGTCAGCGCGTTGCCGAAACAGCTGTGGCTTTGGCGCATAAAAATCATGCCAACGAACGCTCTGCCTACATTGCCGGCTTGATGCATGATTATGCCAAAAAATTCGATTCCCGTCGGTTATTGGAAATTGCTTCTGAGGCCGACCTGGTGACAGACCCTTGTGAGCTGAAAGTGCCGAGCTTATTGCACGGGGCTGTCGGAGCTTATCTTTTAAAAAAGGAAAATATTGTTCAGGATGAAGCAGCCTTACAAGCCATGGCGCGCCATACAGTTGGCTGTGCGCACATGTCTTTATTGGATAAAGTGATTTACGTGGCAGACTATATTGAACCCGGTCGGACAACGCCGGGAGTAGAGTCTGTACGAAAAGCGGCCTTTAAAGATCTTGATCAAGGTGTATGGCTTTCTTTGACCCATTCATTGACCTGGCTGCTAAGGGAAAAACAGATTATTCATCCGCAATCGATTCAAATGTATAATTGGCTGCTAAGCGAGGTAGTAACTGTGCCTCGGGCCTGACCGAAAAGGAGTTTTAATTTGGAACTTGAACTGAAAAGTATTGTTCAAACACTTGAAGAACATAAAGGCGAAGATATTAAGGTGTTGGAAATTGGCGCTTTATCCAGCATTGGCGATTATTTTGTATTGGCAACTGCCTTGAATCAGACACATGCCCAGGCCTTGGCACATTACGTGGAAGCGGATGTGGTTAAAGCCGGCGGTGAAAAACCGCTGCGCATTGAAGGTTTGCGCGAAGGCGATTGGATTCTTATGGACTATGGCGATATTGTGGTCCATATCTTCACTGCCGATCAACGTGCTTACTACGGGTTGGAAAAACTGTGGGGCGATGCCAATGAATATAACATTGCACCTTGGCTTGAACTTGTCGAACAGAAACGCTCATGAGACCGGTTGCCATTTTTGATTCAGGCATTGGCGGCTTGACCGTGATGCATGAGGCGATGGAACGCCTCCCTGATTTACCGGTGATTTTTTATGCGGATCAGGCGCATGTCCCATATGGCAACAAGACGCCGGATATGATTCGACGTTATATGCATCAGATGATGGCGGACTTGGCGCCTTATCATGTCCAAGCCCTTCTTTTGGCCTGCAATACGGCCACCAGTGCTGCTGCCGAGGACTTGCGCGCCACTGCTGATATTCCAATCATCGGTATGGAACCGGCGGTAAAACCTGCCGTGCTGCAGGAAGCGCCGGGACAAAAAATTTTAGTCAGTGCGACAGATTTGACCTTGCGCTTAGACAAGCTCAACCGCTTAATTGATGATTTGGGCGCAGGAGAGCGGATTTGTCGTGTTTCATTTCAAAAACTGGTTCAGTTTGCTGAACAAGGGGATTTTGACAGTCCGGCAGTATACCGCTATCTGGAGGACCAGCTCTCGCCGTTTGACATGCGTGAGGTTGGTGCCCTAGTTTTGGGCTGTACACATTTTATTTATTACAAACCTGTTTTTAAGGCCCTTTTGCCGCCATCTGTTGATGTTTTGGATGGCAATGAAGGAACCGTCAAAAGATTGCAGAGCTTGCTGACCTATGACCCTGTAGGCGAAGGTGGCCACACATCATCGCACCCGATTTTTTTAGTGTCGGGAAAACCGGCAAATGAGCAGCAAACAATGTTTTTCCATAGGTGTTTGGATCGCTTGAAAAATTGCTAGGAGGTGGTATAAAGTGCAAAAGATGCTATTTGTGATTAATCCTGCTGCTGGACGCAGCAGTTTACGCGACACGTTAATGAGTGTGGTGAAGATTTTTTCAGATGCGGATTACCTGGTAACGCTTTATATCACGAAGTGCTCCAGAGATGGACAGGCGCAGGTGGCTGCTTGGGCCCATCAATATGACGTCGTGGTCTGCGCCGGTGGTGACGGCACCTTAAATGAGGTTGTCAACGGTATTCTGTCAAACGGAGCAGATGTACCACTTGGTTATATCCCCGTCGGCACAACGAATGACTTTGCCACCAGCCATCAGCTGAGCCGTATTCCACGACAAGCGGCACAACATATTGTGGACGGTCAACCATTTGGCCATGATATTGGTGAATTTAACGGGGTTTATTTTACATATGTGGCGGCTTGTGGCCTGTTTTCTGATGTTTCCTTCTCAACGCCACAAGCCTTGAAAAATGCCTTTGGACGTTTCGCTTATTACTTTGAAGGGGCGCGAAAAATTCAGGAAATCACCCAGGATTTTCCTCTAAATCTGACCGTTGATGGGGAAGAAATCAATGGCAAATATTGTTTTTTGGCCATTGCCAACTCTTTGTCTCTTGGCGGCGTTCTTCAATTCCCTGAAAATCTGGTTTCCCTTTCAGATGGTATTTTAGAAGTTCTAGCAATACGCGCACCGCAAAATCCAATTGAATTTCACAATTTGATGCGGGCCATGGTGGAGAAAGATTACAACAATAACTTGATCCGTTGTATTCATGGGAAAGAAATACGCGTACAGAGTGATATTCCTTTAGCTTGGACGCTTGACGGCGAATCCGGAGGGGAGCATACGGATGTCACCATTCGTGTCTGCAAACAACAGATTCGATTGATTTACTAACAGATAAATGACAATGAAGGATGGTAGCCGTTTATGATTCAATTTCAAAACGTAAAGAAGCGGTTTAAAAACGGTACAGTTGCGCTGGAGGACATCAATTTAACCATACACGACGGTGAATTTGTCTATATCGTTGGTATGAGCGGGGCCGGAAAGTCCACCTTGATTAAACTGCTGCTGAAAGAGTATGATGTTTCAGCTGGGCATATCACAGTTGATGGCTTGCGTCTGGACCAGATTCCCAGGTGGAAAATTCCTGCTTACCGACGCAATATTGGCTTTGTTTTTCAAAACTTTCGACTCCTTTCAGATCGTACCGCTTATGAAAACGTGGCTTTTGCCTGTGAATGCATGGGCTTGAGCAGCCGGGAGGTACGGCGCAAAAGCAGGGAGGCCCTGCAATTTGTCGGATTACGGGACCGGATGCGTCACCGTCCGGATGAATTGTCTGCCGGTGAACAACAGCGGGTGTCCATTGCGCGAGCGGTTATCAATAATCCGCGCATTGTCATTTGTGATGAACCGACAGGGAATTTAGACCATCAAACCGCTGCCGGAATTATGCAACTGATGGAAAATATTCATCAAACAGGTGCTACGGTACTTATGGCGACCCATGACAGACGTTTGATGGACAACCATATTCATCGTGTGGTCAGTTTAGCCGATGGGCATATTGTTGGCGATACACGACCGACTACAAGGGGGCTACGCCATGAAGTGGATTAATCATATGATGTACGGCCTGCGCGATACCTTTCGGGCGCTCACACGCCATAAAGCCATGGCCGGTTTGACGACACTGACCATAGCCATTACTCTTTTTATTCTCGGTGCGGTGATTTTATTTGCCTTAAACAGCCAGGCTGCGTCTCAAAAGGTTGAGTCTGAACTGGAAATGGTGGCTTATCTCAAGCAAGATTTGGATAATGAAACCATTGCAAAGTTGGGTGATGAGATTGCCAAACTGCCTGAAGTTACAACGGTTAAATTTGTCAGCAAAGAAGAGGCCATTGATAATTTAAATGCGCGTTTTCAAGCCGATGATAATTTAAAAGAATCGCTTGAAGGTGATAACCCCCTACCGGATTCTTACCGGATAAAATTAGAAAATGCCCAGGACAGTACTGCTGTAGCCAATAAAATCAAAGGTATGCAGGGCATTGAAGAGTTGCGTTATGGTGAGGACTTGGTACGTAATGTGGTCCAATTAAACCATTCTGTCAAAGTTTTTGTGCTGATTGCGGTTTTATTGATGCTTTTTGCCGCCTTATTTTTGATCAGCAGTACCATTAGCTTAACAGTTGCCGGCCGGCGGGATGAAATTTACATCATGTCTTTAATTGGGGCAACCGGCGGGATTATTCGCATGCCATTTTTTTTAGAAGGGATTATCATTGGGGCAACCGGTTCAATCCTCTCTATTGCGGCCTTGTATTTTGGGTATAGTAAATTAGAGATGTATATTTCTCATTTATTGCCATTTCTACCCATTTACGTGAATATGCCTGTTATTTATGCTTTGATGGGCGTTCTGTTGGCCATTGGCATCGTTTTAGGCGCTGTCGGCAGTGCATTTGCAGTTCGCAAGCATTTGAATGTGTAATTTAAACAGCACACGTATGTGAAGTGTGCTGTTTTTTTATAAGGAGGCTCTACTTATGGATCAAGTTCTTTCCGTTGCTCTCCAGCCAATTATCGATGCCGGACCGCGCATTGGTATTGTTTTAGGATCCGGATTAAATAACTTTGCCGAGGAAATAAATAACGCCATCTCCATCCCTTATACAGATATTCCGGGTTTAAAAGCTTCTACTGCACCGGGTCATCGAGGCCGTTTCGTTGTCGGGCACTTGTCGGGTGTGCCGGTATTGGCTATGCAGGGGCGGTTACATTATTATGAAGGATATCAAATGTCGGATGTGGTCTATCCCATTCGCTTGATGCATCGCCTGGGCATTCGAACCTTGCTCTTGTCGAATGCTGCTGGAGGAATTAACGAAAATTTTTCAGTTGGCGATTTAATGCTGATTAAAGACCATATCAATTTTATGGGCACCAATCCGCTGATCGGTCCGGTACAGGCTGACGAACTGCGGTTTCCGGACATGACCTATGGATATGACCCTGGTTTACAGGATATTTTTCGAAATGCAGCTGCAGACCTGGGCATTTCTTTATGCGAGGGCGTTTACCTGGGTACGTCAGGACCCAGTTATGAAACGCCTGCGGAAATTAGAGCCTTTCGCAGCTTAGGTGCTGATGCCGTTGGCATGTCAACGGTGCCGGAGGTCATTACGGCTAATGCGCTTAAAATGAAAGTGGCAGCTGTGTCCTGTATTGCTAATATGGCGGCCGGCATTTTACCGGAACGTTTAACAGAAGAAGATGTCTTGGCGGCGGGGAAATTGGTTGAGAAAAAATTTTCCGCTTTGCTTCGCCGGGCAGTTGAATCTCTGGAGGAATAGAAATGAAAGGAAACTTTAAATCGCTACCTCCGGCTTTATCGTATGACCCATCTACCAATACGATGATCATCATCGATCAAACGGCTTTGCCTGGCCGCCTGTCTCTAAAAAAATTGACGACCATTGATGATGTTTTCTATGCCATTAAAAATATGGAAGTGCGGGGCGCTCCGCTTATTGGGCTAACAGCAGCTTACGGTTTACTGCTGTACGCCAATACAATCCGAACCGACGACCGCCTCTTCTTTTGGAGCCAAATGAAATCGGCTGCAAATTACTTAAAAAGCGCACGCCCCACTGCAGTGAATCTTTTTCGGGACGTTGACTGCGTTATGTCTGTGTTTCGTACATTGGCAGGTGCACCAGTTGAAAAAATTATTGATGAGATTAAATTTCGTGTGGGGATTTTAAAAGAAGCAATCATCAAACAAGAGAATGCCATCGGAAAGACCGGGGCAGCTTTCTTGAAAGATGGCGACACGGTCATGACCTATTGTAATGCAGGGGCACTGGCAACCGGCGGTAAAAAAGGAACCGCTTTGGCGCCTATTTATACAGGTCATGAAATGGGGTTAAACTTATCGGTCATCGCTTGTGAAACCCGGCCTGTTTTACAGGGGATGCGCCTCACGGCATTTGAATTGGCGAAAAATAATGTTCCCGTACAAGTCATTTGCGACAACATGGCGGCCACGGTCATGAAACAACAACCCATTGCCGCAATTTTTGTCGGCGCAGACCGCATTGCTGCAAACGGTGATGTGGCAAATAAAATAGGTACCTATGGGCTAGCCACCCTGGCCCTTGCGCACCAGGTACCTTTTTATGTCTGCGCCCCAACCTCTACATTAGATCTGGATCTGCCATCGGGAGACGCCATACCGATTGAACAGCGGGATGGTGCAGAATTGACGGATTTATGGTTTGCCTCGAGCATGGCCGTTCAAACCGCATCGGTTTACAATCCTTCATTTGATGTCACCCCTTATCACATGATTACAGGCGGAATTATTACAGAAAACGGATTTTGGAAACCGGAGGCCCATCATGGTTGACTGGCTGGCAGAACGAATGTTGGTTGAAGCGGCACACGCACTGGCGCAAGATCATTTGGTAACCGCAACGGACGGCAATTTGAGCATGCGGTCTAGGGAGACCTACCTGATTACGCCAAGCGGTTGCGAAAAGCGCGCCTTAGAGGTGAAAGATCTTAGCCATCTGACCATTGATGGAAAGCTGGTTGAAGGTCCGGCCCCCAGTAGCGAATGGGCTTTTCACCTGGCCATCTATGCTAAGCGTCCGGAAATAAATGCCGTCTGTCATGCCCACCCGGACATGGCCACTGCTTTGGCATCGCAAGATTTAGCAGAGCGTCCGCGCCTGTTATTTGATGCCGAAAGACGGTTTCCCCGGATCGCTTATATTCCACGCCTCGCACCAGGCAGCGCGGAATTGGCGGAAGCCGTGGGCAGGGCTGCTGCGGAATGCGATGCGATTTTACTAGCGGATCATGGTGCCATTACCTGGGGAGAAAACCCGCAAGTAGCAGTTCACCAGATGGCAGCTTTAGAGCGGTGGGCCCGGACAATCTGTATTTTGGAAAACCGCTGCATGTAATTTATTTTTCTACCCTGTTGTGTTACAATTAATAAATGACGGAAAAAGGAGGGGTATGTCATGCAATTCGAGAATAACTTGAGTGCCATCCGGGCCTTACAAAACGATTTTACGGTGGTTGGTACATCTATTTTTGCTGATTTTCCGGAAACGTTTAATTGTTTTGAAGTCCTAAGCGCCTTCCAATTGCCTAAGCTCCTTTTCCCGAACGCAACGGATCCCGAACGGGTAAAGCGCTTTTGCATCAACAGTTCCTTGGTATTTTTAGCCGTCAAAACGCATATATTGACCATGGACTTAACCTATTCGGAAACAGAGAAAAAGCTGGAAATGGCCGTCTTAAACGGGGATTTGTTGAGCGGCCGATTTGCAAAACGGATGATAATAGATGATGAGTTGGACTTGCTGAAAGAGTGGCTTGACCGCCTTCTGCCCTTTTACAGTGATTTAACGGATATGAGCTTGGCGGGAGTCGACAAATCAGAGCGGATGCTATACTGTTCCAGCAAGCTTTTAACCAATCAAATTGAAATTGGGGCCACACACCCTTCGTTTGGCGGAACGCCTCAAGTTGTGCGGACTCATGTAGACGACTTGGCGGAAGGCCTTGTCAATAAAAATTGGGATAATTTATTAACGGCGGTGTCATCAAATGAGAGCCTTTTAGTTGCGGCGCAAAATTTAATTCACTTGCAAAAGCAATACGCCAAGCTGCCGTTGAATCGGTTTTCTATTTCCACACTGGAGGCAGAAAAGACAATATGAAAAATATCCTTCAGCATGCATTTTTGAAAAAAAGACTCAGTCAAGTGGAAGCCTATCTAATGGATTTTCTGTCAGATGGCCCGGCCTTTATTAGTGAACAGGCGAGTGGCAACCTGTCTGCAGGCGGGAAACGCTTACGGCCTGCCTTTGTCATCATGTCCTCAGAATATTATAACCGTTTTGATGACAACATCATTAAAGTTGCCTCCATGTTAGAATTGATTCATATGTCGTCTTTGATTCATGATGATATCAATGACAATGCCGATTTACGTCGCGGTCGTCAGACCATCCATACGGCTTTTACAAATGACGTCGCAGCCCATGTTGGCGATTATATTTTAATCAAAGCCTTGCGACATCTTTTTGAGGTACCCAACCATGAGCGCATTTTAGACCTTATTGCCGATACGGCGGTGGAAATGTGCAAAGGCGAAATTGCTCAGTTGAACTCTATGTTTGACTGGGAGCAAAGTGTTGCAGATTATAATTATCGAATTGAACGAAAAACGGCACTGTTAATTGCCATTTGCTGCCAAATGGGCGCTGTTATGGCAGAAGCCGGTGCATCTGATGAGAATGCCTTTTATCAATATGGGTATCATTTGGGCATGGCCTTTCAGATGAAAGATGATTTGTTGGATTTCTTAAACAGCGATGCTGAAGTTGGCAAACCGACAGGTAAAGATTTGGAAACGGGCTTAATCAATTTGCCGACGATTTTGCTCTTGAATAAAGATTTTGCTGAAAAAGAACATGTGCGTCATCTTATTAGCACTCAATTCCCGAATGGCGAAAAAGATGTAGGCTATATAGTGAGCTTAATCAAACGCGAAGGCTGTTTTGCTGAAACGGAAAAGATTATTTTAAATCATATTCAACAAGCCAAAGATGTTCTGACGCAGTTGGAAAGGAAACCCATTACCGATTTAATGCGGTCGGGCGCGGATTTTATCTATGAAAGGGCTTATTGATGTCATTTGACAATGTTTTTCATTTTGATCTTACCGGGGCGGATTGCTTGATTGTCGGTGGCGGTAAGGTGGCGTTTAGGAAAGCGGGCTCGCTTATTGCAGGCGATGCCCGGGTAACGGTGGTTGCCCCAAAACTGGCTGCAGATTTTACGCGCCTCCCGGAAGAAGGCTATGATTGGATTGCGCGTGAGTTTTTGCCGTCTGATCTTGCCGACCGTCAATTTGTTTTTGCTGCAACAGATGATCGCGCTTTGAACAAGACCATTGCACAGGCCTGTCGCGATAATCGTATTCCAGTTAATGTGGCCGATAGCCGTTCAAATAGCACTTTCATTGTTCCGGCAGTCCTTCAAAAAGGAGACTTAACCGTTTCTGTAGCGACCAACGGCAAAAATCCGGGCTATTCACGGGCCCTTAAATCTTATTTGGACGACGTTCTCGATGACCGTTTATTGGAAGCGCTGGCCGTTTGGTCGGATGTGCGTGAAACAGTAAAGGTACGCGTGCCGGATCAATCTGAACGCGAACGTATTTTACGATCCGTCCAACTGGTGGAGCTGGTGGCTGCATTGGAAAATGAAAGCAAAGATAATGTGTATAGAAAGGTGATCAAATGTCTATTATTGTAATAGGCTTAAACCATAAGAGTGCGCCGGTTGAAGTACGTGAACGCGTATCTTTATCCCGTCCGCAGATTATCAAATATAGCCCCATCGTGCGTGAAATTCCGTCCTTTAGCGGGTGTGCCATTTTGTCAACCTGCAATCGGACGGAAATTTATTGTAATACTGAAACACCGGATGAGGCCATAAAAGATATTCTTAACTTGGTCGCGCAACGCAGTCAATTTGACATAGAGGAATTAAAACAATATATATACATATTTAAAGGAGAAGAAGCTGTTCGCCATCTTTTTACAGTTTCAGCCGGTCTGGACTCCCTGGTATTGGGCGAATGCCAAATTCAGGGACAGGTTCAAGATGCTTATGACGTTGCCCTGCATGAACACCTGTCGGACAGCATCATCAACACCTTATTTATGAACGCATTGACCGTTGGTAAAAGGGTTCGAACAGAGACGCAGGTGGATCGTCAGGCGGTGAGTATTTCCAGTGCAGCCGTTGAAATGGCAAAATCTTTCTTTGGGGAGTTAGAAGGGAAAAACGTACTTGTTCTAGGCGCCGGGGAAACCAGTGAACTCACGTCACGTCACTTGGTCAGTAACGGCATTACCAGCATTATGGTGGCCAACCGCACCTATGAACGGGCGCAATGGTTAGCTGATGAAATTGGCGGCAAAGCAGTGCGGTTGGATCACCTGCAAGCCTATCTTCCGGATGCGGATTTAATCATCAGTTCTACCGCCTCGCCAAAATATTTTATCGAAGCAAAAGATTTGTCACCGTATTTAAACAATCGCCAGCGACCGCTTCTCATTATTGATATTGCTGTACCGCGTGATATTGAGCCAGCGGTCGGCGACTTGCCACATGTCACCTTGTATGACATCGATGATCTTCAAACAGCCGTCAACCGCAATAAGGCCTATCGTGCAAAAGAGGCGATTGCAGCACGGGATATTGTTCAAGAAGAATTAGATGATTTTCTCTTTTGGTTGGACACTTTATGGGTTGTACCGACCATTGTGCGTATGAGGGAGCAATTAGCGGATATTAAAGAAAAAGAAATTCGCAAGGCAATCAATCGCATCGACAACCCGAGTGAGCGTGAGGTACAGATTATAGAGCAAATGGCCAACAGCATTGTCAACCAATGGCTGCACACGCCCATGACCAATATGAAACGCTTGGCCGGTAAGCGGATCGACCAAATTGATTGCTATATTCGGGCAATTAACGATCTCTGGGATTTAAAACAATAGGGGGACTTATGACGATTAAAAAACATTGTCGCGTTGGAACGCGCTCCAGTCAATTGGCCTTATGGCAAACCCGGCATGTGATTGTGGAACTTGAGAAACGATTTCCTGAAACGGCTTTTGAAGTGATTGAAATGTCGACCAAGGGGGACCGCATTCTCAATCAAGCGCTTTCGGCGATTGGCGATAAAGGGCTGTTTACGCGGGATTTAGAAGACGCCATGCATTCCGGGGCCATTGATTTTGCAGTACACAGTTTAAAGGATATGCCAACTTTACTGCCGGACGGGCTAGGCTTGACTGCCATGCTGTCGCGTGAAGATCCACGTGATGCGCTATTGGCAAAAAATGGCATTACAGATATCATGGATTTACCGCAGCAAGCCATCGTGGGCACCAGTAGTTTAAGACGAAAAGCCCAATTACTAGCCCTACGGCCGGATTTGGACATACGGGATTTGAGAGGCAATGTACAAACCCGCATCCGCAAATTTACGGAAGGACCCTTTCATGCCGCCATTTTAGCCAGTGCCGGCTTAAAACGCATGGAAATGGACGAACACATCGCCGCCTATCTGCCAACAGAGCAATTTATTCCTGCAGTCGGTCAGGGCATTGTGGTGGTCGAGTCACGCCTTGACGATGAGGACATGTTGGAAATGCTGGCGCAGGTAAATGACAGGTCTGCTGCCACTTGTGCCCAGGCTGAGCGAGCTTTTATGCGGCGTCTGGAAGGCGGCTGTCAGGTACCCATCGGGGCTTTGGCCCATATTAAAGATAATCATTTAACTGTTCGTGGATTTTTAGGCCGGGTAGATGGTTCTGAAGTGATTATCAAAGAAAAGCAGGGGCTTATTTCCGATGCGGAAGCCGTAGGCACTGCCTTGGCAGAGGATATGCTATCCGGAGCCGGCCAATCAATCTTGGCCGCTATCCGTGAAGAATAGGAGCGTATATGAATAAGGGAATGGTATACTTAGTCGGCGCAGGGCCGGGGGATGTCGGCTTGATTACCTTAAAGGGCCTGAAAGCAATTCAAACGGCAGATGTTATCGTTTACGATCGTTTGGCAAATTCTCGGTTGTTGAGTTTTGCCAAACCGGACTGCCAGATGATTTATTGCGGAAAAACACCGGATCATCATACTTTAAAACAAGATGAGATTAATGCGCTGTTGGTTGATTTAGCGGGTAAACACCAGGTTGTCACGCGGTTAAAAGGTGGCGATCCTTTTGTGTTTGGACGTGGTGGTGAAGAAGGGGAAGAACTGCGTAAAGCCGGGTATGATTTTGAAATTGTGCCGGGCATTACATCTGCCATTGCTGTGCCGGCCTATGCGGGCATTCCGGTGACCCATCGTCATCTGACATCAACGTTTACAGTGATTACAGGCCATGAAGACCCCACCAAGGATGACAGTCAGATCAATTGGCAAAGGTTGGGAGAAGACCCGGGCACCCTGATTTTTCTGATGGGCGTGGGGAGATTACAAGGCATCGTCAGTCAGCTAATGCGCTACGGCAAAGATCCCCATACGCCGGTGGCCTTAATTCGCTGGGGAACGCGTCCTGAACAAGCGACGGTAACCGGCACGCTGGAAACCATTGTAGAAGTGGTTGAGGCCGCAGGCTTTACGTCCCCAGCCATCATCATTATCGGCGATGTGGTTGGCATGCGGGACACACTGGCCTGGTTTGAGAACAAGCCGCTCTTCGGCCAGCGTATCTTGGTAACGCGCGCCAGAGAACAAGCCAGTGCTTTATCGGAAAAGATAGAGGCTCTTGGCGGCGAGGCGATTGAAGCCCCGATGATTCGTATCAAACCGGCCACAGACCAAGCTCCACTTCAAAATGCTGTGGCCAATATTGATGTTTACGATTGGATTATTTTCACCTCGACAAATGGTGTCAGATACTTTATGAAGGCACTGATGGCAGCTGGGAAGGACGTCCGCGCCTTGGCAGGGGCCAAACTTTGTGCCATTGGCACAAAGACAGCGGATGCCTTGCTGGGATACGGCCTTCGCGTTGAAGTGATGCCGGAAGTTTTTCGTGCTGAAGCGGTAGCTGAGGCATTGCAAGGACATATCAGTTCAGCTGGTCGGGTGCTGATTCCCCGCTCAAACCTTGGCAGAGCGGTTTTGGTGGATGAATTGGAAAAAATGGGCATGGAGGTTGATGATGTCATCGCCTATGAAACAGTTCAAGCAGATCTTCCCGAAGGTGGTTTAGCTGGCCTGCTTCAAGAAAATCATGTGAATGCTGTGACCTTTACCAGCTCATCAACAGTGAAAAATTTTATGCGCCTATTGGCCGACAAGTCTTTCTTGCCGGCGTCGTTTAAAATTGTCTCCATTGGACCAATCACAAGTCAAACATTGGCTGAATATGGGCTGAAGGCTGATATTGAAGCAGATCCCTATACAATAGATGGTGTGGTTGAAGCACTGGTTGCATTAACAAAATCACAAAAGGAGTCTTAATATGAATTTAACACATCGCATGCGTCGATTGCGCCGTACACCGGCTATTCGGCGCATGGTACAAAGCGTATACATTCATCCGGAAGACATGATTTACCCGATATTTGTCACGGAGCTTTCCGATAAACCACAAGAGGTCAGTTCCATGCCTGGTGTATGGCAATTCCCCTTGGACGATGTTTTGACTGAAGTGGACCGATGTGTGAATGCGGGCATTGAAGCCATCATGCTTTTCGGCTTGCCTGCTGAAAAAGACGAAAAGGCCTCACAAGCATACGCACAAGATGGGATTGTGCAAAAAGCCATTCGTAAAATCAGAGCGGCTTATCCGGAGTTAATCATTACGACAGATGTCTGTCTTTGTGAATACACCAGTCATGGCCATTGCGGAATGATTGCTGCTGATGGTGATGTGCAAAACGATCCGACGCTCACCCTGCTGGCCAAAACAGCTGTGAGTCATGCTGAAGCCGGTGCCGATATTTTATCGCCGTCAGACATGATGGATGGCCGCGTGGCTTTTATCCGCCAGGCACTGGATGACGCCGGGTATCAGAATGTATCCATCATGGCTCATTGCGCTAAATTTGCATCAGCTTTTTTCGGGCCTTTTCGCGACGCGGCAGATTCAGCACCCCAGTTTGGTGATCGCAAAACCTATCAAATGGATCCAGCCTCCGGTGCACGTCAAGCCTTAGAAGAAATTGCTTTGGACGTCGATGAAGGCACGGATTTTATCATTGTTAAGCCGGGGCTGGCTTATCTGGATTTGGTCAGCCAAGCCGCCGAAAATTTTTTGCAACCCATTGTCACATATAATGTGAGCGGTGAATACGCCATGGTAAAGGCAGCTGCTGAAAAGGGTTGGATTGATGAAAAGAAAGTTGTCATGGAAATGATGTACGCCTTTAAACGCGCTGGCGCAGATATTATTATCACCTATCATGCTATTGATGTGGCCAATTGGCTAAAGGAGGAACAAGCATGAGCTTAAATTATGATAAATCAAAAGCCGCTTATGAAGCGGCCAATAAAGTCATCCCTGGTGGTGTCAACAGTCCTGTTCGTGCATTTCGCGCTGTTGGTGATTACCCCATCTTTATTGAAAGCGGTCAGGGTGCTCATGTGACCGATATTGATGGCAATGAGTTGATTGATTTTATTTGCTCCTGGGGCCCGCTTATTTTTGGTCACAACGATCCTGTGGTTCAAGAGGCTGTTATGTCTGCTGTCCAAAAAGGGACAACTTTTGGTATGCCAACGGAAATTGAAACGCTTATGGCGGAAAAAATCGTTGAACTGATTCCATCCATTGAAAAAGTGCGCATGGTGTCTTCCGGGACGGAAGCAACCATGAGCGCTCTTCGCCTTGCCAGAGGGTATACAGGTCGGGATAAGATCGTCAAATGTGGCGGCTGCTATCACGGGCATGCAGATCACCTGTTGATTCAAGCCGGTTCCGGCGCCTTGACCTTTGGCGTACCGTCCAGCCCGGGTGTTCCTGAGAACATTGCGCACGAAACCCTCACGGCCACCTACAACGATATCGACAGCTTTAAAGCTCTTTTTGCCGAATACCAAAATGAAATTGCAGCGGTTATTATTGAACCGATTCCGGGAAATATGGGACTGATTCTTCCGGAAGAAGGATTTTTAGAAGCCTTACGCGAATTAACAAAAGAAAACGGCAGCTTATTAATTTTTGACGAAGTTATTTCAGGTTTTCGTGCGTCTCTCGGCGGCGCTCAAAAACGATTTGGTATTATGCCGGATTTAACCTGCCTGGGTAAAATTATTGGTGGTGGTCTGCCGGTTGGTGCCTTTGGCGGTCGTGCCGATATTATGGATCACTTGGCACCGGTCGGTGATGTGTATCAGGCCGGTACCTTATCTGGTAACCCCCTGGCCATGAAGGCTGGCTATACAACCCTTTGCGAACTGCAGAAGCGCAATCCTTATGCCGACTTGGATGCAAGAGCCAAAAGACTTGAAGAAGGATTGGCGGCTGCAGCTGATGCCCATGGTGTGCGCGCAACTATCAATCAGGTCGGTTCCTTACTAACCGTATTCTTTACAGATCGTCCGGTGCACACCTATGCAGATGCACAAACATCATCTGTCGACCAATACCGGATCTTTTTCCAAGCCTTGCTGGCCGAAGGCATCCACTTGCCGCCCTCTCAGTTTGAATGCTGGTTTATTTCCACCGCCCATACGGATGCGGACATTGAGAAAACCATCCAAGCTGCTGAGAAAGCTTTTGCCGCCGTTGCCAAGGCATAATGGCAATGGCGAAAGGTAAATTTTATTGTCAGACATATGGCTGCCAGATGAATGAGCACGATTCAGAAATCATGGCGGGCTTGCTTAGTGAAAGCGGTTATGTGCCTTGCGAGATTAGGGAAGATGCTGATGTTATCATCATCAACACTTGTTGTATCCGAGAAAAGGCTGAACATAAGGTCCTGAGCCTGCTTGGCGAGCTGCGCGGGCTTGTTGAGGAACACCCTGAAAAAGTCGTTGCGGTAACTGGCTGTATGGTGCAACAAGCAGATATTGTGCCTAAAATACGGCGGGCCTGTCCTCATGTGAAGCTGATCATTGGAACGCATAACTTCCATCGCATTGCTGAATACGTAGACCGTATTCGGGCAACAAATGAACTGATCTGCGATATTCCCACTGAAGAGCTGTTGATTGAAGAAGCCTTGCCAACCATGCGCGAATTTCCGCATAAGGCATTTGTCAACATCACCTATGGCTGCAATAATTACTGCACCTACTGCATCGTGCCCTATGTCCGCGGTAAGGAACGCAGCCGGGATTTAGCGGATATTCTGGATGAAGTGCGCCAATTGGTGAATGATGGCGTTAAAGAAATTACTTTTTTAGGGCAAAACGTCAATTCCTACGGCAACGATTTGGTCGATCCGTCTGCGAATTTTGCAAGGCTTTTAGAGGAAGCAGACCAGGCGGAGGGGCTTGAACGTATTCGATTCATGACCTCACACCCAAAAGATTTAACCCAAGCGGTCATCGATGTGATTGCTAAGAGTCATCATATCTGTCATTACATCCACTTGCCTGTTCAGGCGGGAAGCAATGCCGTTTTACAACGGATGAACCGGCGTTATACCAGAGAGCATTATTTGCAACTGGTTGCCGCCATCCGTCAAGCGCTGCCGAATGCAGCATTAACGACGGATATTATTGTCGGCTTTCCGGGAGAAACAGAAGATGATTTTATGAGCACCTTATCCCTTGTGGAAAAAGTCGGGTTTGACAATGCTTTTGCCTTTGCTTATTCGCCACGCGCCGGAACCCCGGCTGCAAAGATGGCAGATCAAGTGCCTTTTGAGGAAAAAAAAGAACGATTGGCGCGTTTAAATAGCCTTTTAGCCAAGTGGTCGTTAATTAGGAACCAAGCTTATATCGGTAAAAAGGTTAAAGTCTTGGTAGATGGGGTAAGTAAAACCAACGAGCAGATTTTAAGTGGCAAAACAGATAGCGGTAAAATTGTGCTTTTTGAAGCCCCCAAACACTACGTTGGCCGGTTGGTTGATGTGGAAATTGAAACTGCTCAAACTTGGATTTTAAAAGGTAAAGTGACGTTTGATGATTTGGAGGTATAAAATTGAGTATCTTAGATAAAGCGAAAGAATTGGCAGATGCTATTTCCGAAAGCCCGGAATTGCGTCGGGTTAAAGAAACGGAATTACGGATTATGATTAACATGGATGCGCGGGAAATCGTTGAAGAATACCAAAACATTCAAACCGATGCCATCAACTCGGGTGTGAATTATGAAGATCTTCCTGAAGAAAAGAAAGAACGGTTGCAGTATTTGGAAGAACAAATGAACAGCAATGAAATCATTAACGAATATCTGTCTGCAAACCAGGAATTAAATCAAATTTTAGAATCTGTGAATATGGTTATTACCGGTGCTTTAAACGGCAATCAGAGCGATTGCTCCAGCTGCTCCAGTTCTGGAGACTGCGGTGGCAGCTGTCCTTCAGGCCATTAAAATTAAATTATTATGCCGACAGAAATCAATTGATTTCTGTCGGCATTTTGCTTATTATTAAATTATTATAGGCTATGGCGAATGAAGAAAGTTATGAAAGGTGAGCTATCATGAAAAAAACATCATGGTTATTGGTAACGATCCTTTTATTTGCTGTTTTTGTTTTCCCGAATAATGCATTTGCCGAAGAATTATCAACAGAAGAAGCGGTTTATGCTCTCTTACAGCACAATATTGTTAAAATCGATATTGATCCAAAGGCATTTGATCAACGGCTGGAGGATATCGGTATGACTTATGCTGCTTTTGATGGTTATAAGCACAGTTTAAAGTATTATTACTACAAAGAACGTCCAGGGGAATATTATATTCACGTTGTTTTAAACCCGGATGAAGGCATCAAGCGTCTGGCTGTTTTTGAAAAAATCCAAGGCATTCGCTCTAAAGCGCTGGAAACGCCGGGCCCTGTAACCCAGTTAGAGTTTGCCAATAATTATTTAGTGGATCACGTGGCTTATGATGACGCGGTTTATGAGTCGTATTTAAAAGGCGCACCAATGACGGATTTATCTCCATGGTCTGCTGAAGGGGCTCTTTTAAACGGAAAAGCGGTATGTGAAGGCTATGCCGGTGCATTTATGATGATTTGTGATCAACTGGGCATTCCTTGTGTCAAGGTAAACGGTGAACTTAATGGCATCCCGCATACTTGGAACAGTGTTTTTATTGAATCTATCCAAGATTGGTTAAATGTTGATGTGACCAATAACGATCCCGGCAATACTGAGGTACCAGAAGGGTTCAGGACCCATTTGTTTTTATTAACAGACGATCAATACAGCAACTATGGCTACCAATGGAATAAAAAGAGGGCCCAAGCCATTAAAGATATTCGCTTCCCGTACTTGGTTGGCAATCAATTAGATTACTTACGGCGGGAAAAAATTATTGTCGGCCGTGGTGGTGCCGATTTTGCTGCAGCAGCGCAATTAACACGTGAAGAGCTGGCAGTCATCCTCGTTCGCATTTCTGACAAAAACCTGTCCCAGCCGGCTCAAACATCAACAATACCAGACGTATCAGATTGGGCGCAAGAAAGCGTGCAAATCTGCAAAGCAAATGGGCTTATGGTTGGGTATCCGGATGGCAGCTTCAAAGGAAAAAATCCGGTTAGCAAACAAGAGTTGGCGGCAATTATGCTGCGCCTCAGCAAGGTGCCAAGCAATGCTTACCGCTGGGAGACCGTTGAACAAACAGCCGTCGCCCATGATTTAATGAGTGCTGGTCGTACAAGCGGCATTATCACTGCAACAGCCAGCCGGGCCGATATATTTGATGTCTTATACCGGCTGCTCCACCAATAATCCCCTATAGTAAAAAGCCGATGCCAGCAACGCTCTGTAAGGGCGTTCTAGCATCGGCTTTTTTATAAACTAAGATCAGTCACCGCAAAGCGTTTCACCAATACCCGCATGTATGACTAAAGTCGCAATATTATCTCTGGATGTGGCTTCTTTGTTTATGAGCACCAAGGTATCCCCTTTGAAGTAATCCAACAAACCGGCTGCCGGATAAACAACCAAGGAGGTCCCGGCAACGATCATCATATCTGCCGCTTCTATGGCACGGACCGATTCAATTAGTGTCGTAGAATTCAAGGCCTCTTCATAGAGAACTACATCCGGTTTTACAATGCCATTATCTTTGGGGCAACGGGGAATGCCTTCCGTTTCTCCAATAAAGTCCAAATCATAAAAAGCACCACAGCTGGTACAATAATTGCGCAAGACGGAGCCGTGCAATTCCAGTACTTTTTTACTGCCCGCCATTTGGTGGAGACCATCAATATTTTGTGTGATGATGGCTTTCAATTTACCGCTGGCTTCAAGTTCAGCCAGTTTTTTATGGGCACAACTGGGGCCATTGTTTGGCGCCAGGGAAAAGGACCGATAAAATTCAAAGAATTCCTCTGTATGGTTTTCAAAAAAAGAATGAGACAGCATCGTTTCAGGCGGATATTTAAAATCCTTTCGATGGTAAAGCCCGTCCGGACTCCGAAAATCCGGAATGCCACTTTCAGTCGAGACACCAGCGCCACCAAAAAATACAATATTATCATGGCTATCAATCAATTTTTTTAATTCGGGATGCATAAAATCACCCTTTCTTTTTTATCTACACCCCATCGATATGTTACAATAAGAATAACGTGAAAGCCCTGAACAGTCAAAGAAAAGAGTTGTATTGTGTATAATATCGTCTTATTTGAACCGAGAATCCCGCAAAATACCGGCAATATTGCGCGCACCTGCGCTGTAACCGGATGTGCTTTACATCTTATCAAGCCTTATGCATTTGAGATTACCGAAAGAAATTTACGGCGCGCCGGATTAACCTACTGGGAGATATTGGACTTGTATGAGTACGAAAACTTTGAGGATTTCATGAACCGTAAAAAATCCGGAACCGTACATCTGATGTCCAGCAAAGGAACGCGACTTTATACAGAGACAGTCTTTCAAGATGGAGATTACCTGCTCTTTGGTCGAGAAGATACCGGTGTAACAAAAGAGATCCATACCGCATTAGCGGCTAATGAATGCCGGATTCCCATGCTGGATATTCCGGAAGCCCGATGTCTTAACATTGCCACCTCCGTTGGCATTGCCTTGTATGAAGCCTTGCGTCAGAATGGTTTTAATGAATTGAGGTAAGTAATGATAGATTTTCCGCTTAATTCAAATGTTGCCATGAAAGAAATACAGATTGAAGATATCCCCGGATATTGTTTTCGTCCAAAAAATCTGGCCGCACCATATCCAAGCATTGTTTTCTATCATGGTTGGCAATCCAATGCCCAGCGCCAGCGTTTTCGCGCAGGTCTTTTAGCTTCTTTTGGCTACCAGGTCTTTATTGTTGATGGCCCCTTTCATGGACAGCGGGGGGCCATTGCCGATACGCCGGAAAACGTTGCCGCCTATTTTTGGCGGACCATTGACTTGGAGGTTGATGAATTTCAACTTTTGCGCAAAGCCATCGTTCACCAGTATGGTGCAGATCCGGAACGTCTGGCCGTCATGGGGCATTCCATGGGGGCACTCATTAGCCTGGCGCTTATGACCGTTTATCCGGATATTGTCTGCTCGGTAGCTTATAACGGTGCAAGCGATTGGCAGTGGTTAGAGGACAACATGGCTTCTCGATGGCATACAACGATGACCGCCATTCGGGAAAGGCGGTCATCATTAGGAGACATTTCATACTATTCCAGTCGATACAACCCCTGGCAAGACCGGACAAAATTATTGGAGCGCCCCCTTCTTTTGACCAATGGCGAAGAAGACAAAACCATTCCCTACGCTGCCAACTTGCGCCTGGCCGATTATCTCAAACAGCATAATACTGATTCGAACGATTTCCATCATGAGATTTATGAAGGCGTTGGTCATCTTGTAACAGATCGAATGCTGGCAGATGGCATTTCTTTCTTGAAACGATACTTGTAATTTAAAACGCATTAAAAGCACAAGAATGTCCTTTTAAAGTATCATCATATTGAAGTTTGTTTATGGCCAACTTTTCTTTTGCCACGCTAATGACCCATTGCTGGATGGAATAGGCATAAATTAGAGCTAGAAATCACCTGGAATCCTTGACAATTTTTAGGAAAGATAGTAGTATATATATTGCTTGTCGGGGCGTGGCTCAGCTTGGTAGAGTGCTGCATTGGGGTTGCAGAGGTCGCTGGTTCAAATCCAGTCGCTCCGATACGTTAATAAAGCAGGTTTGCGGATTTTTCGCGGACCTGCTTTTTTTCGTTTTTAGGGGTTGTACAGTTCTGTGTACAGTGGTTACGCCAAAATAGCAGATATTTTTTCCAGTTGGGCGTCTAGGAGGTCGGTGGAAATGTCGATGTAATAGTCGGCGGTGGTGGAGATGTCTTCGTGGCCCAGGAGCTCTTTTACGATGCTAATATCTGTTCCTTGTTCGACTAGGCGGGTGGCGAAGGTGTGGCGAAGGGTATGGTTGGTGATGTCGTCGGGGAGGCCGGCTTTTTTCAGGAGGCGTTTTAGGTGTTTTAGGACGTTGGTTTGGCAGTAGGGGGTTAGGTTCGAGGTTTGGAATATGAAGGTGTTATTTGTCCAGGGCTTGCCTGCGATGAGATGGAGTTCCTTCAGGCGGGTTATTTGCGCTTTTAAGGCGGTCTTTAGCGGCGGAGAGAGGGGTAGGTATCTATCTTCCCAGTCTTTTGTTGTGGGGAGGTTGTGGACTGTGTAGTGGCCTTGGCGGGGCAAGGTATGGGATACGTGGATGGCGTTTTTGGTGAAGTCTATGTCTTGGATATTTAGGGCTAAGGCTTCACCTATTCTTAGCCCTGCGCCGAGCATGGTCAGGTAGATGGGGGTGAAGGGGTCGGTGGGGGATAGGGTTGTTAAGAATTTTTCCTGCTCTTCGTGGGTTAGGACGCGAGGGCGGGTCTTTTTGATTTTGGGCTTTTTACATTTAGGGGCTGGGTTCTGTGGGATAATCTTATAGTCCACGGCTGCGTCCAGGGCTTGGCTGACGATGGCGTTTAATTTCCGGATGGAGGCGGGGCTTAAGTCTTTGGAACGGTCGTTATAGTAGATTTGGAGTTGCATGGTGTCTAGATCTTTTAGGGTGATATGGTCTAGGTGGGGGACGATTTGATTGCGGAGGTAGCTTAGATAACTAGTATAGGTGGAGGGCTTTGTTTGGTCTTGCTTGAAGGTAATGAGCCAGCAATAGATCCATTCTGCGGTAGTCATCTCTTGGAGGTCTGTTTGATAGGCGTGCTGGCTTCTTTCGAGCTTTAGGTACATTTGCTCTTCGTAGCTGGCCATGCGGGCTTTGGCGGCTTTCTTTGTGGTAGCGTAAAAGGCTTTGCATTTCTTTTCGCCGTCTATTAGGTAATGGCGTTCGGCTACGAATTTACCGGCCATTCTGCCGGTTTTGCGCTTGAAGAAACTACCCTCTCCTAAAGGGGTAAACTCATACATAAAAGGCTCCTTTCTTTATCGTTCAAGCACATATGTTCCCTGCCGAGGCTAAAAAAAATAAGACTTGTAGATAAGGTCTACTGTCCAGGTAGGGACGCCATAGTAGCGGGCGAGTTGGGCGCTTGTATAATCAGCAAATCCCTCGGGGATTTTTTCGGGTAGAATGAGGGCGGCTGAAAAGATGTCTGCTCTGCGCTCGATGTAGTTATTTTTGCTAATGTAGGGGTCAATATATAGCTTATTTCTGGCCTTATCCATGAAATAGTGTCCTAGCTCATGGCCGAGGATAAAGCGTGTTAAATAAGGATCTAGGCTCTTCTGGATGGCTATTGTATGCATGCGGTGGGTATGGACATGGAGACCTGTGACGCCGCGGCTCAGGGCTGTAAACAGAATATGGATATCCTTGGCGATGCAGATGGATTCTGCGTCGCCATATTTGTTTTTCAGCTTTCTAGCAAGACTGATCGCTTGCTGGGCTGCGGCGTCGTACATAGGTCACCTACTTATGCTTGCTTGAGATTATTTATCAAAGTTAACAGTAAAAGTCACTTTTTCTCCGAGTGTAGAGAAGTTTTCATCATGAGGGGCATCTGCTGTGAAAGTAATGGAGGTTATTTCTTCGGCGGGAGAATCAAGGATAAAGTAAACTTGCCCGTTCTTTTCGATGTTGCCAATGTAGTCTCCGCCAACATCATCACTTAGCAACAAATCAGCTTCTTTCTGCTCTTTAGTATTTGTTGTGATAGTTCCTTGGTTAAGATAAATCGAATTCGTTGCATCTGATTTGTTTTCGGATTTAAAAGCGAGTGTTATTGCTGTTACCTTATCTTTGCCTCCAAACATTTGCTTAAAATCCGGACTTGGCTCAAGGGTCATTACTTGAGCGTCGGTTAACTCAATATCAAAGGGACCAGTGGTCACTTTATCGCCAATCCCCTTTTTCTGATGAACTATCTTAGATTTTCCGACTTCTGATTGCTCCGTCTGCCCGGTGCGATCTTTACGGTCCTTTGCTTGTGTTTCGTGTTGGACAGAAGATGCTTCTTCAGAACTCTTTGCAGGTGATGCTTTGTCTGCTCCGCTACCACAACCAGCTAGGGTAGTTAGTGCGACTGTTAGCAATAATGCCATGAGTTTTTTTGCCATAATAATTCCTCCTTTTTGATTAAACCGGCGCCAAATTTTGTGATAACATTCGTATTTCTTTAGCGTTACCTTTTTTATTAGCGCTGTAATAAATAGAAAATTCTTCTGGATCTAACTCCTTGTACATAGAGTGGATGACTTCATGGTTGTCATAAGTAATGATATACGGGCACTTGATGGTAGCTTGAACCGTATTAGCTAAATCCTGGTGATCTGAGTGCTCAAATGCATTTAAGTAAAGAGTGGGTCCCTTGGCATAATAAGGGGGATCAATAAAAACAAACGTGTTTTTAGTATCAAGGTTATTAACTTCATTATGGATGAAGTCAATGGCGTCTTTGTTAAATATGCTAATAACGTTTTTGAATTCGGAAATACGCTTGATTCGCTTTATTAAATCAGGTTTATTAAATCGGCAGTTCATTTTATATTTACCAGTTTGCTTGTAACCGCCAATCACACCGCCCATAATAATGCCAGATACATTCGTACGGTTAAGGAAAAATGTAGATAAAGCTAAATCAAAGAGGTTAGCAGCACTTTTATTACTTTGAACTTCTTTTTGTTTGTACCATTCGTTCATGGTTACCGGGATGTCAGCGATTGCTTCGCAAAAGGCATCTGTATCGTTTAAAATCGTTGCCCAAAAAGCAAAAATAGACCTATCTAAATCATTTAATAGCAAGCGAGATATGTTACCTTTTAGCAGTAACTTTAAGGCTAATCCTGCTCCGCCAGCAAAGGGCTCACAGTAGGTACACCCAATCAAATGATTATTTTCTAAGAGAGCAACGGTGTAATTGTAGAGCTTCGATTTGCCGCCTGGATATCTCAAGGGAGAGTAGTAGGTAGTCATTTTATCGCCTCCTTGAGAATAGTATAAAGCTTATCTTATGGCTTGGCCAGACTTAAATATCAAACTCGGGCAAAGATAAGGCCTTTCTCTTCTGATTAATACACTCCATTAAATTGCGTCTAAAGGTATTAAATAAATTAGTGTTATTAACAAACCAAGTGATATAGGTGTTAAACTTCTTGTCGGATTGCGCCCATTTTTTAGCACTTTGGGTATCACGTGCACTTAAATTGCCAATTTTAGTAAACAGGTTGTATTTAGAAAACTCATTAAGAAATACAGCTTTCTCTTTGTTGTTCTTTTTAAAAAAAGGGCTACTGCCATCAAGATCATTAATCGCCTGGACAATGGATAGCTCTATACACAAGTTTTGATTTACACAGAAAGATGGAATCTGTAGAGTGCTTACAGATTTTTTCGGTATAGCTTTAGAATCCACATCCGGGTCATAAATAACGATACTATTAGAAAATAACTTAGGTCCATTTTTTATTAATGCATTTAAAGATTGATAAGAATTACCTGCCTGATTATCTTTTAGCGCAGTAATATATTCCAAACTCTGATTAATCTCTTTCTTTTTTAGTACTCGCCTTATGAGAGTTTCTGCTTTTTTATCTTCACAAATGATATTCACTTTAGAAAGATTATTTAAGTCTTCAGGCTCCTTTAAAGTAAGCTCCTTATATGCTATGCCATAGGATGGATTGGTTCTTATAATATAGTTATCGTTATCTACAAATGCTGTACTTATCATATTTATTGTTATGCTATCATCTAGCTTAAGCTTTTTTTGCTTGCTTAAAGCATGCTGAATTAAATACAGGGAGTGCGTCGTTGCCACAACCTGTATTTTATTAGCTATGGACCAATTCAACAGAAAGTCAAATAGGTTTTCTTGAGCAATAGGGTGTAAGCCTGCCTCAATCTCGTCAATGCAAAAGATTCCCTCTAAAGCCCCGTCATCGACTTTATTGTCCTGAAATGCCGCCATCTTGCAGAGAATGTATCCTAAACTGTCTTCTCCGGAGGATATTGAATTAAAGTCGTATAGCGCATCTTTAGGACCTATGGTATTCTTACCTGCTGATTTTTTGCTATCTGAAACAGGTGTGATTACTCTAAAAGCTTCTCTTTGCATAATATTCAGATATCCACTAGTAATAAACTCCTCGGTATCTGAAGACATAGTGCTATTTAGGTCTACTTCAGAGGCCTCCGTATTGATTATCGGAAAAAGGCGGAGAAAGTTTGTATACGAGGTATTAAGTAGAAAATTCCCGCGGCCCTTTTTATTATCTTTACCAACGGTTACCCGATGCCGTTGATCCGTTTCTGTAAGGCGTGGGTAAACTCGGATAACTTCTGATATTTTTTCGCCTTTTATCGTTGTTGCGTTTAAGTAGTATCTATACAGAATTTCATCTTTTTCCAAGCTAAGGCGAAATACATCACTCATACTTGTTTTCAGTGGAAGTCCAAAGATATCCTTTGCGTTGTTAGGGCTACTGAAAGGGTGTGCAATTAGCCCTAAAATAGAAGATTTCATTGTTCCATTTTTGCCTGTAATAAGGGTAATGTTTTTCCCTAAGGGGATTTCTCTATTCTTTAACGTTCTGAAGTTCTCAATGAAGATACTATTAATTGCACTGAGCCGCACTTCTTTGTTGCTCTTATAGCCTAGCTCCAATGGATCCAAGTCATAGTTCTTCATTATTTATCCCCCCTGTATTTCTTCGGGGTGTATTTTTCTTTGGCACGTTGTTTATTAATCTCGATGGCAGTGCGGATGCTTTGCATAAGGACTTCGCGGTCCTGTTCGTCGAGGGGTTCGCCGTGGAAGGATATGCCGATGTCCATCTGGTTTTCCAGATCTTTCATAAGGGTGTCGATTTCTTTGATATCTTTGGCGCCCAGCTCATGGTAGGGACGGTGGCGGTCGTTGGTGCGACCTAGAAGGTAATCGAGCGACACATCGTAATGGTCTGCTATTTTCACCTTTAAGCTATCATCCGGCGTGCTTTTTCCGCTCTCGTAAAGTGAAACAGTGGACTTAGCGACACCAAATTTTTTGCCAAATTCTTCTTGCGTAAGACCGTTTTCTTGACGCAAAGACTTAATGCGTTCGCCTAAAGTAGCCATTGCGTCAATCCTCCCTTCAAAAAATGAAATTCTAAATCTATCTTACATATAAGTTTGAGGATAATCAACTTAAAGAGCAAGCAGTTTTAAAAAATTAAATAAAACCATTGACAGTTTAAGAAACGCAAACTATAATAAAAGCATACAAGGAGGTGAAGCTGTTGAATGCTCTCAAAAATGCTAGAAATCAAGCCGGTTTAACGCAGGAAGAGTTAGGTAAGCAGCTAGGCTTGTCAAAAAGCACTTACTGCCTCTTGGAGGCTGGTAAAATCAAGATGACAATTGAACGAGCTGAAGCAATCAGCAAGGTGCTAGGCGTTTCACCTATGATTTTTTTTACTCAGAATGTTTGATTTTTAAAAACATTGGTTTTGAAAAGTCAAACAAAAAGTTCTTTCTTTACCCCAATTATCCCACGAAAGGGGGCGAATGAAATAGACAAGGTGGGCAAAAATGGGCCCGAAATTTATACCGAGGCGGAAGACAGTTTCTCTATTAAGGATGGGAAAGAGGGTTTTACGCTTAAGCTGAATAGCCAAGAGGTGCCTTATATAACTGGCTATAGTCTCAAAAGCAATGGTCCCTGCGGATTTATAGATGTGACACTACAGTTGAGCATTCCATGCAGTGCAATTAATTATGAAGCTCATTTTTAAGTAATTCGAGCGGTGGGAGGTGAGGATAAATGGAAATGGAAATAAGGGTTCATTTGGTTGCTGATATTTGGGAAGATATTGGGCCTATGGTTGAGGGGCTGCGGAAAATAGAAAAAGAGTACAGCTGCAACTGCACTCTTTTGGAGGTTATTCCGCGAGGTGTACGCACAATAAATCTTTCCCATTCACAACTAGGGTGCTTGTCCCAACAAAGCGAAGGGTTGTGTCCGACAGAATCAGATCTTTGAAGTCTGTTATGGTTTTTGCGTTGGGGTTGCCGGTGTTGCCGGTGTAAATTTCTTTAAGGTCTTCGATGATTAATTTGTGGCGGTCACGAAAGTAAATAGTTGCTTTCATAGGTATCACCTCCTTTCAAGGAGAGTATAGCAGAAATCCATACAAAGGGTGGGAGGTGAGGATAAATGATTAGGCATTATCTTACAAAATATAGAGATAAAAAAGATGGTAGAAGATATGCGGAAAGTTGGTTGCAGTTAGATTTATTTGATCATAGTTTTTGTTTCTGGAAAAAGCGAATAGAAATATAAAAGGGAGCTCATAAGGGAGTAGGTGAAGATGGACAAAACAGGCAACAATTATTACCAAAGTTGCCGGCTAAATGCAGGGTTGACGCAAGCTCAGGCGGCGGAAGCAATGGCTATTTCGACCTCTACGCTGGCCAAGATTGAGACGGACGTACGGTTACCGTCTGATGCTCTGGTAGACCGGATGGCGGACACTTACAGGTCGCCGATGCTGGCCTGGTGGCATCTCAAGAACCACTCTATTTTAGGTCATCATCTGCCGGATGTTGTCCCACCGCAGAGCGACTGCGATATGGCCTTACAGTCTATCCTCATGGGGGATGACATTGGCCAGGCAAACGAAGTGGTCAAGTGCTTATTGGCAGATGGCATTATCGCTCCGGACGAGTACGAAGACCTAGTGAAGTATAACGCAATGATTAAGCGGGTGTCCGACCGGGCGACAAGCATTAATGTTTATATCGATGGACTGGAAAAGGAGGGCGTATAAGCTTATATGTAGTGCCGGATGGGACCTGTCAAGAAAAGGTCCGGGTCAAGTTTTTAGCTCTGGCTGAGGTAACGGGGTCTGTAGTAGTTGACGCAGACCTGGTAGACCAACTACCTAATGAATTATCGGAGTTAACTGCTCCAGAGGCCCTTGTGGAAATGGTAGATAAAGAGACAGAGCGTTTGATCAAGATGGACGCCTGGGAATACGGCGATTGTAGGATTTATAAGTGAGGTGGCAAGATGAGCGAAGTACTACAGGAATTGCAGGAAATAAAGGCTTTCCTAGCAGAGTTAGCAGAAGGGCCGAAGCAGTATCCGGACTTCTTAACTTGTGAAGAACTGGCTGAGTATCTTGGTATGGGGATCCAAGCAGCAAGAGAACTTGGCAAGTCTCCGGGCTTTCCGCGGATTCAGTACGGCCGTCGGGTTATGTATCCACGTGACTTGGTCAAGCAGGAGATGGAAAGGCGAAGCCGGGCTGAGTACCGGGAGAGGATGGCTAAATTAAGAATTTAAGGAGGAAAATATGAAGACATTGCCCGTTAGAGTATTAGGACGAATCTTTATGATTACGGCCTATGTCATGTTTTTAGCAGCGTTGGTCCGGGTGGATTTGGGACTTATTAACCATGTTCAAGCCGGGATCCGTGTAACTGCCTGGCTTACACTCACAGTTATAAGTGCGGTGGTATCAGATGCCATCGAACTATAAAAAAACGCCCTTACGAGCTGGCACTCGCAAAGGGCGCAAAGGTAAAACATCCGCTTTTAGTATATCACAAATGTGAGAAAAGGAGTAATCATGAGTGTAAAAATTAATTCTATTCAGCTTGAAAATATAAAACGGGTTAAAGCCGTACAGTTGGAACCGTCTGAAGCAGGATTGACCATTATTGGTGGTAATAATCGCCAAGGGAAAACGAGCGTCTTAGACGCCATTGTGTGGGCGTTGGGAGGTAATCGTTACAAGCCAAGTGAACCGCATAGAGAGGGATCAGTTTTAGATCCCTCTATAAAACTGGTTTTATCAAACGGTTTACGTGTAGAGCGCAGCGGAAAGAATGGTGCTCTAAAAGTCACTGATCCCAATGGCAATAAGGCCGGACAGCAACTTTTAGATGGCTTCATTGCAGAATTGGCTTTAGACTTGCCTAAATTTATGGCTGCCAGCAATAAAGATAAGGCAGAAACCTTGCTGAATATTATAGGGGTTGGGCCGCAGCTGCACACGTTGGACCGTAAAGAGCAGGAGCTTTACAACAAGCGGCACAGTATTGGTCAAATTGCCGATCAGAAGAAAAAATGGGCTGCTGAACAGCCTTACTATGAAGATGCCCCGGAAACCCTTATTTCAGCCGGAGAGCTTATTAAGCAGCAGCAGGAAATTCTTTTGCGCAATCAAAAAAACAAAGAGCTACGGGATGAAAAAGCAGCCCTAGAAAACCAAGTGCAGCGATTACAGCAACAGACTTCCGCTATTGCTCAGCAAATTGCTGATTTACAAGAAAAACACAGGACGCTGCTCATTGAGACAGAAGAAATTTTGATCAAGCTGGATACGGCAACTAAAACAGTTGAAGAGTTGCAGGACGAAAGCACGGCTGAGCTTGAAGCGTCAATTCAGAACGTCGATGCCATTAATATTAAGGTGCGCGCTAATTTAGATAAGGTTCGTGCTGAAGAAGAAGCGGAACAGTATCAAACTCAATACAGTGCCCTGACCGAAGAAATTGAATCGGTACGTAAAGACCGAATGGCTTTATTAGATGGTGCCAATTTACCGCTTTCCGGTTTATCCATTCAAGATGGTGAGTTGACCTATAAGGGATATAAGTGGGATGCCATGAGCGGAGCGGATCAGTTGATTGTAGCAACAGCTATCGTGCGTCAATTAACGCCTGATTGCGGCTTTGTCCTAATGGATAAGCTTGAGCAGATGGACCGCCTTACATTGGAAAAGTTTGGTGAATGGCTTGAGCAAGAAAGCCTGCAAGTTATTGCAACCCGGGTATCTACAGGAGAAGAGTGCACCATCATTATTGAAGACGGCTATATTCTTGAGCAACAAAGACCAGCTGCGCATGCAGGTATGCAACCAGCACAGACGGCTTGGAAAGCAGGTGAATTTTAATGTTTACAATTACAAGCGGTGTTATTAAGCGGGCGCAAAAGGTTGTCATCTATGGTCCGGAAGGCATCGGAAAAACGACGCTGGCCAGCAAATTTCCTAACCCCATCTTTATAGACACAGAGGGCGGTTCGGCTCAACTGGATGTGGCCCGCCTACCTCAACCAACCAGTTGGCAAATGTTACTTCAAGAAGTGGACTATATCAGTGCAAATCCCTTATGTGAAACGCTGGTTATTGATACTGCAGATTGGGCGGAAAAACTTTGTATGCAACAGATTTGCGCCAAACATCAGGTGGATGGCATTGAAGGCATTGGCTACGGAAAAGGATACACCTACCTGGAAGAAGAGTTTGGACGATTTTTAAATCGCTTAAGTGATCTTATTGATCGCGGCATTAACGTTGTGATTACGGCGCACTCATTTATTCGTAAGTTTGAACAGCCAGATGAAATGGGCGCTTATGACCGCTGGGAACTTAAGCTGCAAAAGAAAACAGCGCCACTGTTGAAGGAGTGGGCAGATATGCTCCTCTTTTGCAACTATGAAACGCTTGTGGTCAATGTAGATAATCAAGGAGCCCGTAAAGGTAAAAACAAGGCGCAAGGTGGCAAGCGTGTTATGTATACCAACCATACGCCGACCTGGGATGCTAAAAACAGACATGGATTACCGCCTAAGCTGGATATGGACTATGGCAAAATTGAGCATATCTTTGCTGATACAAGCAGCATTATGCAGGCGGCCCAAGGCGCAGCAAAGACGCCTGAACAAGGTGCATCGCCATCATCTATGGAAGGGCCGGAACCAATCCCCGCACCTGCGCCGGAAGCTTCTGTTACCCCCCCTGCTGATATTGCACAAAACCCTCCTCATCAGTTATCCCCAAAACAAGAGGTTCCGGGGACAGAAATCACAGATTCTGACGTCATTGCTACTGCAGAAGCGTTATTTCCACCGGATTTAGATATTAGACATGAGGGGTTATTGGACCTTATGCTTGCCAACGATGTTAGCGAAAGTGAGATTCGCAAGGTGGTTGGTGCCAAAGGCTATTATCCGGTGGATACGCCAATAAATATGTACGATGACGGATTTATTGAAGCTGTGCTAATACAAGCATGGCCAGCCGTATACCAAATGATTGAAGAGACCAGAAAGGCAGGAAAATAATGAGCTACGATAACAACTTTAACCCCGCTGCAGACCTGGGTCAGGCCTTGGACTGGGAAGGCTATATTGAAAAAGATGATTCTTTTGTTTTGTTACCGGAAGGGATTTACGACTTTAAGGTTTTAAGCCTAGAACGTGGTTACTTTAACGGTAGCGAAAAGATGCCCCCCTGCCCGCGGGCTACAGTTCAAATCCAGGTAACAGATCCTACCAGCAAAACACCCGTAGAACTTAATGAAAGCCTCTTACTTAACACTAAAATGGAGTGGAAACTGTCTCAATTCTTTACGTCCATCGGTCAGAAAAAACCGGGCGAACGGGTTCAAATGAACTGGCAAGCTGTCCCGGGTGCCACCGGGAAGGCTGAAATCCACCAGCGGGAATACACCAATCAAAATGGTGAAAAAAGAACCACAAATGCAGTGAAAAACTTTCTGCCTGCTCTGGAAACCATTCAGCAGCGTCCCATTCAAGGGCAGGCTTACCAACAGCCAACGGTGAAAACGCAGCAAGCAACGGGACCGGTTCAGCAGCAAATGACCAATTACACCCCCGGTAGTTTTTAGAAAGTGTAAGGCTTAGAAGAAAGGAGGATGATCAAGCATGGAATTACGGCCGTATCAAAGAGAGGCCCATGACGCCATCCTGGACAAGTGGGCAAGCGGTGAACAGCGCCTGCTTCTGGTATTGCCGACCGGCACAGGGAAAACCATTGTTTTTTCTAAGGTGGTGGAATCGTGTGTTCGTGCCGGTCATCGTGTGCTTATATTGGCACACCGGGGGGAGCTCCTTAGTCAAGCTGCTGACAAGATAAAGGCATCCACAGGGCTTATGTGCTCTGTGGAGAAGGCTCAGGAATCCAGCTTGGATAGTTTTTACCGAGTTACAGTAGGATCTGTGCAGACCCTCATGAGGGAAAATCGGCTAAAACAATTTGCAGCCGATCACTTTGATACCATTATCATTGACGAGGCGCACCATGCTGTATCAGACAGCTATAAAAGAATACTCGATTATTTTGACCAGGCCCGGGTTTTGGGGGTTACGGCTACCCCAGACCGGGGAGATATGCGTAATCTGGGGACAATATTTGATTCGTTAGCCTATGAGTACAGCCTACCAAAGGCCATAAAAGAGGGCTACCTGGTGCCCATTAAGGCCATGACCATTCCCTTGCAGATTGACCTGTCGGCTGTCCGTCAACAGGCCGGAGACTTTTCTGCCGGAGATGTGGGGACGGCGTTAGACCCTTATTTGGAAGGCATCGCAGAGGAGATGGCCAAGTACTGCATGGATCGAAAAACGGTGGTCTTTTTGCCCCTTATTGCAACCAGCCAAAAGTTTTGCCAGCTGCTAAAGAGTAAGGGCTTTGCCGCTGCAGAGGTTAATGGCGAAAGTGTGGATCGGGCAGATGTTTTGACGGCTTTTGATCGTGGCGACTACAATGTCCTTTGCAATTCGATGCTACTAACTGAGGGCTGGGACTGCCCCAGTGTTGATTGCGTGGTGGTTTTAAGGCCGACTAAGGTGAGAAGCTTATATAGCCAAATGGTAGGCAGGGGAACGCGATTATATCCGGATAAGGATCATTTGCTTCTCCTGGATTTTTTATGGCATACGGAAAATCATGAGCTATGCCACCCGGCCCACCTAATTGCCTCTTCCTCGGAAGTGGCTGAAAAAATGACAGAGAATATTGCTGAAGCTGAGGCGCCTATGGACCTTGAAGCAGCAGAAGAAAGAGCCAGCCAAGATGTTATCGCAGACAGGGAGGCGGCTTTGGCAGAGAAGCTAAAAGAAATGAAAAGACGCAAGCGTAAATTGGTAGATCCGCTTCAGTTTGAAATGTCTATTCAGGCTGAGGACCTGGCCAATTATGTTCCGTCCTTTGGCTGGGAAGGGAAACCACCTACGATGAAGCAACTCCAATCCCTGGAGAAATTCGGCATATTCCCGGACGATGTGGGTAGCGCCGGCAAGGCAAGTGTCTTGCTGGACCGGCTACACGCCCGGCGGGAGGCAGGCTTGGCTACACCTAAGCAGATACGGCTACTGGAAAGTCGTGGTTTTCAGCATGTCGGGACATGGGCGATGGCAGATGCAACCCGCCTTATTGGACAAATTGCCGAATCCGGTTGGAGAGTGCCTGCGGGGATTAACCCGGCTACCTATCAGCCGCAAGAGCAGCGGGTAAAGCAAGCCGTAAACAGCTAAGGGGCAGGCTATGAGAGAGTACAACACAGATCTATTAGAAATATTAGGGCACATAAATCCGTCTTTATTAAACTACCAGGAATGGGTTAGCGTGGGCATGGCCCTTAACCATGAAGGCTACGACGCCCAAGTATGGGAAACCTGGTCCCAAAGAGATGTTGCCCGTTATCATACTGGAGAATGCCAAAGAAAGTGGAAAACATTTCACGGCGGGGGAAGTGATCCGGTAACGGCAGCAACCATTGTCCAATTGGCCAAAGACCAAGGTTGGCATCCTGCACCTATAGATGATGGGCCGATTTTAGCCCTGGATTGGGATGCCTATGTAGGGGATAAGGATGATCTAAAAATAGTAGATACGGCCTGGATCGAGGGTGAGGAGCTTCGGGGACCAAACTCCTGGCACCCAGCTCAAGAGCTTATCCGGTACTTGGAAGCCCTATTCGATTCTACCGAAACAGTGGGCTATGTGACGGACTCTTGGGAAAAAGATGGCCGTTTTATGCCAACCAAGGGGGTGTGGTCACGGACAGCCGGTGAGCTAATTGAGGCACTTTCCAGGTGTAATGATGATCTTGGCGCTGTTTTAGGAGACTATAAGCCACAAGTAGGGGCTTGGATTCGGTTTAACCCGTTGGACGGGAAGGGCTGCAAGAATGAAAATGTGACGGATTATCGCTATGCCTTAGTTGAATCAGACACAATGGACCTTGAAACCCAGAATGCCATTATTAGAAAGCTGGAGCTGCCGGTAGCTTGCCTGGTTTATTCCGGCAAGAAATCTCTACATGCAATCGTCAGGATTGAAGCGGAAAATTATACCGAATATCGTAAACGGGTGAACTACCTATATGAGGTGTGCGAGAAAAACGGTCTAAAGATAGATACACAAAACAGGAACCCTAGCCGGCTGAGCCGGATGCCAGGCGTTATTCGGGGGGAACGAAAGCAATACCTAGTTGATACCAACATCGGGCAAAAATCCTGGAAAGACTGGTATGAATGGATTGAAAGTATTAACGACAATCTACCTGAGCCGGAAAGCTTGGCAGATTTTTATCACAACTTGCCTGAATTGGCTCCACCGCTTATTTCAGGTGTCCTTCGACAAGGCCATAAAATGCTTTTAGCCGGTCCTTCAAAGGCGGGAAAGTCTTTTGCTTTAATCGAACTATGTGTTGCCATTGCTGAAGGCAAAAAATGGCTGGAATGGCAGTGTGCCAGGGGCCGGGTGATGTATGTCAACTTGGAGCTTGACCGAGCTTCTTGTTTGCACCGGTTTCGAGATGTATATGAGGCGATGGGGATTATTCCTAGCCACTTAGAGGCCATAGATATCTGGAACTTGCGGGGGAAATCTGTCCCCATGGACCAGCTGGCGCCAAAGCTTATTAGAAGGGCAAAGAAGAAGGATTATGCAGCCATCATCATTGACCCAATCTATAAGATCATCACCGGAGATGAAAACTCTGCCGATCAAATGGCCCATTTCTGCAATCAGTTTGACAAGGTCTGCACGGAGTTGGGAAGCGCCGTAATTTACTGTCACCATCACAGCAAGGGTTACCAGGGTGGCAAACGGTCTATGGACCGCGCCAGCGGGTCCGGGGTATTTGCCCGGGACCCTGACGCTCTTTTGGACTTAACAGAACTGGACGTTCCGGAGGCAACCATTAAGGCGGTATTTGGTGACCAGGTTCATGCGACGGCTTGGCGGATAGAAGGTACCCTTAGAGAGTTTGAACGTTTCGCTCCGGTGGATTTTTGGTTTACTTACCCAGTCCACCAGATGGACATAACGGGGGTCTTGAAAGAACTTTCGCCGGAAGTGAATGGCGGAAGATCTTCTCACGCCGGCAGGCCCGGGAAGAGTAAAGAGGACAGAAAAAGAGAACGAATGGAAGCACTGGATACGGCTTATGAAGCGCTAAAATTACAAGAAATTATCACGATAAAGGACCTGTCAGGCTACATGGGCGTGTCAGAATCTACGGTAAAACGTCGATTGAAAGAAAGTAGAAAATATTCAATTGAATACAGAAATGGTCATGAGGGACGTATTACAAAGTTGTAGAACAGAACGTATGGACCCAGGTCAATCAGAGCAAAACATGTTTTGACTTTTGACAGTCACATTGAAAATAACTTTGTCTAATATTTAATGAATTCATTTGAATAAAAAATAACTGTTTTTTATGAATTTAAACACGCATTTGAATAGTTTAAGTATACTTTTTTCCGTGTTTGACCTGGGTCAACAAAACGCTACTCTTACCAGAGTAGCCTTGACGGCTCTGTCTCGCGGCCACCGGGGAAAAGAGTCGTGCGTTAGCTTTCGCACGACGACTTTTTCCATCCGGGTGGCAGAGATTTTTTCTGAACAGATAAAAAGTTGATTTTAGCAGTTTAATAAATGAAAGTGGTGAGGGAAGATGTGTGAAGCATGTTTACAGTTTTTTCTGCCGATGCATCCGCCGAGAACGACGCATCAGCAGAAGGAAATTCGCTGCTTAAAAAATAAGCCAATCGTCTATGAGCCAGCAGCACTTAAGAGTGCCAGGTCTAAATTGATGGCGCATCTTGCTGGGCATGTGCCGGCAGAGAAATGGACGGGTCCAATTCGATTACAAGTGAAGTGGTTATTCTCGGGTAATGGACATTATGATGGGGAATGGAAAATAACTAGGCCTGATACGGATAACTTGCAAAAGTTATTAAAGGATTGTATGACGGATCTTGGTTTTTGGGAAGATGATGCATTGGTTGCATCTGAGATTGTGGAAAAGTTTTGGGCTAGGCAGCCTGGGATTTTTATCCGGGTGGAACGGCTGGAGTTGGCTGAAAGGGGGCTTGCTTTATGAGTTGGACTTGTTTTGTGGATGCCAATAGTCCAAAGATGAAAGAGCTTTTTGAGGCGCTAAAACACGAATATGTAAAATGTAATTTTTGGCCTATGTATGTTGATGAGCAGGAGTTAATGCATGTTTTACTGGAAGAACGCAGAGAACTCCAGGAGGCTTATGATGAATGGAAGGCTGCAAAATACGCTTATGAAAGCGACGGCACAGGTACTCCGCTAAAGATAGATAAGGCTACCGATAAACGTAGACGTGAAATGCTTCGTGGCCATACGGTAAAAATTATGCTGGAAGCTATCCAGGTAATTGCTATATTGGACAAGTGGGAGGAACGCATATGAAGCCCAAAGGCACCAGGTGGACGCAGGAGGAAGATGTATACTTGGTCGGTATGCTGGAGCGTGGGGGGCTATCGGTTGAAGAGGTTGCCAGCGATTTAAGGCGGGAGCCATCTACAGTGCATTCAAGGGTGGCCACGCTGAAGAAGTTCTGGCGGTATGGTCACTTGCTGGACCAGTGGGATGCCGAAAGCTGAGGTGACCATGAACGCAAAAGAGTACCTAGGCCAGTATCAGCTGGCGGAAGCAGAAATTGAGGCCTGCTATGAGCAGATCGCCGCCCTGCGTGACGAGGCGACACGGATGAGTGCCGAGTTGTCTGATATGCCAGGTGGCGGCGAGTGTCGTGATCTGGATGATATTGTGGCGGAGATGGTGGACTTGCGGGCAGAGCTTATCGAGCGGATCCGGCGGGCCAATCAGTTGCGCAAGGAGATTTGCGATCTGATCTATAGCCTGGAAGACGAGCGACTGATTAGACTCTTGCACCTGCGCTATGTAGATTGCCTCAAGTGGGAGGATGTGGCGGATAAGCTGGGCTATGAGCAGCGCTATGTCCACAAACTCCACGGCAAAGCTTTGCGGGCGTTGGAAAGAGGACACTAAAAGACACTATGGACCTGTGCTATACTGTATGTGGGTTGAAATGGCAAGACACCTCCTTTCCTCCTTTTTGATAGCGCCCTAATCGGGCGCATTTTTATTGCAGAAATCTATAAAAATTAAATAAATACCTCCAGGAACTGTTTAATAAATCAAATTTAATGATATAATTTGATTTAAGGTGATGAAAATGGAATATTTATTTAAAAAATGGTACAAAACAGAAGAAAAGAGCGGAGTAGAGGATTTATATTTAGAGCGTTTCAATAGTCCAGTGTCAGTTAAAACAGGGCTTACAATTCTCCCGATGAATTCTTCTGAGACTTTCGAACTTTTTTATACGCCAACAAATGACATGATGTTAAAGATTGACGAGATTTTTCAAAATGATACGCTAATGAAGTTTTACGATGAACGGCTACCCGAAGTTGCTAAAAAGAACTTTCTTTTAAGCCTTATTGTTGAGGAGCTGCAAAGCACCAATCAAATTGAAGGGGTTAAAAGCAGCAGGCAAGAAATCGCTAGCAGTGCCAGGCGTGTTATGGAAGGCGTGGCGCCTTCTAAAACAAGGATGGGTAGTATGATCCATTCATACTTAGAACTGTGGTATGGGGAGCTGTCTTTGCCGGATTCAGCGAAGGATGTACGCAAAATATATGACTTTATAACTGACGGAGAAATTTCTGCGTCAAACCTACCTGACGGACAGGTTTTCATCAAAGATGGGTCAGAAATAAGGAACTCGGTTGGTCGGGTTATCCATAAGGGCGTTGGCAGTGAAAAAAGAATCATTGATCATGTCTCGCAACTGCTGAATTTTCTCAATCATGCAGATTTACCTTATTTGGTAAGGCTGGCCATAGGGCATTATTATTTCGGCTACATTCACCCCTTCTATGATGGCAACGGGAGGACCAGCCGGTTTATAACGAGCCTGTACCTTTCCAAAGCTTTTTCGGTTTATACGGCTTACGCATTTTCAAATGGATGTCGGATTATGGAGAAAAGGTATCTAGACCTATTTGCTAATACAAACCGGTTTAACTCCTACGGGGAAATGAATTTTGCAATAGATTCTTTTTTGGACATTTTGCTTGAAGGTCAGGCGTTTGTTAACGAGAATTTGCAGGACAAGGAACGGCTGTTAAACCAAGCTGATGCATGCATTAAAATGGACGAGCGCCTCATGAACAATGAATTGGCGCAAAATATTGTGTTTGTTCTCTGCCAGGCCCTGTTATTTAATGACTCCGGCTTGGAAAGACGAGAACTGGAAGACATTATTAAAGCACCGAAGCAAAAACTACACGAAACTTTAAGCTGGTTAGAGAAAGATGGATATATCTATCGGGTTCAGAAGAGGCCTATCGTATATGTTTTAAACGAAAAATTTTTAGAGAAAGATTGTCAAATGCTCTAAAGACACCCACCCGGGTGTCTTTTTTGATGCGTAAAACTAACAGGCGGTGAGGTGATGACATCTAAATTTAGTCCTAAGCAGAAGCGATTTATCACAGAGTATCCGAAGGATATGAATGCCACGCAGGCGGCGATTAGGGCAGGGTACAGCCCTAAAACGGCCTATTCTCAAGGTCAACGACTGTTGAAGAAAGCTGAAATTAAAAAAGCTATTGAGGATTTGATCCGCAGCATCCGTCGGGACAACATTGCCGATATTGAAGAGGTGCTGGAGTTTTATTCCCTGGCCGTCAGGGGGCAGGTGGATGAAGAAGTAGTGGTTGTGGAAGGTAGGGGAGATGGATTTTCCAAGGCTCGAGTGATACGCAAGCAGATCTCAGCGAAAGACCGGATCAAGGCGGCAGAACAGCTGCAAAAACGGTATGAAGCCGCTGGCATCGACATTGAGGTTGAAGACCTTTCTGACATTGAGGGGGATATCTATAGTGGTTAAGCGGCGCAAGACCATTCCCTTTCAATTTGGCGATAAGCACAAGGCTTATATCCGGGCTTGTAAGGGCAGCACTTATAACATCGCTGAAGGGGCGGTCCGGGCGGGCAAGACAGTGGACAATGTCTTTGCTTTTGCTCATGCCCTTAAGCGGTCAGAAGACAAGCTCCACCTGGCATCCGGATCTACCATGGCTAACGCCAAGCTCAACATAGGGGACGCCAACGGTTTTGGCCTGGAGTACATCTTCCGTGGCCAGTGTCGCTGGGGCAAGTACAAAGACAATGAGGCCCTGCTGATCAAGGGGCCGGATACCCGAGGACAGTTGCGGATTGTGGTCTTTGCCGGAGCCGCCAAGGCAGACAGCTATAAAAAGATTCGGGGTAACTCTTACGGCATGTGGATAGCGACAGAGGTCAACTTGCACCATGAAAGCTTTATCCATGAGGCCTTTAACCGGACGGCTGCTGCAAGTAGGCGGCAGTTTTACTGGGATTTAAACCCGGACCATCCGAAAGCGCCGATTTATACCGATTACATAGACAAGTACCGGGACAAGGCCCTGGCCGGAGAGCTTACCGGCTATAATTACGAGCACTTTACCATTGATGACAACGTGACCATATCAGCGGGGCGCATTGCCGAGATTAAGGCCCAGTATGACCCGGATAGTGTTTGGTACCAGCGGGACATTCTGGGCCGCAGGATGATTGCTGAGGGCCTTATTTATCGGTCCTTTGCAGATAAGCCTGAGCGGTGGCGATTGGCAGCAGAGGAAATGCCTGAATACTTGGAGCGAATTACCATCGGTGTGGACGTTGGCGGCAATAAGTCTAAGCACGCCTTTGTGGCCACCGGCATCGGCATCGGCTTTAAACGCTTGTATGCTCTGGCATCTAGGCAGGTAAGCCCGGATGGGACGCCGGAGGACTTTACGGCGGCCCTAGTAGACTTTTGCCGCTTCGTACAGATCCATTATGGACTGCCGCAGGAAATTCGCTTTGAGTCGGCTGAGCAGGTGCTGAAGCGCGGGGCGGAAAAGGCTATCCTGGATGACAAGACGCTACATACCATCGCTGTTAAAAATAGCGTCAAGCTGCCCATTAACGATCGGATTAAGCTGACAGCAGGGCTTATGGCTCAGGGGCGATTTTACTATACCGATAATTGCCGGTCCCTGGTTGAGGCCTTAACCACCTGTGTGTGGGATAGCAAGTACTTAACGCAAAACGTAAGGTTGGATGACGGCACCAGCGATATTGATACCCTAGACGCTTTTGAATACAGCTTTGAGCGTTATGCCAAGGCTTTACAGATGGCCGGCGAGAGGAGTGATTAAATGCTTTATGACGAGGTAGCCAAGCGCTACCATGCGCCTGCCTTAGAGGATATGGGCGATAACAGCAGCAGGCTGTGGCAGGCCATGTACCGCGACGAATATATCTATTCATCGCCTGAAATCCATCACTTAAGCCTACCGGCTGCTATTGCGACAGAGATTGCCCGTGCGGCGGTCATTGAGTTTAAAAGTGAAATGGCGGATGCCAGCGCAGACCTGGCGAGAGACTACGCTGGTCTGCTGGATGACTTACCCGGGATTACCGAGCAGGCTTGTGCCTTTGGTGGGGTTATGCTTAAACCCTATGCTCTTAGCAATAAGGTGGTCGTTGACTGTGTCGCCCCGGACCTTTTTGTGCCGCTTGGCGTCACCAGTGATGGCAAGATTAACCATGTTATTTTTATAGATCGCGCTGATGCCTTGGATGATAAGGGCCGGCGCGTTTTTTATACCCGGCTTGAAGAGCACGATTACAGCAGTCCGGAGCGGTATGTCATCCGCAATGAAGCCTACCGGTCTGATACCCGCAATAGCCTAGGCGACCCATGTGCGCTTGATTTAGTAGCGGCCTGGTCCGGCATGGCAGAGGAAATAACCCTAACGGGCTTAGACCAGCCGCTGTACGCTTATCTAAAATATCCCCAAGCCAACAACCTGGACCCGACAAGCCCCTTGGGTATGTCCTGCTTCTGTCGGGCTATTGCCCTTATTCAGGATGCCGATGAACAATACAGCCGCATTCTCTGGGAGTATACCGGGTCTGAGTTGGCCATTGATGCAGACATTACCGCCCTTAAGGCGGGCAATAAAATGCCGGTCCATGGAGAGCGGCTTTTTCGGGATCTAGGTCTGGACGCCCAAGATGGCTTTTATAAGGTCTTTAGCCCTGCCATCCGGGACGAATCCTTATTCCGGGGGCTAAACCAAATCCTAAGGCGAATTGAATTCAACTGCGGCCTGTCTTACGGGCTTATCAGTGATGTGACGGATACGGCCAAGACGGCCACCGAGATGAAGATTGCCAAGCAACGCTTTTACACCACGGTGAGCGCCCTGCAGGGGGCCCTCCGAGAGGCGCTGGAAGCAACCGTCTATGGCATGGCCATTCTGCTTGGAGAAAGGCCGCCGGAAGACATCAGCTTTGACTTTGACGATTCCATCCTAACCGATAGCTCTGAAGAACAGCGGATCATGATTGCCGAAGTGGCAGCCGGCCTTCTTCGGCCTGAAGAATACCTCATGCGGCGGTATGGGGTTACAGAAGACCAGGCCAAAGCGATGATGCCCCCGGCCAATCCGGATACCCATATTTGGGATGGGGAAGAATAATGCTTTTCCCGGAAGACATCGGCTATTGGCCGGAGGACTTGCAGGCACTCTTGCTTGACTTAGAAGAAGACATTATCCGGTCAATTGCCGCAAAGCTGGCCACCGAGGAAACGCTTAAAGAAACAGACATCTATCGTTATCTGACCTTGGCCCCCTATGAGGCCGACCTGGAAGCACTCAACCGACGGATAGCCGCCACTTGTCAAAAAACAGCAGACGAAGTGGATACCATCCTGGAAGATGGTGCCAAAGAAAGCTACCGGCATGATGAATGGCTTTATGCCATGGCCGGGCAGCAACTGGTTTCCTATGAAGAAAATCGTCAAGTCCAACGGATTCTATCCGCCGTACAAAAGCGACGCCGTGACGGCATCTTAAACCTTTCCGGCACCATCGGCTTTATTACAGCTGATGGCTTTACCGGTCTTGATGACTACTACCGCAAGCGAGTTAATGATGGCATCTTTGCCACTTTAACAGGGACCTATGACTACCAAACCCAAAACCGGCGGATTATCCATGAGATGGCCGCCAGCGGCGTCCGAGTCTACGACTTTGAATCAGGTGTAACCCGGAGCATTGACGGTCACGTGCGGACCCTCCTGCGGACCGGTCTTTCCCAGATTAGCCATGAGATTACAGCCAGCAACATGGACGAGATGGGCGCCTGCTATGTGGAAGTATCCGCCCATATAGGGGCCCGACCCAGCCACGCCGACTGGCAGGGCGGCGTCTATTACTGGCAAGAAAAAGACAGGCATGGAGATGGCAACCAAGCCGGCCTACCCGACTTTATAGAGGTTACCCAGTACGGCAGTGGCCCCGGCCTGTGTGGTTGGAACTGCCGGCATTCCTTTTTCCCCTTCTTTCCCGGCTTTTCCGAGCGGACCTACAGCAAAAAAGACCTGGAAGAAATTGACCCGCCGGCTTTTGAATACGAGGGCCGAACCTATACCGCCTATGAAGCCAGCCAGCGCCAGCGTCAGCTGGAACGAAATATGTGTAAAACAAAGCGAACCATTATCGGCTACCAAGCCATTGGCGCCCCGGATACCCAAGTCGCTGAACACGTTATTCGCCTGCGCCGGCAGAGGGAAGCCTATAAAGACTTTTCAAGAGCAGCCAAGCTGCGTCCCAAGCTTGAGCGGATTACCACCGGCGGGTATAATAGAAGTGTAAGCAGCAAGGCCGTATGGAGCCACAGGCGGGCGCAGGTGCGGGCAGAGAGCGCATATCATCTTGGGTCACCTGAGGATAGCTTAAATCTGCTGATTAAAGATAACCGTTTAAGGCGTGCTATCCAGGGCGGAGCCTATAACTTGAAGATTCATGAAGGCCGGCAAGGGAAGCACATAAAAGAACATAATAACTATTCAGGTGCAAGCTATCTGCTTGAAGATGTTGATCCCCAGGAGTTGGTTTACAAGTACGCAGGTACAGGCGAACTTAAGAGAAGCAGAGGGGGCGGAGATTGGACAAATAAGGAGTTCATTGAAGCAGATGCATTTGTTGGTGTAGTTGTTGAAAACGGTATTGAGATTACCCGGACCAAACGATTCAGCATACATTATTCAAAGAAAAATGGGACGCACATTGTACCTAGGGAGGAGCTCTAAAGATGGTAACAATTGAGGAAATGAAAAAGGCTGCACGGCATCAGGTTCGCGTTACATTAACGAGCGGAATAATCAGCGAAGGGTTTTGTACTGAATACTTATGGCCTGAACCAGGTGAAGACGAACATCATAATATTACCGTCAATGAAGGCGGTGTACTTTATGAAATTAATGACTATGAAATTGAGAGCATTGAGATCTTGGATTAATTTGACTGTCTTACAAAAAAAATACAATATCCAAACCACCCAAAGGGTGGTTTTTTCATGCTCATTTTTAGGAGGTGATCCACTATCTCCCGCGCAGGGTGACGCGCTGACCAATACGCTTATGTCGTTAAACTGCTTGCGGCATCGTCTTACAGGACGTTAACAAGGAGGTAAACCATGCAAGACAGCACAGAAAAGCAAACAGAAACGCTGGAAACACAGGAAACCGAACAAAAGCAGGAAGAGCAAGCAATCGAACATCAGGAACAGTCGTCAACTGAGCCGGATATGAAGCCGGCTGAAAAAACTTTTACCCAGGCAGAGGTTGATGCCATCGTACAAAAGCGACTGGCCCGGGAAAAGAGTAAAGAAGCAGACCACGAAGACAATGAAACTAAAGAGTCTTTAGCAGCTTTGCAAAAAGACATGCGGGCCATGCAGGCTGAAAATTATGCCCTTAAAAAAGGCATTAGCGAGGACCGGATTGGCTATGTCATTAAGCTGGCCGAAACAGTTGAAGCAGATACTGTGCAGGAGCGGATTGACAAGGTCCTGGAAGACTTCCCTGTACTTACGGTCAAGCCGGAAGAAGATGACGGCATGGCGGCTGTCCGTGCCAGTGTGAGTAAAAGTAAGCCCCAAAAGGCAAAGATGACCCGGGCTGAAATTGCCGCTATTAAAGATCCCGCAGAAAGACGGCGGGCTATCGCAGATAATATTGCTTTGTACACAAATGATTAAGGAGAGATATTATGCCAGCAGAAACAAATTTACAAAGCCGCAGTGATTTTACAGCAGAGCAGGTTTTAAACATTGATTTTGTTGAGCAATTCGGCTTAAAGCTGAACAGTTTGACGGAACTCTTGGGTTTAGAGAGAAAATTGCCCATGACGGCAGGCTCTGTGATTAAAACCTACAAAAGCACGGTAACCTTGGCCGGCGGGGAAGTCGCACCGGGCGAAATTATTCCCTTGTCTAAAGTTGATAAAAAACCGGATAAAAGTTATGAATTGGCGTGGGATAAGCGCCGTAAAGCTGTGCCGGCGGAGCTCATCCAAGACGTTGGCTTTGATGAAGCCGTTCAGCAGACAGACGCTAAGTTTGTCCGCGAAATTCAAAAAGGTGTGCGGGATAAACTTTTAGGCCAACTGAAGAGTGGTACCGGAGGAGTGACCGGGAAGGGCTTGCAGGCAACGATGGCTCAAGCCTGGGGCGGGGTTACCAAGGCCTTTGAAGAAGATGATGTAACTGTCATTGGCTTCGTTTCCACAGATGACATTGCCGATTACCTGGGAACGGCGCAAATCAGCACCCAGACGGCTTTTGGCATGTCCTATATGGAAAACTTCTTGAACTTCAAAGTTGTTTTTGCCCACCCGCTTATCCCCAAAGGCACGCTTTACGCTACCGCGGCGCAAAACTTGGTACTGGCCTATGCCACGATGGCCGGTGCTTTGTCGTCTACTTTCGATTTAACCACAGATAGTACCGGTTTGATCGGGGTTACCCATGATGTGAATAAGCAGCGGTTGACCTGTGAAACCATTGCCATGTACGGCATTGTACTTTTTGCGGAAAACTTAAACGGTGTCATCAAAGGGACCATTAGCGCCATCGGCGTATAAGGAGGGCCTATGCTGATTTATATCACTACAGATTTTGAAGATTTTGAGCGAGGCGTACCGGTGAAAGCTGGTACGCTTTTAGATTACACGGATAAAGACCGGGCCGGAGAAATTATTAGAGCAGGCTTTGCCCATGAAGTTGTTGCAGAAAAGGTAAAGGCGGTTGCTAAGAAAGAAGCGGAAAAATGATTACTTATGAAGCGTACAAAGAGCGGTACCCTGATGTCGGTTTGACCAATGAAGAATTTGTACGTTTTAAACGAGAAGCCCTGGCCGACTTATCTTCAGCCTGTTTCCACCGGTTACCCGCCAGCGATGAAGCTTACTACGACAGGGTTTTAGAAACCCTTTGCGAGCTTATCACCATGCGTAAGCAGGCAGCTGATGAGGCAGAAGCAGCGCCGAAGCTGGCATCTGAAACCATCGGCAACTATTCGGTAAGTTATCGCCAGGTAGTGGCGCAAACGCCTGAGCAGCTCCAGGCAAAAGCAAGGCGAATTATTAAGCTACGCTTGGGCGATACCGGCTTGCTATACAGGGGGGCAATATGATTAGACAGGGGCTTTTCATCCACAACGTGGTGCGCCGGCCATACCGGTCTGATGATTTCATGGGAGACGCATGGGGGCCGGCTCAGGAGATACGGGGCGTCCGCGTTGAACCGGCCGTCCAGGTTCGAGGCAGTGATCGTGGCGTTAACATGGCTTACCTGTCGTACAGGGCCCTGTTATTTGCGCCGCCGGATGCGGCTAAGTGGCAGGAAAAAGACAAGGTCATTTTTAACGGATTGGAAATGACCGTCCAGTCTGTGGCCTATATGTACGGGGCCACTGCTGATGTGCATCATGTGGAGGTGCAACTGATATGATCAGGTTCAATGTAATCATTGATGATGACAACATTGGCAAGGATATTCTTGAGAAGCTCAGTTTAACCGGAGCAGCCCAGCAGGTCTTAGACGAGCAGATAAAGAAGGATTGTGATCCCAAGGTGCCCTTGGATATGGGCGCCTTAAAAGATTCCGTCCACGCCCATTCAAGCCCCGGCCGTATTGTATGGCAAACGCCGTATGCTAAACGCTGGTATTATGAACCGGCTCGTTTTGCAGGAGCTCCTGAACGCGGCAACCACTGGTTTGAGCGGGCTAAGGCTGAACGGTTGCCTGAATGGGTCCAGGTCATTCGGCGGGTGCTTGGCTTATGACATCAGTAGCCTTTTATCAGTTGCTGAACAAAAGCCTGACCAGCTTAAACCTATTTGCTCCCTTGCGGCTGGGTGGAACAGACCTGGGCGAGCGGTCGATCGGGATTATACCCCTGCCCCGGGCACCGGGAAGCAGGTATGCAGATGGGAGTCGGATGGCCAGTCTGGCTTTTGATGTTCAGTGCAAAAGCCCCCAGCAAGCAGAAGCCTTTGCTGCCTGCGAGCGCATTGCCGATTACTTAGAGGGTAAAAGCTTGGCCGAAAACTCAGTGATAGAGGTCTATACGGAGCCTCACTTTGCCTACCGAACAGACCATGAAGTGGTGTATAGCGCTATGTTTTACGCAGAATTTTTGAAAGGATGATAATAAATGGCAAAAAACTTTTTACTCCAACATAATTTTGGCTTTGACATCAATAAAAAAGTGGACGCTACCGATTCTGCTTCTGATTGGTTAAAACTTGGCAGTGGCGTAAAAGACATGGAAATTGACAACAACGAAGAAACCGATGAGTTCTACTACTACGATGGCGGTGGAAACGCTGAATCGGCTGTCACTGGGCAACAGAAAAGTTTTGAGTTTGAGTGCGACCGGGACTATAACGACCCGGCACAAAACTATATTTTCAATACGTTGGCCCACACCATTGGTCCGGAACGTGATGTGGCCATTCGGGTGACCTATCCGGACGGAACCAAGCTTACCGGACCCGGAACCGTGACGGATATTAAAGAGCCGTCCGGTGAAGCAAACAAACGCGGGGAATGCGGATTTACTCTAAAATTTGCCGGTAAACCGACGATCACACCGGGCAAAGCGGTTGGCGTATGAAGTGAGGAGTCTGAAGCATGAAAACGATTGAATTAAAGAAAAGCACCCTGGAATTTGATATCGCCGGAACAACCTATACCATTGACTTAGCCGACGAACAGATTAAAAAATACCTGACCTTTCTTGAAAACTTGACAGCCGATGGCCAATTGTTGGCTGAACGCCAGGACGCGGCGGTTGTAGAAGACAGTCGAGACATGATTATCCAAGCCTTTGATGTATTTTTTGGTGAGGGCTCCGGTAAAAACCTTTATGACACCTGTGGCCGGTCGGCCTATGTGGCCTTAGACGTATTGGCCCAGGTGGTTGATGAATTGACCGCGCACATTGGCGATACAGCGTCTGCCAGGTTTAATAAGTACCTTGGGAAATAGGAATGTTTAAGCTGACAGAGCGACAGACAGGTGTGGCTGTATCTGTTGCTTATCAAGATTTAACCATTACCGTGGATACATCATTTGATACGGTCCTGCGTTGCATGGAAGCAGCGCAGGACCCTTATTTTGGCGCCATTGACCGCCTTGTTTTAACCTATTACCTACTGGTGCCTGAACATGCCAAATATGAGCAACGGTTTGATTTGACGGATATTGCAGCGGTGATTGCCCTGGCCTATCAAGCTATAAATGGCGATGTGGTTAGCGATGAGGAAGCAGAAGAGATTGTTGATTTCACTTACGATGCGGAGCGCATTTATGCATCGTTTATGAAGGACTACGGATTAGACTTGATTAAAGCCCAGGGGAATTTGTCCTGGGCTCATTTTATGGTCTTGTTTAACGGTTTATCTGACGATACGCCAATTATGAAGGCTATTCATTATCGAACCTGTCAAGTTCCAAAGGGCAGCGAATACGCTGAAGAACGCAAGCGCATCATTAAATTAAAGAGGCATTACGAATTGCCATCTCATAAAAAGGCACGGGAAGCGGCAACGGTTGCGGCCCTTTATGATTTGCGCGATCAAGCAAAATAACTGAGAAGGGAGGCATACATATGGCATCTGACGGACGAGTGGTTATTGATTCGGTGCTAAACTCGGACGGCGTCAAGCAAGGTGTGGCGGATATTAAAAACCAGCTGCAAAACATTAAGCAGACTGGCAGCAATATGAGCCAAGGCTTGGCCAACGCAGCGGCTACCGGGTTGACGGTGATGGGCGCGGCGGCAACAGCCTTTGGCGCCTACAGTTTGAAAGCCGGCATTGAATTTGACAGCGCCTTTGCCGGCGTGGCCAAAACCGTTGACGCGACAGACAGCGAATTGGCGAAGCTGCGCACGGGCATTATCAACATGAGTAAGGAAATGCCTCAGAGCGCAACGGAAATTGCTCAGGTGGCAGAGGCAGCTGGTCAACTTGGCATCTCAACCCCTCATATTCTTGACTTTACCAAGACCATGGTCATGCTGGGTGAGTCTACCAACATGTCCAGCGACCAGGCGGCTGTATCTCTGGCCAGACTGGCCAATATTACCGGAATGAGCGAAGAAAATTACAGCCGTCTTGGCTCATCTATTGTGGCGCTAGGCAATAATATGGCGACGACGGAATCTGAAATCGTCGATATGAGCTTACGCCTTGCCGGTACCGGGAAGCAGGTCGGCTTAACGGAAGCGGAGATTGTCGGTTTATCGGCGGCAATGAGTTCTGTTGGCATCAACGCAGAAGCTGGCGGCTCGGCCATGTCTCGGACGATGCAAAAGATTAACACGGCGGTTTTATCCGGCAGTGATAAGGTAAAAGGCTTTGCACAGGTGGCCGGTATGAGTGCAGAAGAGTTCTCCGCTGCATGGAAAGAACGACCGTCGCAGGCCATTGCTGCTTTTGTAAAAGGACTGGACAAGGTTAAAAAAAGTGGCGGCGATGTTGCCAGTACGTTAAAAGATTTGGGCTTAAATTCCATGCAAGAAGTGGACACGCTCATGCGTTTGGCCGGTGCATCTGACGAAGTGACCAAAGCGCTTGATATATCTAAAAAGGCTTGGGAAGAAAATCAAGCTTTGCAGGAAGAATATGGCAAACGCCTTTTAACGGTACAGTCTCAGCTGGATATTTTAAAAAATAAGGTAACGGCTTTAGGCATTGCCATGTTTGACAGCTTGCGGCCGGCCATTATGGCGGGCATTAAGATTTTGCAGCTGTTTGTGGCTGCGCTCAGCCATTTGCCGGCACCACTTTTAGCTGCAGGAACAGCAGTCATGGCCTTGGTTGGGTCTGTACCGGCCTTGGTTACCAGCTTGCGCTTGTTGGGAATAACGACGATGACCAATGCCCAGGCAATGGTTATCCTGCGTGGTGTATTGATGGGCGTCGGCCGAGCCATGCTTGGTTTTATTGCATCGCCTGCAGGAATTGCCTTGATTGCTATTGCCGCCTTGGCAAAAGGTGTGGCATTTTTACATGCCCATTGGCAAAATTTGTCGGCTGTTTTAGCGGCTGCCGGGGCTCACTTTCCTGTTTTAGGAAGTGCGGCGCAGCAATTAAGTTCTATATTTGGCGGTTTAGGTACTGCTGTTACAGCGCTAAAAGAGAAAATGGCAGATATCTTCGGTCCGGTTGCACCTGCGTTCCAAGCTGCTTTACAAAGCGCTAGTGCATTTGGCGCTGCCTTAAAAGCCTTGTTTGCAGGCATCATGTCTCCGGATACCATTAACGCCGATGCGTTGGTAAATGGGGTTGTACAGAGTTTCCAGCAGCTGATACCTGCTCTAGGTAACTTGCGTGGCACACTTATCACCGCAGGTAGTCAGCTGGTTGCAAGCCTAGGTGAAGCCATTAGCACGGCCGGGCCACAGATTGCCGCGACGGCAACGAATCTAATTACGCAGTTGACAACGGCTTTATCAACTGCTGCACCGGCGATGCTTGGCGCAGCTGCAACCATTTTAATGGGGTTGGCACAAGGCATTACAGCCGCAGCGCCCCAATTGGCAAGTACGGCAGTAACGATTATCACAGGCTTGGTACAGGGTTTTGTCACTGCAGCGCCGGCTTTAATTACGGCGGCGACAACGCTTATTACCGGTTTAATCCAAGGCTTAACGACCGCAGCACCAGCGCTTATCGGTGGAGCTGTCGCTATTATTGAAGCGCTGGTAAATGGCATTACCACGGCCTTGCCAATGCTCATCCCCTTAGCAGTAGAAGTGGTTACAACCTTGCTGACAGCACTGATTGGTGCAGCACCGCAATTGATTGAAGCAGGGGTGCAGCTTTTAACAGCATTGATTGACGGCCTTACGCAGGCCTTGCCATTAATTATTGCGGCAGCCATTCAACTGGTAATGGCACTTTTGCAAGCCATTATTTCGAATGCACCGCAATTATTAGCGGCAGGCGTCCAGCTCATCACTGCCTTGATCAGCGGGGTGCTGTCCCTTCTGGGGGCCTTGGTTGGTGCAGCAGGGTCACTTATTGGCGCTGCCCTGGGGGCTATTTTAGGCTTTTTAGGGCGAATGCTATCCGCCGGTGTGCAATTGATTGGTCAGCTGATTTCCGGGATTGCCTCCCGAGCCAGCCAAGTGGCGGCCAAGGTGCGGTCAGCTGTCAGTAATGCGGTTTCAGCAGCAAGAAGTTTTGTTGGACATTTTGCTGGCATTGGACGTGCTATGATTCAGGGTTTAATTAATGGAATCATGAATATGGCACACGCTGTAGCGTCAGCGGCACGAAGTGTTGTTGAAGGGGCTGTTAATGCAGCCAAATCGGCATTAAAAAGCCACTCACCTTCTCGTGTCTTTATGGATATCGGTCGTTGGACCGGTGAAGGCTTTGTTATCGGTATTGATGGTCAAAAGAAAAAAGTGGCCAAGGCCGGCGGGAATATGGCCGGCGCTATGATTGGCGCTACCCGTAAGGCCTTGGGCATATCCGGCCCATCTAAAGTGGGCGTAGAAATGGGTGCCAACGTTGGCCGGTCGATGGCTACAGGCATGGCATCTGTGGAAAAGGAAACGGCGGAAGATATCGCCAAAACCACAGCCCGCATTACCGATCGCGTATTGGCTCAGCAGGTACAAAATAATAACCGCTTAGCTGCTGAAGTGGGGCGGATTGGCGGCAGTGTACAAAAAATTACCGAAGAAATCGGCAAGCAAACCATTGCTGCCCAACAAAAATTTCATGATGCCGTTGCAAAAACGCGTGAGAACCTTGCCAAAGAAGAGCAGCGCATTACCGACACTTATGAAAAAGAATTTCAAACACGTGCAGATAGATTGGCCGGCTGGGTAAAGACCTTTGATGAAGTCCCAAAGCGTGCTGAAGTGACCGGTACTGAATTACTGAAAAATTTGAAAGCCCAGAATATGGCCTTTGAAGACTGGCAAGAAGATATGGCTGCGATTACCGGGCGTGGCATTGAAGAAGGACTTTTAAAAGAGCTGCAGCAAGCAGGCCCTAAAGCAGCCGGAGAGATTAAAGCTTTAGCTTCTATGACAGAAGACGCTTGGGCAGAATATCAAGCCGAATGGGTAAAGAAGCAAAGTTTGGCTAAAGTGCAGTCTTATATCGATACCTCCGGAGCACGTAGCAAAATGGAGGCTGACTTAAGGGCAGCCCAGCAGAAGGCGCAAGAAGAGATGGATGGACATGTACAAGAGTATGTCAAGGCATTAGATACAACACAGCAAGAGGCGCTCAAAAAACTTGGTCAAATTTCAGTTCAAGGCATTGATTTAGGTGCGGATTTTGTTAATAAAGTTATTGAGGGCATTCGCACACGCACGCCGATTATGACAAAAACAGTTGATGACGTGGCCGGAGCCATGAAACGCTTAGGCATTCAGCAGTTAAAACCGCCTGTTGTGCAAGCGCTTGACGCATCTCTTGTGGAAGCAGGAGCAAAAGAGCCGGAATTTAAAACGATTGGTCAACAAATGATGCAAGGTATGGTACGCGGTGTCAAAGATGGTAAAAGTAGCCTAGTATCAGCAATGGTGTCTTCGGTCTTGGCGGCCATTGGTGCTGCAAAAGGCGAACTGGGCATTGCATCACCCTCTAAAGTTATGCGGGATGAAGTCGGTAAATGGCTGCCGGCCGGTATGGCTGAGGGGATGTTACGCGGAAGCGGGACAGTGAAAGAGGCTGCAGAACGAATGGCGTCCCAAGCCGTATCTGGCATTAAAAATTTATCCATGCCCACGGCTCATCCAGCCTTAGCAGGCGGTTACGCTGGCAGCGTGGATAAAAGTCGACACTATACCAGCAAGGTCACCGTTGAGAACATCAACACCAGCGAGACTGCCAAGAGCATCGCAAAACTTGATGAAGAAATGGCTTGGCTGCAACGCCAGCGTGAAAGGGGGCTGGGAAGGCGATGATGCCGAGAAAAGATGATGCTTATTTTTTCTATAATGGTCGCTCTTCTCGAGAGTTCGGCCTGCGGATTCTAAACGATATGTCTTTGCAGATTCCCGAATATGACATGGAATTTATTGAAATCCCCGGCCGTGATGGTGATCTGGCGGTAGACAATAGGCGATACAAATCGGTTGAGCGCTCTTTCCGTTGTCACTTGGTCCTAGCAAAGGGACAAAGGCTGGATCAAGCGGCTGTTGCCATTGCAACTTGGTTATCCGGCAAACCGGGCTACCACAAGCTGTTGTGGTCCGGCGAACCGGGGTATTTTTGGCAAGCTATTCATGTGCAGGGCGTTAATATTGTAGAGAGCTTGCGCCAATTTGGTGCAGTTGAACTGACTTTTCGCTGCCAGCCTGGGAAATATATGGCAGCCGGTGACCGTTGGTTTGATGTGCCGGCTGAACCGGGCCTCACTTTACACAACCGCTATAACATGGTTTCGCACCCCACCTGGAAAATCGTCATTCCACAAGATAAAACGGACTCTGTTACGATTTCCATTCGTGGGGGCGATGGCATTTATATGGAAGGCGCAAAAGGTGAAATTATTTTTGACACAGAAAACAACATCCTGACTGGGACTTTAGATAGGATAGTTGGCGACAGGCCGTGTTTTCCGCCGTATAGCCGTGTTGAAATAAGCTTACGAGCATCGCAAGGAACACAAGTGTTTGTAAAGCCGAATTGGAGGACGCTTGGATGATCCCTGAATTGCAGACGGAAGATTACTTTTATGACGATGAAAGGGCAAATCACTTTATTGGTTTTTTGCCGGAGACGACTTCATGCCTGGTGACGGAAAAACGCAACGACACATTCACATTAGAGATGGCCTATCCTTTGTCCGGCAGGGCCGTGAAAGACATCACGCCGGAGCGAATTATTGTCGCTCGCTCAGATATGCAAACAAAACGCCAGCCGTTTCGTATTGCGCAGATAAAGCGCAACATCGCGTCAGGAAATTTAGATATTTATGCAGAACACATCAGCTATGACCTTTTAAACTACCCTCTAAAGCCGGATACCAGCTTCACTACCACCGGTGCAGCAGACGCCATGAGAAAGTTAGAAGATATTTGCGTAGGAATCGAATACCTTCCGTTTTCGCTTCGTTCAAGCATAAGCGGCGATCGAACTTTTCACTGGCGCATTAGCGAAGTGCATAATGCTCGTGAAGCTCTAGGCGGCGTGCGTGGCAGCATACTGGATAAATATCACGGGGAATATTTATTTAAGGACACCACCATACGATTGATGACAGCTAGAGGACGTGACCGAGGCGTGGCATTTATATATGGCGTAAACCTCATTGATGCTGAAATTGAGCTGGACATGAGCAATTTTGCCACCAGCATTTATCCGTATAGCGGGGGAGAAGATGACGCCATCATTACTCTACCGGAATACTACATCGACAGCCCCTTGTATAAAGAGGGGCAGCGACGACAGATAAAAGTGGTGGACTTTAGCAGTGATGAAATCAAATCCGTAGACGCCTTGCGCAAGCGGACGAAGCGTTACATTAGCGACAATAACGTTGGTCAGCCAAGCATTCACGCCACCGTAAGCGGTGCAGATATCAGCCGAACTTTTAATGGCATTGATGCAAAAAGTCAAATTTTAGCCCTTTGTGATACGGTTCGTGTGTTAATTCCGCACTTGGATATTGATCTAAAAGCAAAAGTGACAGCGCTGACCTATGATACCCTTAAAGAAGAAGTAAAAAGCATTGAACTGGGTGACCCCCGTCCAACCTTGCGTGAAACCTTGCAGGTTTCTGTTGATCAATTGGGTAATCGTGTAGGAACGCTTTCTGGGGTGACAGCTAGATTAGCAGAGGATAGCGTTAGCTCAAAAGTAAAGGATAGTGCTACTGAAAAAAATTACTATATATTTCCTGTGATAAAAAACGGCACATTAACTTGGGAAAAACAAGAGCAAGGAGGAACGTGATGGCTTTAGATAACTACAGACGTGTGGACATTATTTTAGATACGGCCAACGATAAAGTGGATTGGCAGTCGCCACTCAATGCCAACACGGGCGAATACAACAGCCGAAATTTACGAGTTCAACTTACCAATGGTGGTGTCGTAGAGCCACAAACGGCTAACTTATATTTCGGATTTAGGCATGTAGAAACCGGTGAATCCGGTGTAGTGCCGATGAATAAAGTAAATAGCAACCGAGGAATCTATGAGGTATATTATCCGCGTGAGATGATGGCCAAAGAGGGCGTCGTTATTTGTGCTGTGAAGATTGTTGATGCCGTCAATGGCACAAATCATATTAACTTGACGGCTAATTTTACAGTTAATGTGGCGCGGTCTGTTATTAATGGTAGCATGGAAGTACCGGAAAACAGCTTAAGAGCATTCGACAAAATGGTTATCGACGTTATGGTTCACGAGCGTCGGGTTGCTGTTATTGAATCCACATTAAATGAGATTATAAAAGAATACGGGGATCTTAAGACCTGGCTTGAGAACAATGTCGTTAAACAGTCGCAAATTGAGGCGCTGACAAGGCAGAACGCTGAGATTGCTTTTAATGCGGGTAAAATAGATCAATTAGCTAAAACTGCTTCGGTATACGACGTGTTTAAAAACTTATATACGATTGATGAAGAAATTATCTCTACCAACCCTAGTACGGTTTCGTTAGAAAATATATTACGCGATGGAAAAACGCTACTGGGGTCCTATCTCAATACGAGCACTTATACGCGTAACAATCATAAGATATTAGTTATCGAGGGTTCCGGAGTATTGTTAGGCGTTCTACTATCCGGTTATCATTACATTCAGGCAGATCTTCGGGTTGATAAAAACACTTACACCAACAGACCGGAAGACAGTCGTTGGGGACTAGATCATCGATATACAAACTACTACTTTCCAGATGAATTATCTATGAAAATAAAAGCGGACGGAAAAACTATTTTAACATCTACCCAGGGGCGCACAGAAAGAGATCGAACGGCTAAAATATCCCTCACTAGCTTGTATTTAGATTATCTTATCGGAAGAGACGGCCCCTATGCGTCATCTAGGTTGCGGTATAGCAGCATTGGTAGTAGAGTGCTGGACAAAGAAGAAACAAATATTGAAGGACGGGTAAAAGGGCGTTTGAGTGAAGTGGAATTGGCTGGGATTTCGTTTAATAATAAGTTGGAAATTGTGTTCGATGCTAAAAACTTTAAAGATATCAACCTTCCAATAAAAACTGATACTGAGATGACAGGTGCTTGGTATTATAGAACGCGACTTGATCCCGATGGAAATGACAAAGCAAAATTCCCACAACTTCATAGTCAATATACTCTGGAAGGATTGGTAGTATTACTATATCCGAAAAAATAATAAAGGAGATGCGATATGAGCGAGGAAAAATTTAATGGAGCAATTATATCGTTTGATGGTGAATTCCGGTCTTCTCGAGATGCTCCACCGGAGCCATCCCAAGAAGAAATCCTACAAGAAAAACTATCAAAGCTATCGGAAAAACTGGACAGACAGTCTGCGGCCTTACTGCAAATCGGCATGTCAGTAGTTAAGCCCCCGGACGCCTCAGAAATTCCGGAGGTCCCACCGGTCCCACCAGCACCGACAAGCCCCGCCGGTGCACCGCCTGTTCCGGACGGAATGCCGGACGCAGAAACCCTTAAGAAATTGATGGGGACATCATGACTAAGCGCTTAAAGCTCGCCTTTAGGTGCTTTTTTATTGCCATGAAAGGAGGTGATCCTATGCGTTTTGCAAACTGGTTGGCCTACGGCATTATGAGCGGAGAGCTTAAGTGGGCCGATATCACCGAAGCCTGGCGCCCGGCCGTGAAGTACTGGCTGGACGTGTATGGTGTTGGTACGGACGGTAGACCTGTTGTGCCGAAAGAAGTACCGACGCCTGAAAAGTAAGGCCTTTGTGATTCCATAGCGATACGTCTCGTGTGTCGTGCCCCCAATATTTGATAGAAACATTTTCCACATACACGAGACGTATGATTTTTTTGTTTTTAATAACACGAGGTGATCAGCATAGCTCACATTATACAGCAAGTATTGGACTGGAGTGTTATTACCGCCCTTACGTCTATATTTAGTGCGGGAGGAATTGGCGGATTATTATGGCGACAGATAACCCATAATCGAAGACAAGACCGAGCATTGCTGGCCTTATTACATTTTCGCTTGTACACAAACGCTGAGGATTATATTTCCAGAGGCTACACCACCGTATCTGAGATTGAGGATTTGGATAGTCTCTTTGTAGCGTATAAAAACCTTGGCGGAAACGGAACCGGCGAACGATTATATAGAAACGCTGTCGAATTACCAGTCAAAAAAGGAGTTGGTAATTGTGAAAATCAATTGGAAACTAAGATTTCAAAATAAGTCTACTTTAGTGGCGTTGGTGGCTTTGATTGTTGGATTCGCTTATCAGGTGTGTGGCATATTTAACATTGTTCCGGCTATTAGTTCAGACGAGGTTATTCAAGGTGTTGGAATAATCATCAACTTGTTAGTGGCTCTCGGCGTGGTAGTTGACCCGACAACGGCCGGTATCAAAGACAGCCCGCAAGTTCATACTTATACCAAACCACGAGATGATTCCGATCATATTGCCCCGGAGGTGGAATAAAAGATGGTACGAATAGGTATTGATCCCGGACATGGCGGAGCAGATACCGGCGCATGTGGTATGGGATACCAGGAAAAGGATGTTGCGTTAGATGTCGCTTTACGCCTTCGCAAGCAACTTCAAGCCTGTGGGGTTGACGTCATTATGAGTCGAGATGGGGATTGGAAATACTTCATCGACCAAGGCGCCGACCTATCTCGACGAGCACAAGTCTTTAACGACGCTAATTGCGACGCCGTTATATCACTTCATTTGAACTCGGCGGTACAGCCCGCTTGGGGTGTTGAGACTTACACTTGGGACGGAAACGATATTGCAAATTCATTCGGAGACTCCGTACATAATGCTGTAAGTCATCTAAACCCCGTCAATAGAGGACGTAAGTTTGCAAATTTTGCAATCCTGAGAGAAACGGACGCCGTGGCTTGTTTAGTCGAGATGTCTTTTATCAATTCTGACGACGTTCACAATGTCGTTGGGCATGAAGACGAGTGGGTTAAGTGCTTGTGTAAGGGTATTTGTGATTATTTCGGGATAGCCAAACAAGCTGATGCGAAAAATCAAAATCAACCCGTACAAGCCAATCTGAACAATATTATTTCAGCTCCGACAGCAACAGTCGAACAGGGTAAAGCATGGGCCAGAGATAAAGGTGCCGCTGATTGGTTCATCGATACCGCTGATATTTTCTGGTCTGTCAGTACGCAATACGGAGTTAATCCAGCAGGGGTTTATGCCCAAAGTGCTCTCGAGACGGGTTTTGGTAAATTTGGCGGTGTTATCGACGAGACATATTTCAACCCGTGTGGTCTTAAACGCCCGGAAGGTGGCGGGAATTACGATCCTAATGCGCACATGCGTTTCGTGAGTTGGAAAGAGGGGATCATAGCACAAGTACATCATTTACTACTTTATGCCGGGAAACCTCAAAACCCGACTTCCGATCCGAGGCATTTTAGCTGGTTATCAGGCAAGGCCCGGACTTGGGTGGACCTAGGCGGTAATTGGGCACCGAGTAAAGATTACGGACGAAAGATATTGGATATGATTGTCGAAATGAAAAATACGCACGTATCCGAACCCGAGAAAAAGGTGCCAGAACATGCGTATGTAATACCCGAATGGGCCGCCGACGCTTTTAAACGCTCCAAAGAACATGGCTTTACAGACGGGACCAGATTAAATGAGCCGCCAACACGATTAGAAATGGCGGTTGGTTATGAACGGGTATACGAAAAGGTAATGAAAGCATTATCCAAATAGAGTTCTCTACAATGGCAGAAAATTGAGGTGGTGGGGGAAATATAGGTTTAGGAAAAAAGGAAAATGAGTATAACCGTTGATATAGCCTTGTATGGGAGTGTCTATCCACAGGAGTTGGATAGAGACGATAAACCAGTTGAATGAGGGGAAATCTAACCAAAAATCAGCTGGAGGTGTACAGTAGTTGTACAGTGCTCAAAGCAAACCATACACAGTTATCTATAAAATAAACGCCAACAGAAAAACAAAAAAACGATTATAAATAGCTCAATAAAGCCGTTTGTAGAAAGAAGAATTCTAGGAGTTGTCAATGCCTTGATAATTGGGGTTGCAGAGGTCGCTGGTTCAAATCCAGTCGCTCCGATTGCTAAAAAAGCAGGTTTGCGAGTTTTCGCAGACCTGCTTTTTTCGTTTGTGTATATGACAGCCGAGCCCATATAACATTTGCAGGCATGCAATACTTGCAGGAATATGCCATAATGAAAAAATCCGCCAACCTTGCAAAAGGCATAGCAAATATAAATTAAGCCAGGTAATCCACAATCTCCCGTGCAGGGTGAGGCACAATATGTTTGATACCTTTTCAAAATGTGGTATAATCCAAGTAAGACAGAGCCTTTGCCGCCTGTCAAGCGAAGCTAGTGCTGCCATGTGCGCACAAAAAAACCACCGAGGGCTAGTCGGTGGTTTTTTGTTGGGCTGGTTGTTATTTGTTTTTCTTACGGTCCAATCACTTGCAAATATAGTGGCTAACTACACTTGTCGCGACAGTAAGGATTAGCGAAGTTAATGCTCCTACCATGATGCACACCTCCCTTCCGTTGCCGGAATGGGCATGACAAGGCCAATAGTATACCATAATTGACCTGGACAAGTCGTTAAAAGGTCTTTTTCTTATAACCAGAGATTGTCACATGAGGCCAATGACGTCAACAAGGCTAGGTCACTGTCCCGAAAAAAGAGGGAAAAGGAATAAGTTTATACACCGGCAGAGCATAATCGATCTGGTCAGACGGCACAAGAATTCTTTTCATTTAAGGGCAATCATGGTATGATTAAATGGTACGATAAGCGTTTTATGCGCTTTTCAGTTAATTTATAAAAAGAAGGTGACAGACTTGTTTGTAGCTGGCCGTTCGCACATCGGTTTGGTGCGTAAAACAAATGAAGACGAATACTACTGTGATGGTAGAGGACGATTTATCATCGTTGCCGATGGCATTGGCGGGCATCAAAACGGTCATATTGCCAGTCGTATGGCTGTCAATGAACTTCACTGGTTTATAGAAGAAAATATCGACAGGCCGCCGGAGGATTTATTGGCTGAAGGATTTAAAAAGGCTAATAAAAAAGTGCATAGCTATCAAGAAGAGCAAACTGACGGCGGACTTATGGGGACAACTTTAACCGCTTTCATTATTCGCGATGGCAAATATTATCTGGGGCATCTAGGCGATTCTCGTGCTTATATTATGCATCCTGGAAAGATTGTCGAACAAATTTCTGAAGACCATACTTTTTTAGCAGAATTGGCCCAACTGGATGAAGATGTTCGTCAGACAATGCTGGCCAATCGTATTAGCAATCCTAAAAATACGTTAATGCGCGCCATCGGGCCGGAAGCAACTTGCACGCCGCAAATATCTTCCGGTGACCTATCCCCAGGGGACGTGCTTTTATTGCTGACCGATGGGATGTACCGGTATACCACTCTTGAAGAAATGAGCGAGGTTATCGCTTATACGGATGATTTGGAAGAGGTGGCCTTGCGCTTTGAGCAACTGGCACTGGAACGTGGTGCAAGAGATAATTTAACCATTGTGCTTTACCGGGAGGAAGGGGGTGGCAAGCCATGCAAGATGTTTTAGGCGGACGCTATAAAATCATTCGCAAAATTGGCGGCGGAGGAATGGCAATTGTCTACTTGGCCGAGGATATCTTTTTGAATCGTCAAGTGGCGGTCAAGGTTTTACGGGAAGAATATGTTGAAGATCCTGAGTTTATTCGACATTTCAGAAAAGAAGCCAAATCTATTGCCGCCTTAAACCACCCAAACATTGTCAATATTTATGACTTTGACGCAAGTGCTGATCCGGCCTACTTGGTAATGGAATTTGTTGAGGGGATGTCTGTTAAGCAAATTGTTGAAGAAGAAGGCTCTATCCCCTGGGAACAAGCTGCAGATATCGGCATTCAAGTGGCCAGAGGCTTAGCGGAAGCCCATCGCCACCACATCGTTCATAAAGATGTTAAAAGTCACAATATCTTAGTCGAACATACCGGAATGGTTAAAATTACGGATTTTGGCATTGCTCAAATGCTATCCAGCACGACCATTACCCACAACAAAGGCATCCTAGGGTCAGCCCATTATTTTTCCCCTGAGCAGGCACGCGGTGAACGGGTTGATGAAAAATCCGATATTTATTCTCTTGGCATTGTCCTCTATGAAATGCTTTGCGGGCAGGTGCCCTTTACCGGGGATAATCCGGTAACGGTAGCTTTAAAGCACATTCAGGAAAAGCCCATTCCACCGCAGTCTATCACACAAGATGTACCGGAGGCCATGGAAGCCATTGTCCTGAAATGTCTGCAAAAGGATAAGAACTTGCGGTTTCAGGATATGACGGAAGTTGCCGAAGCACTTGAGGCTGTTCGAGAAACAGGTGTTGCTGCACCGGCTTATCATCAGCCAGTAGATTTTTTAGCACCGGAGCCGGCGGTGGATCCCTTAAACGATACCCTGGCGCTCCCTAGAAATTTAACCCAAAAACATGGAGAGGTCGAAGCCAACCAGGTCAGCGAAGGTAAGGCTTCAAAAAAAAATCGGTGGCCTAAAGGAAAGAAAAAGCGGCTTACCAATTTTCTAATTCTTGTCTTGGTTCTTTTGGCGGCTTTTGGAACACTTAAAATTGCCCAATCTTTTGCCGGCGGTGGCGATATAGAAGTCCCTTCAGTGGTTGGGTTTAGCTATGCAGATGCAGAAGAAATTATGGACCAGGAGGGGCTGCGTATTCGTGAGATTGACAGCGAGTACAGTGATGAGGTAGAGAAGGGCGCCATTATAAGCCAAGATCCGATTGCCGGGAAAAAAGTGAAGAAAGGGCGCCTGGTAGGCGTCGTCATCAGCCGCGGCCCGGAAAAATTAACGGTTCCGAAATTAACTGGTAAAACTGAAGACGAGGCGCGTGCCCTTCTTGAAGACGCTGATTTGGAGCTGGGCGAGGTTAAATCCGCTTATGACAGTTCCATTGAAGCCGGTCAGATTATTTCGCAGTCGCCGTCACCCGGTAAAAAAGTAGATAAAAATACAGCTGTTAGAATTACGGTCAGCTTAGGGAAAAAGCCCGAATACGTTACAGTTCCGGATGTGCGCGGCATGAAACTTTCCGATGCAAAGGCCGCTTTAAGCGAAAAAGGGTTGGTTGTTGCTGCTACAAATGAAGAAGAATCGTCTAATGACAGCAAGGGACGGATTATTGGTCAATCCTTAGAACCCGGCTCTCAGGTTGAAAAACAAACGAGCCTTACATTGACCATCGGCACCGGTAAACATAGCTCGTCTACAACCGGTGTTAACGTGACCTTTGACGTTCCGGAAAATGGCGTGGTTGTCGTCACCCAGACAGATGCAAATGGCGGGGAGACTATGCTTTACAGAGGTGTGCATCAAGAAGGCGAACATTTTAGTAAAATGTATAATGCCCCGAGCGGCTCTACCATTACGGCCAGTATTAACGGTAAAAATATCAGCCAAACGGTTGCAGAATGAGGTGGCTATGAAAGGACGTGTCCTAACGGCGCAAGGCGGCTTCTATGACGTTTATGCGCAAGATGATGTGTACACTTGTCGGTTGCGCGGCAAAAATAAGCAAGGGATGCGCGTGGCCGTTGCAGGAGATTGCGTTGATATCGAAACCGCCGCTAACGGCACGGGGACCATTGAAGCTATCCATCCACGCAAGAACCTCTTGCCTCGACCAACCATCGCCAATATTGATCAGTTGTTGATTTTATCGGCCTTGAAAGATCCGCCGACAGATTTCATGTTGATTGATCGCTTATTGGTTTTATGTGCCCATCACCAGATAGACCCCCTACTTGTTTTTAACAAGCTAGACTTAAGCGCAGATACCAGGCGCATAAAAGACTACTACCGCGATTTTTTCCCGATTTTTATCATCAGTGCAGAAACGGGTGCCGGCATTGCTGACCTGAGTGAAAAACTGCATCAGAAAATAACCGCTTTAGCCGGACATTCCGGCGTTGGGAAATCCAGCTTAATCAACCGGTTAACGGGCATGTCAGAGCAGTCGACAGCAGCCGTTAGCGATAAACTCCGTCGTGGACGCCATACCACACGGGCCAGCCGTTTTATCCCATATCGAGAAGGTTTTTTAGTGGATACACCCGGATTCAATGTACTCCATTTGCCAGAAGATTTATCGGCTCTTCAATTGGCCGGTCTTTATCCGGATTTTAGCCAGTATACAGACGAGTGCCGTTACCGCGATTGTTTACACCGGAATGAGCCGGATTGTGCCGTAAAAGCTGCGGTAGAGGCGGATAAAATTTCTGCAGACCGCTATCACAATTATTGGTTACTGTTGTCCGAGCTGAACTAATTGGAGGAATAACTTTGTCCATCGTCATTTCGCCGTCACTTCTTTCAGCCGATTTTGCTCGACTTGCGGAAGAATTGGCGGATATCAAGCAGGCAGGCGCACCCTGGGTTCACCTAGATATTATGGACGGACTTTTTGTCCCCAACATCACCTTTGGGCCACCGGTTATCCGCGCCATTAGAAAAGAGACAGACCTTTTCTTTGATTGCCATCTGATGATTGCTGAACCCAGCCGCTATATTGAGGATTTTGCCAAGGCCGGTGCCAATTTGATCACCGTTCACGAGGAAGCTACGCGACATATTTCTCAGACCTTAACCGCCATCAAATCCTGCGGATGCAAAGCTGGCCTTTCCATCAATCCGGAAACGCCTTTATCCGCCGTGGAACCTTATTTAAAAGAAGCAGACCTAATTCTACTGATGAGCGTTCACCCGGGCTTCGGCGGTCAATCCTTCATAGATATCACCTATAAAATTAAAGCTTTACGAGAAATGATGGATAAAGCTGAATCCACTGCGTATTTACAAGTGGACGGTGGCATTACCGCCGATAATATAAAAACCGTTGTGGATGCAGGATGTACCTGCCTTGTTGCCGGTTCAGCCATCTTTGGACAAACCGATCGACAAGCTGCAATAGATGCTTTAATGGATGCCTTGACAAAGGAGGCCCAATGAAAATTGCCGTTGATGCCATGGGGGGAGACCATGCGCCTGGGGAGGTTGTGAAAGGCGCTTGCGAAGCCTTAAAACAATTCCCGGTAATAGAAAAAATTGTCCTTGTCGGTGATGAGACCCGCATCAAACCGCTGCTGGCTGAAGAAGTAGTAGACCGCATTGATATTTTACATACGGATGAAGTTATCGGCATGGATGAACATCCGGCAACAGCCTTTCGACAGAAAAAGCAGGCCTCAATCCGCCTGGCAACTGATTTGGTGCGCGATGGCGTCTGTGACGGGATCGTTTCCTGCGGCAGCACCGGGGCGCAAATGGCTTCGGCTATTTTTCGGCTAGGCCGGATCAAGGGCATAAAACGTCCCGCCATCGCTGTTTTACTGCCAACCTTAAACGGACCCAAGCTATTGGTAGATGCCGGCGCCAATACCCAGGTGGATCCGCAAAACTTATTGGACTTTGCCACCATGGGTGCCATCTATATGCAATTGCTCAACCATCATCCGGCAAGGGTTGCCTTGATCAACAACGGTGCCGAAGAGGAAAAAGGAAGCGACCTTACCCAAGCCGCCCACCAAACCTTAAAGGCTTCTTCTTTAAATTTTATTGGCAATATTGAAGGCCGTGAAATTACAGAAGGGGTCGCAGATGTCATGGTCTGCGACGGATTTACAGGCAATGTGATTTTAAAAACCCTTGAAGGTTTTGGTAAAAATATTTTCACCCTATTGAAACGTGACATTCAGAAGCATTTGCGCTTTAAACTTGGCGCTCTTTTACTAAAACCGGCTTTTTATGAACTGAAACACCAGCTGGATCCGAAAGTTGTCGGTGGCGCACCCCTTCTGGGCGTGCGCGGCGTGAGCATTGTATGTCATGGCAACAGTGACCATACAGCTGTCCTGAATGGCATCCAAGTGGCCAAACAATGTATAGAAGCAGATTTAATTGCACAAATAGAAGAAGCTGTTGAATGCGAACAAACGGAGGACTAATATGAGCACATTTGATCAAGTTAAAGAAATTGTCGCCAACCAACTTTCCATCCCTGCAGAAAAAATAACGGCAGAGACAACATTTGAGCAAGTTGAGGCAGATTCATTAGATGTTGTTGAAGTGATTATGAGCATTGAAAGCACCTTTAACATTGACTTGCCCGACGGCGACGTAGAACAGTTTAAAAATGTCGGTGATTTGTCAAACTATGTGGATAAGCTCTTGGCGTAAATTTGCCATCAATTTAAATCTATGCTATACTTATTACTGGAAAGAGTGGGGCTGCCCACTCTTTCCTATTTATTAAAGTAGGTGACTGTAATGAATGCAGCAGAGACATATATTGAGGAGCATTTTTCATCACTTCTAGAAGCACAAGGCTTTGAATTGGTGGATGTTCAATATGTAAAAGAAGCAGGCGACTTTTATTTACGCCTGTTTTGTGACCGATTGGCAAAAGATGAGCACATTGATTTAAATGACTGCGAAAACATTAGCCGCATGATTGGTGAGCAATTGGATCAAGCTGATGACCTACCGGTGAACAATGCCTATCGATTAGAAGTTTCCTCGCCGGGAATTGAACGGCCACTTAAAAAGCCTAAAGATTTTATGCGCTTTAAAGATGAACTGGTGGAAGTTAAACTGTATAAAGCAATCGATGGGATGAAATCCATTATCGGTCGACTCGAAACGGCGACAGAAAGCGATATCACCTTGGTGACCTCAAAAGGTCAGCACCATACATTCGCTTATAAAAATATTGCAAAAGCAAATTTACATTTTGAATTTTAATCAAGGAATCTGAGGTGGAGCATGAAAAAGAAGGTTAAGGAAGACTCCTTACGGGAAATTCTTGCCTTATTGGAGATGGAAAAAGGGTTAAAACCGGCGGTCATTGAAGAGGCGATTAAAACATCTTTGGTTTCTGCCTATAAAAAAAATTACGGCAATGATGTTAATGTCCGCATTGAGTTTAATGAAAAAACGGATGCCATTGACGTATTTATTGACAGGGTTGTCGTTGCGGAAGTATCGGATCCCCAGGTTGAAATAAGTCTATTGGAAGCACAGGCCCAATACCCTCAAGCTAAAATCGGCGATACCATTTCGGAAAAAGACGAACCTAAAAATTTTGGCCGCATTGCTGCACAAACGGCCAAGCAAGTTATTGTTCAAAAATTACGGGAAGCGGAACGTGGGTATGTGTTTAAAGAGTTTGCCAGCCGCGAATCAGACATTGTCACCGGCATCGTTGACCGCATCGATCATGGCGTTTGTACAGTGCATTTGAACAATGCTGACGGGATGCTGCCGGCAACAGAACAAATTCCTGGAGAAGAAATTTTACCAGGCCAGCGCCTTAAAGCTTATATCGTTGAAGTGCGCAACGCACCAAAGGGACCACAAATTATTCTTTCGCGCATTCATTCAGATTTGCTTAGCCGACTGTTTGAATTGGAAGTACCGGAAATCCAAGATGGGTATGTAGAAATTAAGTCCGTAGCCCGGGAAGCCGGTATGCGGTCGAAAATCGCTGTTTACTCTGCCGATGAAAACATTGACCCGGTCGGGTCTTGTGTCGGGCCGAATGGCAACCGGGTTCGCGCTGTGGTTGAAGAATTAAATGGCGAAAAAATCGACATCATCAACTGGGACGCTTCAGCGGATATTTACATAGCAGAATCCCTCAGTCCGTCAGTCGTTATCGATGTTCTGGTAGATGATGAAGAAAATAAAGCCATTGTCGTTGTACCTGATGATCAGTTGTCTCTAGCCATTGGGAAAGAAGGGCAGAATGCCCGCCTGGCAGCCAAACTAACCGGCTGGAAAATAGATATTAAGAGTAAGACCCAGGCAGACGAACAGGGCGTCCAGTATAACTATATTTTCTCTGACGAACGTCCATAAAGAGGTGGGCCATGTCAAAAAAAGTCCCGGTAAGAACTTGCTTAGCTTGTGGTGAAAAATTTCCAAAGCGTGATTTGATGCGCATTGTGCGAACGCCTGAAGGAGACTTCCATCTGGATCCGAGTGGTAAAATGCAGGGGCGTGGTGCTTACCTGTGTAAGCAGAGCACCTGTTTAGCCAATAGCGTATTGCGCAAACGATTGCAGGCATCTTTTAAAACGTCCGTTGATGACGATCAGTTTGCACATTTACTTGAAGAGGTTTCAGCATATGTTGACCAACAATGACAGCGACCAAAAGCTATTAACGCTTTTAGGTTTTGCCCAAAGAGCAAAAAAAGTCATTTCCGGTGATGCGAATGTGCGCGCATTCCTAAAAAAAAGACAAGTCAAACTTTTAATTCTGGCAGATGACATCAGCAATGAAGCAAAAGAACGTTGGCAGCGAAAAGCTAATGAGCATCAAGTGCCAACCATCATTGCAGCCGATAAAAAAAGACTGGGCCTATCCATAGGGCAGTCACCGCGTGCCATTATCGGACTCTTGGACGATTCCTTTGCCAAAGCGATTAAAGAATGCAGGATGGACACTATGAAAAAATAACAGATGAAAGAAGCGGGGTGTGATGATGGGAAAAATTAGAATCTATGAACTCGCTAAAGAGCTGAAGCAAGATTCAAAAACGATTATTAAAGAACTGGAGCACATGAATGTTCCGGTCAAAAACCACATGAGCACAGTTTCAGAAACCGTTGCTCAGGATGTCAAAAATAAATTTAGCGGTGCTAATGATGCCGCTAAGAAAGATAGCCCAACTCAGGCACAGCAAAGCGAGTCAAAAGGAAAGAAAACCATAAAATCGACAAATCAAAACAAGAAGGATACCACTGCAGAGCGTACTGGTAATGTGAAACACCAAAAAGACGAAGCTGGGAAAGGCCAGCATAAAAATACCCAAAAGAGCCAATCGTCTCAACGCCAAGGGAAAACAGCACAGAAAAACGATAAACCCAAAGCCGCTGACGAGAAAAGTACGTCAAACAGAAATCATCGCCGCAATAATGCCGATGATCATAATCGTTCTTCTCATCAAAACAACCGAAACAATAAAAACGGCAAACAAGCGCCTCAAAAGGGACAGTCCTTTAACAAAAAAAGACGCAAAGGCAAAAAAGGCAAGCGTGATGCTAAAAAGGCCGTTCAACACGAACCACGGGAATTTGCAGAAGTCAAGCACCATGTTGTCATTAACGAAACCATTACGGTGCAAGACCTTGCCCGTCAAATGGGGAAAAAAGCCAGCGAAGTTATTATGAAGCTGATGGCCTTGGGCATGATGGCAACCATGAACCAGGAACTGGATGCTGATACCGCTTCTATCATTGCAGAAGAATACGGGGCTACCGTGGAAATTAAGACAACGATGGAAGAGGACCTGCTAAAAGAACTGGAAGTCGAAGACAATCCACACGATTTACGCAAACGGCCAGCGGTTGTTACGATTATGGGCCATGTTGACCATGGTAAAACGTCACTCCTGGATAAAATCCGCAGCACCAATGTAACCACCCAGGAAGCCGGTGGGATTACTCAACAAATTGGGGCCTACCAAGTGCGGTTTAATAATGAACGGATTACCTTCCTGGATACCCCCGGTCACGAAGCCTTTACTTCCATGCGCGCGCGAGGCGCCCAAATCACCGACATCGCCATCTTGGTCGTTGCTGCCGATGATGGCGTTATGCCACAAACCATTGAGGCCATCGACCATGCTAAAGCAGCTGAAGTGCCCATCATTGTGGCCATCAATAAAATTGATAAACCTGATGCCAACCCTGAAGTCATTAAGCAGGAATTAACCCAATACGGTGTTGTATCCGAAGAATGGGGCGGCGATGTTATCATGGTGCCGGTTTCTGCAAAACGCGGAGACGGCATTGAGGAATTGCTGGAAATGATTCTGCTTGTGGCTGAAGTGGAAGACCTTAAGGCCAATCCGAACCGGCAAGCCGTTGGTAAAGTCGTTGAATCAAAGCTCGATAAAAACCGCGGCGTTGTTGCTACCTTGTTGGTGCAAAACGGGACCTTACGCAATGGGGACTTTTTGATTGCCGGTTCAACCCAAGGGCGTATTCGCGCAATGTTTGATTATAACGGTAAACCCTTGGAAAAAGCCGGACCTTCTACACCGGCAGAAATTCTCGGTCTCAATGAAGTGCCGGAAGCCGGCGATGATTTTGCCGCTGTAGCCAATGAAAAACTGGCCAAGCAATTGGCTGAACAACGGCAACAGGAGAAGCACCTGAAAGAAATTAGCCGTGGCTCTGCCGTTTCCTTAGAAGAATTGTTCAGTCAAATTCAAGAAGGCGATGTACGAGAATTGAACATCGTCTTAAAGGCGGATACACAAGGGTCAATTGAAGCCATGCGCCAGTCCTTGGAAAATCTAGGGACCAATGAAGTACGGGTCAATATCATCCGTACCGCTGTGGGTGGTATTCGTGAAACCGACGTTATGCTTGCTATGGCTTCTAAAGCGGTTATTATTGGCTTTAATGTACGGCCGGACATCAACGCTAAAAAATTAGCGGATAAAGAACAGGTCGATATCAATACCTACCGCATCATTTATGAAGCTATTGATGATGTTAAAAACGCTCTCAGCGGTCTTTTGGCGCCGGAAATTCGCGAAGTTGACTTGGGACAAGCAGAAGTGCGCAGCGTCTTTAAAGTGCCTAAGGTCGGTAATATTGCTGGGTGCTACGTGACCTATGGTAAAATCATGCGCAATGCCAAAATTCGTATTTTGCGCGACAGCGTTGTCATTTATGATGGTGAGATAGCCTCTTTGAAACGGTTTAAAGATGATGTCAAAGAAGTTGCCACCGGATATGAATGCGGCATAGGCTTGGAAAAATTTAATGACTTCAAAGAAGGAGATGTCTTTGAAGCCTACACCTTCGAAGAAGTCAAACGTGAGTTATCTTAGGAGGTACTATGGCGAATTTAGACCGCGTAGCTGAAGAAATTAAACGCGATATGACAGATATTATTCGCTCTGAAATCAATGACCCGCGCATTGACAGCTTGATCAGTGTGACAGAGGTTTCTGTGAGTGGAGATCTTGGGCACGCTAAAATATACATCAGTAAACTGGGCAGTGAAGAGGAGCGACAGGAAGTGGTTGAGGTGCTCAATAAGGCGGGCGGATACATCCGCACGCTTTTGAGCCGACGCTTAAAAACGCGGACTGTTCCTGCACTGGAATTTTTACTGGATGATTCAATGATATATGGTGCAAAAATAGATGGGATACTCAATGAGCTTAAAAAAGAACAATAAAGATGATCAGGCCATTCGCTCTGCGCTCCAATCGGCGGAGCGAATTGCCCTTTTTTCGCATATTCATCCGGACGGAGATGCGATTGGCGCCCAATTGGGACTGGCCGCCGTCTTGCGGGCCATGGGCAAAGAAGTCGCCATTTACAACCAAACCGGACAGCCTGGGACTTTTGCTTTCTTGCCCGGCATGGCAGATTTACGGCACTGGGGAGAAGATGATTTTCCAGCAGATCTACGGGTGGCTTTGGACTGCGGCAATCTGGATCGTCTCGGCTTAAGTGAAGCTGAGTGGCGGGCTGACCAACGCATCAGTATTGACCATCATATGGGCCATGAACCCTTTTCCGATCTCAATTATGTTGATGCTGAAGCGCCGGCCACTTGTGCCATCCTTGCCGACTTCTGCCGCAACTGGAATTTTCCTGTTTCAGCTGATGCAGCAACCTGTTTTTTGACAGGACTTCACACAGATACCGGCTCTTTTCGTTTTGAAAAGACTAAGGCTGAGACCTTTCAAACAGCGGCCTGGTTGATGGAAAAGGGGGCAGACTTATCCGCCATTCGCTACCATGTCTTTGAAAGCACGTCTCAAGCCCGCTTTCAATTGCTCAACGCCATGTACCAGTCCAGCGAATTTTTATCCGACGATCATATTGCCATTGCTGAAATTACTTACGAACAAATGTTAAATTTAGGCGTTAACGATGATGAGGTGCACGGATTGGTCGGGCAATTAAAAGAAGTTCAAGGCGTGGAATTGTCTATTTTGCTTCGTGAATTATCCTCCGGCGCCATTAAGGTGAGCTTGCGCAGCAAGCAGTATTTGGACTGCAATCGTTTAGCGTCCGAATTTAACGGCGGCGGGCATGTACGAGCCGCCGGCTGTACCCTTCATTCATCCCTGCAGGAAGCCCGCCAAACCTTATTGGCCGCAGCAGCCCGTCATCTTAAAGAGGATCTTTCGTCATGAACGGCGTTTTAATCATTGATAAACCGGCCGGTATGACCTCTCACGATGTTGTCAGCCGAATTCGACGCATTTTTCATCAAAAACGGGTTGGTCATACAGGGACCCTTGATCCGGATGCAACCGGCGTACTGCCCATCTGCTTGGGCCAAGCAACCCGCTTAGCGGAATATTTAACGGCAGATGATAAGGTTTACGCCGCTAAACTTGCCTTCGGAAAAGCTACGGATACCCAAGATGCGAGCGGAGCTGTGATTGAAGAATTGCCCCTGCCGAACATATCAGAAGAGGCCTTTAAGGCTATTTTAGCTTCTTTTTTAGGACCGCAATTACAAATTCCACCTAAGTATTCTGCCATCAAGATCAATGGCGTACCCCTGTATCGGTTGGCCAGAGAGGGTAAAGTAACGCCTGACGTGAAGCCACGCCAGATTACGGTTCATTCTATTTCCCTGACCGAATACAGCCCTGAAAGCGCTGCCTTTGAGGCCTGTGTCAGTAAGGGGACCTATATCCGCTCATTATGTGCAGATATAGGCCGAGCGGCGGGTTCCTGCGCCCATATGACCCAATTGAGGCGATTGGCCAGCGGTCGGTTCACCATATCGGAAGCAGTTCCACTGGATATCTTGGAGACGGCTGACCAACCGGAAGGGCATATCTTACCGATGTTGGATGCCCTGTCAGACTATCCTCAACTCATGCTAAGCGAAGAATCCTATGCCAAGATAAAGCATGGCAGTCCCATTGAAATCAATGATAAAGCAAGTATGACAGAAACGCCGATTGTAGCGGTTTATCAAGATGCCGTCTGTGCCATCGGCTTTGCAACAGCAGGCTATTTTAAACCCAAAAAAGTTTTTATACAATAAAGGTAGGCGAGAAATGAGGATTTACCATTCCTATGACGAAGTGCCACAAGCTCCTCGTGTCGTGGTACTTGGTCACTTTGACGGCTTACATTTAGGGCATCAGGCGCTTATTGAAGAAGGGCGTACATTGGCAGACAGATTAAACCTGCCGCTGATGGTAGCAACTTTTTATCCCCAATTTCAATCGCTTGTGACCCCTGAATTTAAATATATAATGGACCAAGATAGCAAAATGCGTCACTTAGAAGAAATGCATGTTGACGAAGTGTTTTCCGTGCCGTTCAGCTGGTCAATTGCCGAAATGACGCCGGAAGACTTTGTACAATCATTACTTCTAACGGCATTGCATGCCCAAGGCATTGTTGTGGGCTTTGATTACACCTTTGGCCATCGGGCAGGAGGTAAAGCAGAAGATTTAATGGCTCTGGCCGCGCCCGTTCCGGTCAAAATTGTTCCGGCCTATACCTTAAACGATGTCATCTTAAGCAGTACAATGATTCGCCAGGCTTTACGGGAAGGCCGCATAGCAGATGCTGAACGTTTTCTAGGCTATTCCTACGAATTGTGCGGTGAAGTCATCCACGGCCTGGCCAACGGCAGACGATTTTTAGTCCCCACCGCCAATGTATCTCTACCGAAAGACTTGCTTTTACCGGCTCCAGGTGTCTATGCCGGTCGTTGTGTTTTGGAATCAGAGAAAACGCGCACTTATGATGCAGTTATTAACATTGGGACTCGCCCTACCGTTGATGACAATCCTTTTGAAATGGTAGAAGCCCATCTTTTGAATTTTAATCGCGATATTTACGGAGAAATGCTTTGTGTCCGTGACCTGTATCTTATGCGGGGCATTGTTAAATTCGATTCGTTTGAAAAGCTGAAAGAAGCCATTATGAAGGACATTGATACGGCGAAAGAATACTTTCATCAAAAAGCTTGACGCTTTTCCGTCTTTTTCGTATAATTAAATAGTTGATGAAGACCGAAGCACAGTTTACCGCTTCTCCGGCGATAACTTTGTTTCCGGTGACAATATTTTAAGGAGGATTATTATGGCATTAGATCAAGCAACGAAACAAGAAATCATTAAGAAGTATCAAACACACGAAGGAGATACTGGCTCTCCGGAAGTCCAAATCGCCTTGTTAAGCTATCGCATTAATTATTTGACGGAACACCTGAAAGTTAACAAAAAGGACCATCATTCCCGCCGTGGCCTGCTAAAAATGGTTGGCCATCGTAGAGGGCTTTTAAATTACTTGATGAAAATTGATATGAATCGGTATCGTGATCTCATCGCTAAGCTTGGCTTGCGTCGCTAAGTCTTGCTGATCGGTAAGCGTATATATTGCCAAGGCGCTTTTGTGTCCTTGGCAATTTTTATAAACCCATAAGGAGGCTCTATATGGATACAGTGATTCGCCGGTCAATTGACTTGGCCGGGAGAACTTTAACCCTGGAGACCGGTCATCTGGCAAAACAGGCCAGCGGCTCTGTGCTTGTGCGCTACGGCGATACGGTTGTTCTGGTAACGGCGACCGGCAGTCAAGAACCTCGGGAAGGCATTGATTTCTTCCCGTTGACCGTTGATTTTGAAGAAAAAATGTATGCAGCAGGCAAGGTCCCGGGCAGTTTTTTGCGCCGCGAAGGACGTGCATCTGAGCAGGCAACCCTTTCTGCTCGATTGATTGACCGGCCGATCCGCCCACTGTTTCCGAAAGGCTACCGCAACGATGTACAGATTGTCGCGACAGTCCTCTGTGTTGAACCTGACAATCCGCCAGATATGGCAGCGATGATTGGGGCATCTTGCGCCTTGCATTTATCTCACATTCCCTTTCAGGGGCCAATTGCCGGTGTACATGTCGGCTATGTTGACGGCGAGATTATGATTAACCCCAACCAGGCAGAGCGTGAAGTCAGCAGCCTAGACCTTGCGGTAGCCGGAACGCATGATGCCATTATGATGGTTGAAGCCGGTGCTCAAGAAGTTTCTGAGGCTGTCGTTCTGGAAGGGATTCTAGAAGGTCATAAAGTTATTGCCCAGTTAACAGATTTGATTGAAGATATGAGGCGTGAAGCCCTTGAAAAGGGGATTGCAAAAGAAAAAATCGCTTTTGAAGCGCCTGAAATTAATGAAGCCATCACCGATGCCGTAAAGGCTGAAGCATCTGATGCCTTGCGCACCGCTTTGCAAATTGTTAATAAAAAAGCCCGTGATGAGGCTATTCAAACCGCCAAATCTGAAGCGCTTGCCGTACTCAGTGAACAATTTGAAGACAGCGATGATGATATTATCCAGGCCTTAGATGCCCTGACCAAGGCCATTGTCCGTCGTCTGATTACGCACGATAAGATTCGCCCGGATGGGCGTGCCCTGAACGAAGTGCGTCCGTTAACCTGCGAAGTGGACTTATTGCCGCGCACGCACGGCAGTGCCGTCTTTACCCGCGGGCAGACGCAGATTTTATCGGTCACAACCCTGGGCTCATCCCGAGACAGCCAGCCGCTGGACGGATTGGACGATGAAACAAGTCGACGCTACTTGCATCACTATAATTTCCCGCCGTACAGCGTTGGTGAAACACGGCCCATCAGGGGACCCGGCCGGCGTGAAATCGGTCACGGTGTTTTAGCGCGCCGGGCTTTGGAACCGGTCATTCCGAGTTTAGAAGAATTCCCCTATATGATTCGTGTGGTTTCTGAAGCTATCGAATCAAACGGTTCTACCTCAATGGCCTCCGTTTGCGGCAGTACGATGAGCTTAATGGCTGCCGGTGTCCCCATTCGCAAACCGGTTTCCGGCGTTGCCATGGGCCTGATTCGAGAAGAAGACCAGTTCAGTGTGTTGACGGATTTACAGGGGCTGGAAGATGCTTTGGGGGATATGGACTTCAAAGTCGCCGGTACCGTAGACGGCATCACCGCCATCCAAATGGATATAAAAATTGACGGCATCAACAAGGCTATTTTAGAACAAGCCTTGGCACAAGCTAAAGAAGGCCGTCTGTTCATCCTTGACACCATGCTAAAATGCATCAATGCACCGCGAGAAAGCTTATCGCCTTATGCGCCGCGAATTGAATCCTTCAAAATTGACGTTGATAAAATTAAAGATGTTATCGGCAGCGGTGGTAAAACCATTAAAAAAATTATTGAAACGACCGGTGTTCAAATTGATGTTGAAGAAGATGGAACGGTCAATGTGCTGTCAAGCGATGCTGAAGCTTGTAACCAGGCTGTAGAGATGATTCAAAATATCGTTAAAGATCCGGAAGTCGGTGAAATTTACACCGGTAAAGTGGTTCGCATCATGGATTTTGGGGCCTTTGTCAACATTCTCCCCGGCAAAGATGGCCTGGTGCATATTTCTCAACTGGACAAAAAACGCGTCAATAAAGTTGAGGATGTGGTGAAGGTCGGCGATGAAGTTACTGTGAAAGTAATTGAAATCGATCGCATGGGCAGAATAAATCTTTCACGAAAAGCCTTGCTGGATTAGGTATTCTTTTCCCTAAAAACGGGTATGAATTCAAGGTGTGATGAATTCATACCTTTTTTCCTTATGTACAATACTGTTTGGAGGGGGGACGTCTCTTGTATCATATCGGATTGGACATTGGTTCGACCACCTTGAAAATGGCTGTTAAAGATCAAGATAACAAGGTCGTCTATCAATCATATAAACGTCACCGGTCTTTTATCCGGGATGTTGCAATGGAATCCATGCAGGAGATTATAGATGTTATCGGCAACGACGCCCAGGTGACCATCGCCGTAACCGGTTCTGCCGGGATGGGCTTTGCTGAACAGGTTAATTTGCCTTTTATACAAGAAGTTGTATCTACCCAATTGGCGGTTGAAAATCAATATGACCATATAGACGTTGTTATCGAATTGGGTGGAGAGGATGCTAAAATCCTCTTTTTAACCGGGGGAACAGAAGTGCGCATGAACGGCAGCTGTGCCGGTGGAACAGGCGCTTTTATAGATCAAATGGCTGTATTGCTAGATACAGATTTGGCGAGCTTGGATAAGCTGTCTTTACAGGCAACCCATATTTATCCCATCGCCTCTCGATGTGGCGTATTTGCTAAAACAGATATACAGCCGCTGCTAAACCAAGGTGCCGCTAAGGCAGATGTTGCGATGAGTATTTTTTATGCAGTGGTTAACCAAACCATTGGCGGCCTGGCACAAGGCCGCGAAATACACGGCAACGTTATGTTCCTAGGGGGACCGCTGACCTTTTTGAAGGGTTTACAAAAAGCCTTTCAAGATGTTTTAACTGAAGGTATTCAGGATTATATTTTCCCTGACAACGCCCAGTATTTTGTCGCTTATGGCGCGTCTTTATACAGCCGAAGTGAAAGGGTTATGAACGCCGGGGAGTTGTTTAAAGCAATTGAAGAGCAGCAAGAAAGCCATCAGTTTGAAAGTCATGTGTCACCACTTTTTAAAAGCCAAGCTGAGTATGATGCTTTTGTTGAACGGCATAATAAAACGGCGGTGCCCAGAGGCAATTTAGAAAGCTACACCGGCAACAGCTACCTTGGTATTGATGCCGGTTCAACAACGGTCAAACTCATTTTGATTGGCGACAATCAAGAAATTCTTTATGAAGTGTATGAGGCGTCCAATGGTCGACCGGTTGACTTTGTCCGTAAAGCCTTGCTGGACATTTATCGCATCAATCCTAATATCAAAATTGCTTCAGGCGCTGTAACCGGCTATGGTGAAGATCTGGTCAAAACCGCTTTGCAAGTGGACGATGGATTGGTGGAAACGATGGCGCACCTAACCGCAGCGCAAGCCTTTTTACCCAATGTTGATTTTATCATCGATATCGGCGGACAAGATATGAAGTGTTTCCGTATTAAAGACGGTGTTATTGACACCATCTTTTTGAATGAAGCCTGTTCATCAGGTTGTGGTTCTTTTATTTCAACCTTTGCCAGTGCTTTGGGCTACAGTGTTGCAGATTTTGCCAAGCTGGGCTTGTTTGCTGAACACCCGGTTGAATTGGGTTCCCGCTGTACGGTGTTTATGAATTCTTCTGTTAAGCAAGCCCAAAAAGAAGGGGCCAGTGTTGAAGATATTTCAGCCGGCTTATCCATGTCCGTGGTTAAAAATGCCTTGTATAAAGTCATTCGGGTTAATTCTGCAGAAGACTTGGGCAAGCACATTGTGGTGCAGGGCGGCACCTTCTACAATGATGCCATTTTGCGCTCTTTTGAACAGGAAATCGGGGGGAATGTTATTCGCCCTGAAATTGCCGGACTAATGGGGGCTTACGGGTGTGCCTTATTTGCTAAAAACCGGCCGGCGAAGGAAAAGTCTTCGATTCTAGATAAAGAAGCGCTGGAGAATTTTGAACAAATCACCGATACCCGTATCTGTGACCTCTGCGGCAACCATTGCCAATTAACTGTTAATCGTTTTAGCGGTGGTCGAGAATTAATTGCCGGAAATCGATGTGAGCGGCCCTTACATAAGGATAGGGTAGCGGCTGATAAATTGCCGAACCAGATGGCCTATAAACGACAGCTCATAAACCAGGCGCGGGCCAAAGGAAAGCGTCCTTTGGAGAATAGACGTGGTACCATCGGCATTCCTTTGGGATTAAATATCTATGAAATGTATCCTTTCTGGATGGCCTTTTGGCGGGCCCTGCGCTTTCAAGTGATTTTATCGCCTTTTGGCAGCAAGGATATCTATCTTTCCGGCCAATCGACGATTCCGTCAGATACGGTCTGCTACCCGGCAAAATTAATGCATGGGCAGATGGCCTACCTGCTCAAGCAGGGGGTTGACGCCATTTTTTATCCCTGTTTGACCTATAATTTTGATGAAAACATCAGCGACAATCATTATAACTGTCCGGTTGTTGCCTATTATCCTCAGGTCTTAGATGCCAATATGAAGGCTCTGCGTGATGTACAATTTTTATTCCCCTTTTATGGCGTGCACAACCGCAAACGGTTTACCAAGACAATAGTAAATGACATGCGGAAAATCTTTAATATCCCGGTGCGTGAGACCAAGGAAGCGGTCGAGGAGGCTTTTTCCGCCTTAGAGGACTATCATCAAAAAATCTCCGCCTTTGGAGAGGACGCCATTGCTAAAGCAAGAGATATTGATGCGCCCATCATCGTTTTAGCCGGCCGGCCCTACCACATTGACCCGGAGATCAACCACGGCATTGATCAGCTGATTGAAAGCTTTAAGGCGGCCGTCATCACAGAGGATGCCCTACCGATGGATCCAAATAATATTGAAACAGATGTACTCAACCAATGGACCTATCATGCCCGCCTGTATAATGCTGCAAAAGTGGTTCGAGAAGAGAAGGATATGTACCTCATCCAGTTGGTCAGCTTCGGCTGCGGCTTAGACGCTATTACCACAGATGAAGTGCGCGATATTTTAGATGAAAAGAATGATATTTACACCCAAATAAAAATAGACGAAATCAATAACTTAGGTGCCGTTCGCATTCGGCTGCGCAGTTTATTTGCAACAATTGAGGAGCAAAATCGGCGTGACCGGTCGGCAATAAAGGAAGGTGAAGGAAGCGACAATGTCAACGAATGAACGCGTTCTATTCACTGAAGAAATGAAAAAAACACACACCATCTTGGTACCCATGATGTTGCCCATTCATTTTAAGTTTTTACAACGCATCTTACAGATGGAAGGGTACAAAATAGAAGTCCTAACCGGACAGGGCCAAGAACTGGTCGACACCGGTTTAAAATACACCCACAACGATACCTGTTATCCTGCGCAGTTGACCATCGGACAATTGATGCAGGCTGCTTTAAGCGGCAAGTACGATACAGACCGGATTGCTTTGCTCCTAATGCAAACCGGTGGCGGTTGTCGGGCATCAAATTACGTCAGCCTTTTACGCAAGGCCTTGCGGCGGGCCCACATGGAGCATATTCCCGTGCTCTCTTTCAACCTGCTCGGCATGGAAAAAAATCCAGGATTTGTTTTAAGCAAGGATCTCATTCACCGCTTGGCCGTCGGCGTTTTGTATGGCGATGTGATCATGGACCTGTACAATCAGACCCTGCCTTATGAAGTCATAGAAGGTGATTGCGACCGCCTGGTTGAAGAATTGGTCGATAACCTTTGTGATAAGTTCAAGCAGCATGAGGCCTTCCGGGATAAAGATATCGTCCGTGAATCTCGGCATATTTTAAGCCGTTTTTCAGCCATTCCTACAAAAAAGGTTAACCGAGTCCGTGTTGGTATTGTTGGCGAAATTTATGTCAAATTTGCGCCCTTGGGGAATAACAACTTGGAAGCCTTTCTCAGGTCGGAAGGGGCTGAAGTGGTCGTCCCTGGACTTATGGACTTCATCCTCTATACCATTGACGCCGGCATTGAAGACCATAAACTTTACGGGACCGGCTTCATCAAACGCATTCTTTCTGAATACCTCTATAGACGGATTATCCGTTTGCAGAATAATATTATCAAACAGTACGCTGATTTTCCGACCTTCAAAGCACCAGCACATTTTGAAACCACCAAGAAACAGGCCGCAGAGGTTGTTCACGTTGGAACAAAAATGGGAGAAGGCTGGTTATTGACCGGTGAAATGGTTGAACTGATTAACAGCGGAGTGGATAATATTGTCTGCACCCAGCCATTCGGCTGTCTTCCAAACCACATTGTCGGCCGGGGAATGATGCGTAAAATCAAAGAACTCTACCCTCAAGCCAATATTGTTCCCATCGATTACGATGCCAGCGCTACGCGGGTCAACCAGGAAAATCGTCTAAAACTAATGCTTTCATCAGCGCGTAAAAACAACAATTGAGAGCCGCTGCCCGCGGCTTTTTTATTTGCTTAAAGTTATCTTTTGTGAGATAATATTAAAAGAAAGGAAGGGATATGGTGTGCAGATATCAGATTTAAATGATGCCCAACGCTTAGCCGTTGAAACAACAGAGGGGCCCTTGCTGATTTTAGCCGGTGCCGGAAGCGGCAAAACGAAAGCTATTACCTATCGTATTGCTTATCTAATTGAAGAAAAAGGCGTATCGCCTTATCATATTTTAGCCATAACCTTCACGAATAAAGCTGCCCAAGAATTACAGGAACGCATTATCAATTTAGCCGGCCCTGCTGGAAAGAGGGTATGGGCGAAAACATTTCACGCCACGGCTTTGCAAATCTTGCGTTTTGAAAGCGACTTTATCCCATACGAAGATAATTTCGTCATTTACGATTCAGCAGATCAGCTAACGCTGATTAAACGTATTTTAAAAGAATCGGACATTTATGAGAAATCTGTTTCTCCAAGATCCGTTTTAGCAGATATTTCCCGTGAAAAAAACGCTTTGCACAGTCCTGAAGATACGCGTAAAGCTGCTGAAGGGGATGAAAGCGGCACAGAGTTGGCAGACCTCTACATGAGCTATCAACAAGCCCTACGCCGTCAAAATGCAATGGACTTTGATGATATCATCTATCAAGCGATCCAGCTGTTTCAAAATAACCCCGATATTCTAAAAAAATATCAGGACCGCTTTCAATATATTATGGTTGACGAATATCAAGATACAAATTATGCTCAATACATTTTTATCAAACTCCTGGCAGACCACTACAAAAATATATGTGTGGTTGGCGATGACGATCAATCCATTTATGAATGGCGTGGCGCCGATATTCGAAACATCCTGGATTTTGAGCAGCATTATCCAGAGGCAAAAGTGATTAAATTGGAAAAAAATTACCGGTCTGGACAGTTTATTTTAAAGGCTGCGAACGGTGTGATTGCCAATAATATCGAGCGAAAAGAGAAAAACCTTTGGACGGATCGCAATGAAGGGGACAAGGTCAAGCTATATATGGCTTTAGACGATACGGATGAAGCTTTTTTTATTTCACGCCATATCCAGCAATTGATGGGCGAAGAAGGCACTGGCCTGCAGTACAAAGATTTTGCCGTGCTTTGCCGGATGACTGCTCAGTTCCGAAAAATTGAGGAAGATTTTATTCAAAGAAAAATCCCCTACCGGATTTTTGGCGGCGTAAAATTTTACAGCCGTAAAGAGATTAAAGACATGCTTGCTTATCTGACCATCTTGGCGAATCCATATGATATGCTGGCTTTAGAGCGCGCTTTGCAAACACCGCGCCGTGGCATCGGCGATGGAAGCATTGATAAAATTCGCAAGCTGATGCAGACAGCCTCTATATCCGGTTTAGAAGCCTTAGCACGTGCCAATGAGGTCATCACCACCAAGAAAATTTTAAAAGCCATTGGCGAATTTTTAGCCCTTATCACCGATGCGCAAAAAATATACCGCAAGACTTACAGCCTTGCGACATTAACAGAATTCATACTCGATGAAAGCGGCTATCGCGATATGCTCCTCAATGAGGACAGCGTTGATGCTGAAACGCGCTTGGATTATCTCAATCAATTTCTTGCCACAGCAGCAGAATTTGATGATACACATGATGATTTGGAAGATGCTGCTTTAACGGTATTCCTCTCTGATCTGGCCCTATATACAGATACGGATGACTATTCAGCCAGACAAAATTCGGTTTCGATTATGACGCTTCACTCAGCCAAAGGGTTAGAATTTCCTGTTGTTTTCATTCCCGGTATGGAAGAAGGCGTTTTTCCACATGCTTATCGCCTCCTGGATGAGAGTGAACTGGAAGAAGAACGACGCCTTTGTTATGTCGGCATCACGCGAGCCAAGTCCCATTTATTTCTCTTGCGCGCACAAAAGCGGATGCTGTACGGCAAGGGGCAGTCCAATGCGCCATCGCGCTTTATTGACGAAATTCCACCCCTCGTTTTGGATGACTTAAACAGCCGTCATCATAAAACAAGTCCGGCAAAAGAAAACAAGCACGCCGAGCGCCCCAAAGCCAATGCTGTGGAATTTTATGTTGGCGATAAGATTAGCCACCAATTGTGGGGGGAGGGCGCAGTCGTTGCTGTGGATAATAAGGGGCCCTTCACCCAAATCAGCGTTATGTTTCCGGAAATGGGCCTTAAAAAACTGATTTCTGCCTATGCGCCTATTGAAAAAATAGATTAGCAGGAGGTCCACATGAAGCGTTCAGATTTGGTCATCTCGGATTTGCTCAAAGATTATCAAATTTATTTGGATCTTGAACGGGGCTTGAGCGATAAAACACAAGAAGCCTATCTGCAGGACGTCAAAGACTTTATCAACACCTGTGCGCCTAAAACGCCGACCGACTGGTCAGATGAAGACATCGCGTCTTATCTGCAAGATGCCGGTCGGCGTTTTGCGCCGAGCACCGTTGCACGGCGTACCGCAGCCTTACGCAGTTTTTTTAAGTATTTAAGCACCGTTCACCCAGATGCAATCACCGTCACCTATCAGTGGGCGCGTCCGCATCGAAATCGACAACTGCCTGATGTGCTGACCGTTGAAGAGGTGACAAGGCTTTTACAGGCCCCTGATGCATCAACCATGCCGGGGCTGAGAGATGCGGCTATCTTAGAATTGCTTTATGCAACAGGTATGCGGGTCAGCGAGTTATCCGCTTTAGAGTTGCAACAAATTTTACCGGAAGAACAACTGGTTCGCGTTTTTGGTAAAGGACATAAAGAGCGTTTGGTCTTTTATGGAGATGCCGCAAAATCCGCCTTGGAAAATTATATGCTGAAGGGCCGTTTGAAACAAAAAAACGCGCGAAAAAGTCCTTATGTTTTTTTAAACAATAGAGGAGGCCCCTTATCGCGCCAGAGCATCTGGAAAATGATAAAGCGTTACGGCCAACAAGCCGGATTGCCGGTGAGTCAACACTTATCGCCGCATACGCTGCGTCATTCATTTGCCAGCCATCTATTGGCCGGCGGAGCTGATTTAAGGTTGATACAAGAGCTCTTGGGGCATGCCGATATTTCAACGACACAAATCTACACCCACGTTGCAGATGATGCCGTATTGGCCCAGTACAGAGCGGCACACCCGCGTGGATAACCGATAAGAAAGGTAGCATTATGAAAATTATCCTAATGGTGTTAGACAGTTTGGGCATTGGTGCCACACCGGATGCGCAGCAATTTGGCGACGCCGCCGATGTGAACACCTTGGCCACCGTTTTAAAGCACCTGCCGAAAAATAAAGAACCTGTTCATTTAAAAGAACTGGGATTAACAGAATTACAGAAAGAGCATCCGCGTGCCGGTACAGCTTTTACCGCCAAAGCCACCGAAGCTTCAAAGGGAAAGGATACGGTTGTCGGTCATTGGGAAATTGCCGGACTCATCAGTGACAAAGCCTTTCCCGTATTCCCGGAAGGATTTCCAAGGCAGATGATCGACCACATAAAAGCCGTCTCCCAACGGGAGGTCCTTTGCAACCGGCCGGCATCGGGTACAGAGATCATTCAAGACCTGGGGCCGACCCATATGGAAACGGGAGCGTTAATCGTTTATACATCATCGGACAGCGTCTTGCAAATCGCTGCTCATGAAAGCATCGTGCCCTTAGACGAATTATACGCCTTATGTGAAAGGCTCAGACATGATTTTACCGCACCGGATGAGTGTGTGAACCGCATCATTGCCCGGCCCTTTATTGGACCAGCGACTGGCCCTTTTACACGTACGGCGAACAGACGGGACTATACCGTTCCTGCCCCGGAAGGGCATTTATTAACCGCTTTATCGGCAGCTGATGTGCCTATTTATGCCGTTGGAAAAATCAGCAGTATTTTTCCAAACGTTACTTTTAATGGCACATTTCCCGGGCATAATAATGATGAAGCGGTTCAGTCAACCCTTCAAATTGCCCAAGAAATCTCCCATGGATTTGTATTTGTGAATTTAGTGGATTTTGATATGCTATACGGACACCGCAGAGACCCTGAAGGCTACGCACAGGCCTTTTTGGATTTTGACGAGCAATTACCGGCAATTTTAAAGACATTAAAGCAAGAGGACTGGCTCATATTAACGGCTGATCATGGTTGCGATCCTGGAGCTGCAGGCACAGACCACACACGGGAGAAAACACCGGTGGTTTTTTATTCCCCACAAATAAGGCATGGCCAATATCTGGGCGAATGCAGTACATTTGCTGATATTGCCCACACCATTGCCAATTTATTTGAGGTAACCTATCAAGGTGCCGGTCGGTCGTTCGTCAGTCGATTAACCAAGACTAACTAAAAATCTGAAAGAAATACAATTTATTGTCAAGATAAAGGAAGGGTAAAGTGCTAAGAGATTATTTTCCTTTAAATGATAAGTCCAGCGGCCTCAAAGACTTTAAGGTAAATTTGTTAATCATAGCCGGCATGTTTATTGTCGCTATCTTTTTTCTAAAAAAGCTCCCAGATCAAATACCCATCATGCACGATGGCCCCAGGCAAATATATGTCAACTCTATGCTAGGCGTCTTTTTAATACCTGCGATAGCCTTAGAAACAAATATCTTACTCAGCCTTCAGAAAAGATTATATCCCTTTCATAGCATCATTTATATTCTAGCATTGCTGGGAATGTCTTTTTATTATTACACGCTTATATAAATTCAGGAGGTCTTATGCTTAAAAGCACGCAAAATTATATTGCCGACAAGGCGCATGGAAAGCCTTTAACTGAGGCATCCATTGATCATATGGTCAGCGGTTTCATTCAGGAAACCGTTACGCCGGCACAAATGTCTGCCTGGATTACCGCTTGCTATATTCATGGCTTAAATGAAGAAGAAACGATTCTTTTAACCAAAGCCATGGCGGCCTCCGGAGACGTTTTAACATGGCCGGAGGCCCTAAGAAATAAGGGCCAATACCGCCTGGTGGATAAGCACAGCACCGGTGGCATTGGAGATAAAACCACGCTAATTGTCATTCCCTTGGTTGCCTCCTTTGGGTATCCGGTCGTAAAACTGTCAGGACGGGCCTTGGGGCATACCGGCGGCACTGTGGATAAATTAGAAAGCATTCCAGGCTTGCGCACCGATTTTAATGAGCAGGAAATCGCCAATCAGGTTGCCAAAATAGGCTTGTATATTGGCTCTGCCACGGGCGAATTGGCCCCGGCCGACAAGAAAATATATCAATTGCGCGACCACCTCGGTCTGATTGATGAGGCCGGATTGATTACTGCCAGCATTATCAGCAAAAAAATAGCATCAGGCGCCGATGCCTTTGTTTTCGATGTTAAATACGGGCAGGGGGCTTTTATGACCAGCTACGATAAGGCGGTCATTCTTGCGGACCGCTTGCAGAAAACATGCGAATATTTTCACAAGCCTTGTGCGACCATTTTATCTGATATGAATGAACCCCTTGGCAATGCCATTGGTAATGCCTTGGAAGTTCAAGAAGCCGTCCGGATTTTAAGTGGACATGAACCAGAAAGTATTTTAACAAAACTTTCGATCAAACTGGCCGCGCAAATGTTACACTATGCTGATCCCTCGAAAGAAAAGCACATGGATTGGGCTGAAAAATGTCGGCAGGCCTTGCAAGACGGTAGCGCCCTGAACAAATTTCAGCAGATGGTTGCTGCACAAGGTGGCTGTTTAGAAGAAGCCTTGGCTGAAGAAACCGAATTCAGCTATGATTTTTACAGCAAAAAAGCCGGGCGCATCACAGGCATGAATGCGAAAGTTTTTGGTCAAGTGGCCCATAACTTAGGGGCTGGCGCCTTGGCAAACGATCCAATTCATCCGGCAGCAGGCATTGTATTGGATAAGCACATTGGCGATACTGTTTTTGTTGGCGAGCGGATTGCATCATTACAGTATGATATTGAGCGTAGTGAGCTGCTTTATCCAATCCTTGACGAACTGGAAGCAGGCATAACCATTGACGAAAGCGTTGACGTTAATCCTTTTCAAATAGAAAATTAAACCACCGGCTCAAAAAGTTTACATAATACATATTATGGGAAGATTTAAGCTGAGTGATTATCAAAAGGGACCAATCTCATTTACCGGATTGGTCCCTTTTCCCTTTTTGATTTGGGTTTTCTTTACTTTTTAGCTGGTCCATTTAATTTTGAGCTTTGCGCAAGATATCCATAGACTCTAAGGGGTGCTCAACAGGCATGTAAATGATTTCTTGCGCATGTGGTGCTTCTGTAATCGGCTGCATATTTTCATCGTACATTTTTTCAATGCTATAATCCATTTCGGGAAAATTTTTGCCAAAAAATTGTAATTTATCGCCAATAACCATCTTGTTGCGTTGCTCTATTTTAGCCAAGTGGGTCATTGGGTCATAGTCTAAGACCACGCCACAAAAGGCATAGGGCTTGATTGGCTCAGAAAATTCGGGGTTTATAGCATGGTCCTCAGGACGGCCGTAAAGAAAGCCGGACGTATAGGGCCGATGGCTGACTTTTTCAAGTTCGCCCTCCCAATAGGTTAACAACTCGGTCGTTAAACGCTGCTCCATAATAGCATCTAAGACATTTCGATAGGCTCTTACAACCGTTGACAGATAAAAGACGCTTTTCATCCGCCCTTCTATTTTTAACGATTGAACCCCGGTGGCAATGATGTCCTCCAAATGGGCCAAGGTGGATAAATCATGAGAGTTAAAAATATAGCTTCCCTTATTGTCCTCAGCCACCGGATAATAGACGCCTGGCCGTTTCTCTTCAACCAATGCATAGCGCCAGCGGCACGGTTGTGCACATGCGCCTTGATTGGCATCACGGTCAGCTAAATAATTGCTGAGAAGGCAGCGGCCGGAATAAGACATACACATGGCGCCATGGACAAAGACTTCTAATTCAGCGCATGTTTTTTCCTGGATCGTTTTTATTTCTGCCAGAGATAACTCCCGCGCCAAAACAACCCGCTCTACCCCCTCCATTCCTTCCCAGAAACGGATGCCGGCCCAATTGACAATGGTGGCCTGGGTGCTGATGTGGATGGGCGTTTTAACCCCGGCCTGCCGGATAAGCCAATATACCCCCGGGTCAGCCACCAGGATGGCATCTGCCTGAATTTCTTCTAAGAAACGGGCATAGCTGGTCAGTCCCTCTAAATCCGGATTGTGGGGATAGGCATTCATGGTCACATAAACTTTTTTACCTTTTTCATGGGCATAACGGATACCTGTTACGAGTTCTTCATCAGAAAAATTACCGGCAAAAGCGCGCAAACCAAAACGCTGTCCGGCCAAATAAACAGCATCTGCCCCATAGTGAAAAGCAAATTTTAATTTTTCAAAGTCACCGGCAGGCGCTAAAAGTTCAACTGTATTCATTCATCTGATTCCTTTCCCTCTTTTACCAAAACCAGCAGTCCGTCATCAATCGGTAAGATGTGGGCATTTTTATTTTGCGTCACGTGGCGCATAAATTGCCGCAGCCGCATGACGGCTGTTTTTTGACGATGGTTTGGATAGTTCAAGGTGGCTACCCAACCGTGCTGAAGCACATCGTCAAAAATCATAACCCCACCTACAGATAATCGTGCCCACAATTTTTCCAGCAAAAATAGGTACTGGCCTTTTGCCGCATCTACAAATATCAGGTCATAACTGTCCTCTGTCAACTGCGGATGGGTCCAAAAGTTAGCGCTTCGGATATCCTCTTGAAGCAATACGACTCGCTCTTTTAGAAGCCAAGGCTGTAAAAATTGATTGGCCAATCGAAAGCGCTGATCGTTTAGTTCAACAGAGACAATCAAGGTATTCGGCAGTGCTTCAGCAAAAGTAGCCGTTGACACACCGATGGCCGTTCCCAGCTCTAAAATTTTTTTCGGCTGGGTCAATTGGGCGATTAACCGCAAAGCTGAAGCAATTTCCGGTGTAATGACAGGAATGTGATGGTCCTGAGCATAGGTGCGCATTTGCTGTATTTGTTGATATTCAGGAAAAAGCGCCTCTAAATAGGCGCTTTGGTTTGGATAAGCTTGTTCAATGGTATCAGTCATAACCGTATATCTTTCTATTTTTAAGGTGTTCTTCATAGGTGCTTGCAAAAACGTGAGCATTGTGTGTTTGAGTGTTAAAAAGGTAAAAGTAATAATTTGTCTTTGCAGGGTTTGCCGCAGCGACCAAGGAAGTCATGCTTGGATTGCAGATGGGCGATGGCGGAAATCCCTTGTGCTGATAAGTATTATAAGGCGACTTCAACTCATAATCAGCATAATTCAAAGACCTGCCCGGTGCGCCCATGGCATATACAATGGTGGCATCACACTGTAAGGGCATGTTTTTCTTTAAGCGATTAACGTATACAGAAGCAATCGCGGGCTTTTCACCGTCGCTACGCGCTTCACGTTCCAGCATAGAGGCTAGAATAACGGTTTCGCGATCGTTTAATTTATTTGTTCGCTTTGGAATTTTATCAAAGTGAGCGGAAAAATTATCCAGCATCAGCTCCATAATGCTTTCCGAATCCATATTATCTTCATATTCATAAGTGCCGGGAAATAAGTAACCTTCCAATCGGGTATCATCCTGACCGGGGGATACAAGAAAAGGATACCCTTCAAAAGCGCCGTTTCGTACTGTTTTCCAAAATTCCTTTTTACTACAAATTTCTTTTTTTTCAAACAAGGTAGCAATGTCACTCAGGGTTACCCCTTGTGGGATGGTGATGACACGAGCAGCACCTTTTGGCCGCATAACAATCATACTGATGCGCTTGAGTGGCATAGCGGCACTAAGACGATAGGTTCCCGGGCGAGCTTTTGCATTGTTGCAATGAGCCTTAACATAAGCGATAAAGTTGGCATTATTTTTGATTAAGCCTTCATGTTCCAGACGCATAGCAATGGTTTCAAGATTATCGCTTGGGTCTACAACAAAATCAACGCGTTCAGTTTCTTCCAAATTGGCAATTTCGTCACCGGATACGTTACCATCAAGATGATTGTAAAATACAAACCCGATCACACAAATGAGGATCAAAGCCGGCAAAATAGCATACCAACGAATTCGGCGGGTACTTTTATGATTTTTTCGGGATGATGCCATATGCTCACCTCAGTAGGGATTAAAAGTTATTGCCAGGAGATCTTTCGACTGAACTTCACCAGATAATCTACCGCTGATACGATCGTTAAAAGAACGGCGATGTAAATCAAGGCCGTACCAAAAGGCCATTCTAAAATAAGCAGAAAAATGGCCACCATTTGGGTCACTGTTTTAAATTTTCCCCAGGGACCGGCCGCAATGACAATGCCCTCTGAAGAAGCAACCGCACGCAAACTGGTAATACCTAATTCTCTGGCCAGTATGATAATGACCACCCAAATAGCCACCTTATTTTGTACACACAGGGCAATTAAAGCGGTCAGCACCAATAATTTATCCGCCAGTGGATCCATGATTTTACCATAATTGGTCACCAGGTTATTTTTTCGTGCCAAATAGCCATCTAAAAAATCTGTACATGAGGCAAGCAGAAATATGACGGCGGCAAAAATGGCGGACCTTCCTGAGCCAATCATTTGTGCAATTAAATATATTGGAATCATCGCCATGCGGGCGGTGGTCAACATATTAGGCAAGTTCATCAATTATCAACTCCCCGACAAGATCGTATTCATCAACACCCGTTAAACGGACTTGAACAACATCCCCTACTTGAAGGGCACCAGGCGCTGCCTTGAGCAAAATAAAGGGATCAATTTCCGGCGCTTCCGCATAACTCCGTGCCAGGTAGAGCCCGGGAATATCAGGGCTAATTTCTTCAATAACCGCTTCTCTAACCTCGCCTTCAGCTGCCCGATGTTTATCTTGCATAATTTGAAATTGTTCTTCCATCAACCTTTCAGCTCGTTCTTCACGAACATCTTCCGGCACCTGATTGGTCATTTGGCCAGCAGGCGTATGATCTTCCTGCGAATAAGGAAAAACACCGACACGGTCTAGCTTGGCCTTTCGCAAAAACTGCAGCAATTGGTCAAACTGCTCATCACTTTCGCCCGGATAACCGGTGATAAAGGTGCTCCGGAAAACCATGTCCGGAACGGCTTGACGAAAACGGGCTAAAATATTTTCAATTTCTGCCCGTGTAATATGTCGCCGCATGGAGGCTAAAATAGCATCATCTATGTGCTGTAAAGGAATGTCGATATAATGGCATATTTTTTCTTCCGTTTTAAAGCAATGGATTAAGTCATCCGTAATGTGGTCTGGGTAGGCGTATAAAACCCTTATCCAGTCAAGGCCCGGGACTTGACACAGCTCATGCAAGAGGTTGGCCAGTTGAGGTTTTCCGGTTAAATCAATGCCATAGTAGGTGGTATCTTGGGCAATAACAATCAGCTCACGGATGCCTTCTGCCGCTAATTTTTTTGCTTCAGCAATAATATCTTCCGAAGCTCTTGACCGATAAGGGCCCTGCATATCAGGGATGGCGCAATAAGAGCAGCGGTTGTTACAGCCTTCTGCAATCGACAAGTAGGCATAATAATCTGGTGTGCTAACCAGCCTGCCGGCATAGTCCTCTGTTCCCGGTAAACGCCAGTAAGTATCAACCTGGATGGGGTCTGTTGAGTGGCCGTAATACTCTTGGATAATTTCCACAATATGATCATAACCGGTCGTCCCTAAAAACAAATCGACTTCCGGCATGGCCGATTTTAGCTCATCTGCATATTTTTGTACCAGGCAGCCCAAGGCAATTAAAAGCTCGAGTTTGCCACTTTCTTTATAGTCGGCATATGCCAACAATGTATTAATGGATTCTTCTTTTGCCGCTGTTATAAAGCCACAGGTATTGACGATGATGACTTCCGCTTCGTGCGGTAGGTCCGTCAATTCAAAAGTGCCGGAAGACAATAAACCTGCCATCACTTCACTATATACAGTATTTTTGGCGCAACCCAGGGTTTCGATGTAAATCTTCTTCACGCAGTACTTCCTCCGTTATTTTTGTTGATTGCCAAATTGGCGATCATACTCCTCCATAGTCATCTTGATTTGCCTCGGTTTGCTGCCTTCATAAGGACCCACATAGCCCAATTCTTCCAGTTGATCAATAATCCGCGCAGCACGTGTATAGCCAATGCGGAAATGACGTTGCAGCATGGAGATGCTGGCTTGACCATTTTCAATAAAGAGCCGGCAAGCCTCTCCAATCAAATCATCGTATGCCGCTTCATCGCTGTCCGTCTGATTTTTCATTTCTGCTGCGATATTTTCAGCCGCCATCACATCTTCATTGTAATCCGGTTTGGCTTCCGCTTTAACGGCATCAACGACAGCATCAATTTCATCATCTGTTACGAAAACGCCCTGAACACGTTTTGGTTTGGCCATGCCTGCCGGATAAAAGAGCATGTCCCCGCGGCCTAATAATTTTTCAGCCCCACCCATGTCTAAGATGGTCCGTGAATCCACCTGGGAGGATACGGCAAAGGCAATACGAGATGGAATATTTGCCTTAATAATCCCGGTAATGACATCAACAGAGGGCCGTTGCGTCGCAATCACCAGGTGCATACCGGCGGCACGCGCCATTTGAGCCAATCGACAGATGGCATCTTCCACATCAGCCGGTGCCACCATCATTAAATCGGCCAACTCATCAATGATAATAACGATGTTCGGTAAAGTTTCTGTTTCCGCTGAAAACTCACCCTTGGCTTGACGTTCCAAACATTTTTCATTGTACCGGCGGATATCTTTTGCTCCGCTGGCAGCAAATTTTTCATAGCGGCTTTCCATTTCTTTGACAGCCCACCGTAAGGTTGCAGCCGCTTTTTTAGGATCGGTTACGACCGGTGCCAGCAAATGGGGAATACCGTTGTAGTTGCCCAGTTCAACCATTTTAGGGTCGATCATCAACAGCTTTACTTCATACGGTTTTGCTTTATACAAGAGGCTCATAATCAAAGCGTTTAAGCAAACGCTTTTCCCGGATCCGGTAGAACCAGCGATCAGCAGGTGGGGCATTTTTGATAAATCTGTAATGATGGATTGCCCGCTAATGTCTTTACCTAAAACAACGCTCAAAGGGCTCTCAGCGGCCTGAAAAGCCTGCCCGGCAATCAGTTCTTTGATCCGGACAACCCGCGCCCTTTTATTCGGCACTTCAATGCCAACGGCAGGCTTGCCCGGAATGGGCGCCTGGATACGGATGCCGGTTGTTGCCAAGTTTAAAGCCAAATCATCGGACAAGTTGAGGATTTTACTGACCTTAACACCGGCTGCCGGCTGAAATTCATATTCAGTGATGGTTGGCCCCACACTGACTGCGTTAATGCTTCCATTAACACCAAAATTCGCTAAAGTATCCACTAAAATTTTTGCATTGCTGTCAATTTCATCTTGATTGATATCCAAGCCTTTTTTAGGGATATCCTCCAATAAATCAACAGATGGCAAATGGTATATTTGCTGTGGCGAATGCGCCTGAGAGGCCACAGCATCCGCTAAGCCGCTCTCAACATAGGATTGAACTTTTTGGCGTGTTTCCTCTTCCCTCAGTTCTTCTTCAAACTCTTTTAAATTGCTGATAAAAATTGTTTGGTCATTTTCAGGATTATTATTAATGGTAATTTTTTTCTTTGCAGAAGCCTTTTTGGGCAGAGCCTTGACATCACCTGCTTTATCAATTTGTGATGCATGTTCTCGCTTGGGCAGGCGCTGACGCATTTTGGCGAATAAACCCTCATCCTTCTTCTCTGGCAGACCAGACTGATCGTCCACAAACACGAAATGCTTAAACTGTTGAACAAATCGCGCCAGAGCAGGGCGGGCATTTTGCGCCAATAATGCCAACCAAACCAACAATTTACCATTAGAGCCGTAATATAAAAACAAAACCATACCTGCCAGCATGATAAAGCGGGTACCTGTTGCCCCAAATAACTTGACGAACAAAAATGACACAAGCGCGCCAATCAACCCACCGCCAATGCCATCTCTTCCATAGGCAAAACTTTTTTCCGGTTCAATGTTTAAGTGTTTCATGCCTAAAAACAGGACCGCAATGCCGATAAAAGCAATCACTTGACGGCGGTTCGGCGAAAATCTCGGAATGCTCAAATGAACGCCGGCAGCACCGACTAAAATAGGAACAAGCCATCCGCCAGAACCGGCCAACGAATGAATCACACGATAAAAGAATGCACCGAGAACGCCCAACTCTTCCCCTAAATTAGAGGGATGAACACCGGCCCCTCGCGCTAAAATCCAAATCATATATCCAGCTAAAACAATTAGCACTAGACCGCTTAAAACGCGCAAGACAATATTTGATCGATCAAGCGTTTTTTTTCTTGTCACGGACGTCACCTCCATATCAATAAAATACAATATCTAATCTATTTTATCATGCCTTGACGATAATGAAAAGTTTTTATATCTAAAAATATTATCGCTCAGCTTGATAGGCCTCAACAATTAATTGAGCAGCTTCCTCCCGACTGACCTGGTCCAGATCAATCCACTGTAAATTAGGATCGCGACGGAACCAGGTTAATTGGCGTTTGGCAAATCGGCGCGTATTTTTTTTGACCGTTCGCACCGCTTCTTCTAAGCCAATATCACCGTTAAAATAGGGGATAAACTCTTTAACCCCAATCGCCCGCATGGCCGGCGTATCCGACGGTAAGCCCAAGGCCCGTATTGCCTTCACTTCAGCCAAAAGACCTTGCGCCATCATTTGATCTACCCGCGCATTAATCCGCTCATAAAGACGCGCCCTATCCATCGTTAAACAAAAAAAGTGCAAGTCATAAGGGCTGTAGGCGTACCTCTCTGTCATACGATGTTGAGCCGTGTCCACTTGCCGTAAATATAGCAATTCCAAGGCACGGGTAACACGCCGTTCATCGGTTGGCTCTACACCGACCATCAATTCGGACGCCTGGTCTTGTAAAAGGTCAACGGCGGCTTGCAAGCCATGACACTTTATGTAATTTTCCGCCTCACTCCGATAATGGGCATCGGTATCGGCAAACTGAAAATCATAAATAAGCCCGTTGACATACAGTCCGGTCCCCCCCACGACAAAAGGCACTTTGTGGCGCTCGGCAATTTCTCTAATGTGCTGCCGCGCTGCCTTTTGAAACTGAGCTGCCGAATAAGCTTGGGTCGGTTCTCGTTCAGCGATGCCGTAATGAGGAATGCCACACATTTCTTCTATCGATGGCTGCGCCGTACTAATGGCCATTCCTCGATAAATTTGCATAGAATCGCCGGATATTATTTCGGCATCTAAGGCCTGGGCCACACGAATGCTTAAATCTGTCTTGCCGCTGGCTGTTGGTCCCACCAGAACCAATAACTTTTGCATATGCTCTCCTTTACGGTTTTGCCGTAAAACTACCGCGTTTAAAAAATCGATAGAGTTCGTTCATGCTGATTTCAATAAATATTGGCCGCCCATGAGGACATGTCTTAGGGGTTGAGAGTTTTGATAAACTCTGTATCAGCGCGTGTTGTTCTGCATGACTTAAGGGCCAATTTGCCTTCACCGCCGACTTGCAGGCACGAGTGGTCAATAACTCTTCCCGCAACTCGGCCAAAGTAAGGCGGGGCTTATCTTCAAAGAGGGCCAATATATCTAAAATAAAACCCTGTATATTGGGAACTTGCACCAGAGTTGCGGGCAAGGCGATAATATTATAGTGGTCGTCCTCGTCAATTTCAATAATGATGCCCATATCCCTCAGGACCAAAATAGCCCGGTTGGCCGTTTCTTTTTGTGCCGGGGTTAAGGACAGCTGAAAAGGATGTAAAAGACGCTGGGCAGAGACATCTTGTGTCCGCTCTACTTGCATGAGGCTGTCATAGAGGATGCGTTCATGGCAGGTATGTTGATCAATGATGTATAGAGCGTTCTTATTTTGAGCCAAAATAAAGGTATTGTTCAGTTGACCAATCACTTGTAGAGACGCCAGCTCACCGACCGATAAGGGGTCATCAAGTGCAGCGTCCAAGGAGCTGCTTAAAAATCCACGCGTTGCAGATTGGTCCTTTGCCGCCTCGGCTGCTCCAAGAACCGCTTCCTGTAAATTTGACTCCAGCTGATAAGGATATGCTTGGTCCGCTACTTGCCTTGGCTTCTCATCGTCTGCCGGAGCCGGCATTATAGCTTCATCAGGTGCGGTGAATGAAAGGCGTTGAGGCATCGGAAAAGTATGCCCACCCATCGAGCTGATATCAGTTTCAGCTGATAACAAGTCTTGCAAAGACCCGTCAGCCTCTTCTCCGGTTTCCCTCGCACCATTTTTCTCATCAGAAGCCATGGCGGCAGGTGTAAAGGCCAAGGCGACATGGTCCTGCCAGATGACATCCCGGATAGCATCTTCCAACTGTGTCTGCCATAGCCCCGGATGGGCAATTTTTACAGTTGTCTTGGCCGGATGAATATTAACATCTAAAACATCCGCCGGGACAGAAAGCTTCAGCAGAACAGACGGAAAACGGCCACTAGGTATATAAGTGTGGTAAGCATTCTCGATCAAGGTATTGATGTCACGATTTTTTACCCACCGCCCATTGACAAAAATCGTCATTTCTTTACGGTTTTTACGCGTAACGGTGGCATCACTCATCCAAGCTTCAGCCTGGATGCCCGGGGCAAGTTCTGTTGGCTGTAAATGCAAGAGGTGACCGCTCAAATCAGAGCTGCGAAAATAGACAAAACGGTCTTCAGCCGAATCACGACCGACCGTCGTGTAAATAAGCTGGTCGTTATGCCACAACATCAGGGTAATGGTCGGATATGCGGTTGCATATACGCTGAATAATTCCGCCACAAGGCCAAACTCATAGGCTTCCGATTTTACAAACTTGCGCCGCGCCGGGACATTATAAAAAAGATTACGAACCTCCAGCTGAGTTCCCTGTCGGGGGGCTGAGGGTTCAAATCTTTCCTCCTGCTCCGCTGCAGGTGTATATTGCCAGGCGGTTTCTTTTTTATCGACACCGCTGGTGATATTGACCTGGCTAACCGTTGCAATGCTGGCCAAGGCTTCGCCGCGAAAGCCAAAACTGTGCAAGGCGAATAAATCGTTAAAATCTTTTATTTTACTCGTAGCATGACGCTCAAAAGCCAGCGGTAAGTCTTCTTTAACCATACCGCAACCGTTATCCGTCACTTGAATAAGGCGCAAGCCCCCACCCAGTAATTTTATTTCAATGGTATCGGCACCGGCATCAATTGCATTTTCCAAAAGTTCCTTTACCACGGATACCGGTCGTTCAATGACCTCGCCAGCAGCTATTTTATTGGCAATTTGTGTGCTGAGAATGCGAATTTGCCCCATACAATCAGCCTTTCTATAGTATCTTATGATCCGTCAGTGTTAAGGCTTCTTTTTTCCATTTGATAGCTTGATTTAATAAATCGCCAATGGCCAGGTCGTCAAGATCCCAATCGGCCATGGATTGAACAAAACGTTCCAAGTCCAAAGTCCGTTCACGCCGATAAATATCCCCATCATCAACTTTATTTAAATCAACATGCTCTGCCTGCTCTAAGGTATTGAGCGTATTTTCCGCCATGGCAATCAGCTCTGACGGCAAACCGGCCATCTTGCCGACATGAATCCCGTAACTTTTACTGGCAGGCCCTTCAATAATCGTGTGTCGAAACACAATATCTGTACCCATGTCATCCACGGCAACGGAGCGGTTAACAATCCCCTCTTCATCCGCCAAAACAGTTAATTCGTGATAGTGGGTCGCAAAAATAGTCATGGCGCGAATACGCGTATTAATATAACGGACTATTGCATAAGCGATGGATAGGCCATCATAGGTGCTGGTTCCACGACCAACTTCATCCAATACAATAAGCGAGTGTTCAGTGGCATGGTTTAAAATATTAGAAACCTCATTCATCTCAACCATGAAGGTACTTTGGCCACGCGACAATTGATCACTGGCTCCAATCCGCGCAAAAACCCGGTCGACAACCGCCATACGTGCCGAGTCCGCCGGTACAAAGGACCCGATCTGCATCATGATGGCCGCAATGGCAATGCTCCGACAATAAGTGCTTTTACCGCTCATATTGGGCCCGGTTAGGAGAATAAACCGCGATGTTTCTGGATCGAATTCGACCGCATTGGCAACGTAATTCCCGGCGCCGACTGCCAACTCAACCATCGGATGGCGCAGGTTTGTAACGTCAAACCCTTTTTCCAGAGGCTCCGGCCGCGTATAGCGATTGACAATGGCACAGGTGGCCAAGGCAGCATGAACATCTAAAACAGCCAGAAGTCGGCTGGTGTTTAAAATGCGCTTAATATGGGCGGCCAACTGGCTACGCAAATCAACAAAAAGGTCATATTCTAATGCCTTCAACCGATCATTTGCCCCCAACATCCGGGCTTCCATGTCTTTTAATGCCGGTGTGATATATCGCTCTGAATTGGCCAATGTTTGTTTCCGCTCATAATCTGTTGGGGCCTTTTCCAGTTGGCTCTTGGTAATCTCAATATAATAGCCGAACACCTTGTTATAACCGATTTTCAAATTTTTTATATCGGTTCGTGCCCGTTCTTGCTCAATAAAATCCGTCAGCCAGTTTTCACCGGCACCGACCATTTGCCGCAATTGGTCCACTTCATCATGATAGCCATCACGAATAATGCCACCGTCCCGTAAAGAAAAGGGCGCTTCAGGCGAAATGGCCCGCTCAAGCAAGGCGCGAATATCTTGCAAGGGATCAAAGGTTTGATAAATACTCGTAAATGTCTCAGCGGACAGCCCCGCTATAATCTCTTTGATTTCCGGAAGTTGTTCCAGCGACTGCTTCAAAGACAACAAATCTTTTGCATTGGCGGTTTGATAGGAAATCCTAGATGTAATCCGCTCCATATCCATGATATGACCAAGCCGATCTCCTAGAAGTTCACGAATATGATGCGCCTGGAACAGCTCATCTGTCGCTTCCAATCGCTTTTCAATGTCTTTACGCTTGGTCAGGGGATGCTCCAGCCACTGGCGCAACTGTCGGCGGCCAAAAGCGGTTTTTGTATGGTCTAAAATATCCAAAAGGCTCGCTGAGCCGTCATTAAAGACCAGGGCTTGTTCCAATTCTAAATTGTAGCGAGTGGCGCGGTCTATAACCATGTAATCATTGATATGCGTTATATAAAACCGGCCGATATTGGTCGCCTTACTCCTCTGCATGGTTTCAATATAATTTAATAACGCGCCGGCTGCAGCAATAGCCGCTCCTTCTTGGGCGCTGTCATCATAGCCGTAAACATCTAAGCTGTTCACCGCAAAATGCTTTTTCAAATAGGCTTCCGCTTCATCCAGCCGAAAAGCAAAAGCATAATGGCCATTATATTGAATGCCCGACTCCCCAAGAATATCTTTTACCCTTGGCAACATATCACTCTGTGCATCATTATAAATTACTTCAACCGGATGATAGCGCTCCAATTCATCCAAGGCGGTCTTTTGATCGGTCGGGTATAGCGCAAAAAATTGGCCGGTTGACGCATCAGCAATGGCAAAACTGTATTTTTTGCCGATTGAAGCCAGAGAAGCGATATAATTATGGTCTTTTGCCAGCATTTGATCGTCCAAAACAACGCCCGGTGTAATGACCCGGATGACATCCCGCCGGACCAACCCTTTTGCCTCCTTAGGGTCTTCCACCTGTTCACAGATGGCCACCTTATGCCCGGCATTGACCAAGGTGGCTATATAAGCATCAGCGGAGTGAAACGGCACACCACACATCGGTACTTTAACCTTGCCGCCATCACGTGCGGTTAGGGCCAGTCCCAGAATGTCACTGGCCGTTTTTGCATCATCACCGAACATCTCATAAAAATCGCCCATTCTAAAAAAAAGGATGGCATCCTTATGATCAGCTTTGATGGCATGGTACTGTTTAAACATCGGTGTTGTGCCTATCATAAATCCTCCTACTTTAAGCGAACAATGGTAACCCCGTCTCCGCCTTCGTTAAAATCACCAAGCCGAAAAGATTTAACTTGACGATTCTCCTTTAAGGCCGTTTGCACCGCTTGTCGTAGTATTCCGGTGCCTTTGCCGTGAATGACGGTGACTTCATTTAAATTGTTCATAACCGCTTGATCTAAATATTTATCCATTAAAGCAACGCCGTCTTCCGGATATTGACCGCGTAGATCAAGCTCGGTAGAAACAGCTTTGACTTTTTTCCCGGCAGACTGTTTGGGACGCAAGTTTTGACGGTTTTTTCCTTGCCCGCCAGCATGGGTTAAATCTTTTACGTTAACATTTAATTTCATTGGACCGGCTTGCACCAGAAGATCGCCTTTTTTATCCGGTAAGGCCAAAACGGTCGCAGATTGAGAAAACTTAGGTAAAAAAACCTCTTGACCAAGGCTGATTTCATCAAGGGTGAGCGGTTTATGGGTCGAAATCTCTTTTTTGGTTCGCAAAGCCGCGGCACCTTTTGCCGCACGTTTGCGCAGGTTCCGAACTTGGCTAACCCCTTCTTGAGAGGCGTCCTTACGCAAGCGGCGGAGTTCCTGTTCGATCACATCCGCTTCAGCACGCGCCTCACTGAGAATTTTGGCGGCCTTGTCTTTGCTGTGTGCCAGCATGGCTTCTTCCTGTTGAAGGAGCGACATTTCTTTTTGCGATAGCTTCTCCGCTTCTGCTTTTAGAAGTTGTGAGCGCTCATGCAGCTCCCGTTCCAGTTCGGCAGTCCGCAATTGTTCGTTTTGCAAGTTTTTGATCATGCGCTCCGTTTCATTTTCGGCTTCTTCAGAGAGTTCCACGGCCCGGTGAATGACCGCTGGATTTAAACCAATGCGCTCAGCAATGGCGAAAGCATTGCTGTTGCCCGGTACACCGATTAAGAGCCGATAGGTGGGCTGCAAGGTTTCAACGTCAAATTCCACACTGGCATTGCTCACACCCGGCCAGTGGTAGGCAAAACGTTTTAAACGACTGTAATGGGTCGTTGCCAAAATACGGCTGCCTCTTGAAAGCGATTCTTCCAAAATGGCGATGGCCAAAGAGGCCCCTTCCGATGGATCTGTCCCGGCACCAAGCTCATCGTAAAGGACCAAGGTATCCGGCCCCAGTTCGGGCAAAATTTGGCAAATATTTGTCAGGTGCGCCGAAAAGGTGCTGAGCGATTGTTCAATGCTCTGTTCATCGCCGATATCCGCATAAATCCGACGAAAAATACCGATTTGACTATCTTCACGCACCGGGATGGCCATACCCGACTGGTGCATTAAAATCAGCAGGCCGGCCGTTTTGAGCGTTAAAGTCTTCCCGCCTGTATTGGGACCGGTAATGACCAGGGCCTGTCGCTCTTCTCCTAACCCTACATCAATGGGGACGACCGTTTCAGGCGCCAAAAGCGGGTGCCTCGCCTGATAAAATGTAAAAGATGCGCCTTCAGAAATGCTTGGTGATACAGCTTTCATTTTTAATGCCAAACGCGCCTTGGCAAAAGTTAAGTCCAAGTGACCTAAAATGTCCAGATTTTTCATTAAATCTGAGACATAGGGCCTGAGCAGGTCGGCCATTTCAGATAAAATCCGTAAAACTTCTTCTTTATCAGCTGCTTCAAGGGCGGCCACCGTGTTATTTTTTTCAACCAAGGACAAGGGCTCAATGAATAAAGTTGCCCCGCTGGCACTTTGATCGTGAATAATACCGGGCATCTTTGACCGGTAGGCGGATTTTATGGCAAAAACAAAACGTTCGTTACGGATGGTTAAAATATGGTCTTGAAAATAGTCTTCATACTGACGACTGTGGAGCATGTGATCCATTTGATTGCGAACCTGCTGACGTAAGGCGGATTTTTTTTGCCGAATGGTCGCCAATTTATCAGACGCATGGTCCAGGACTTCACCATCATCGCCTATTTTCCGTTGAATACTTTTTTCAAGCGTTTCAAATACGCGCAAACTCACTGCCCAATCTGCCAAGGCAGGAATTTGGGATGAACTGTATTTTTCAGTTAGAAATCTTTTTAACCGTTTTGTTGCATAAAGAACCGTATAGATGCGCAAAAACGACGCCCCATCAATGACGGCGCCGACCTTAACCGACTTAAGCAATTCTGTAATGTCATGAATGCCGCCTAGGGGAATATCGCCATCAACTTCTAAAAGCCACAAGGCCTCTTTGCTTTCCTGCTGCAATAAAGAAATGAAATGCGCTGATGTTATGGGACGCAATTCGCCGGCAGCATTTTTTCCCAGTTGAGATAAGCATTCTTTTTCAAGAAGGGAGGTGATTTTAAAATAATCCAGTTTTCGTAATGTCTTTTCATCCGCTAAAGCAGCAGATCCACTCATTGAAACACTCCTCGCATAAATTGTTCATCAGCCGGCGCTTCCTGGGTCAAGGCCGACAGGAGAGCGGCATCAGTCGGATTGTAAATGGATTTTCCTGCATCATATTGATTCAGCGCATTGGCAAATACGCGAACCAGGTCGGACAGGTCTGTATCGGATAAGTAAGCGCCTTCAATACGCCATGCATCCAGCGACAATGACGACAAAAGATCTATATGTTCATACAGCGACAGCAGGCGTCCGTTTAAGACCAGAAGGTCGCCGTAGCTGTTTTCAGAGACAGGGAAAAACGCGCCGCTTCCTTGCTTTAACCGCCGCCTTGCATCGGTTTCCGCCAGCGATTGCGGTGCCAGGTCACCATATGCGCTCTGCAGAAGGGGGTACCGACCTGCGACAATTATCTCCAAAGGGATGTTGCCTACAGCCGACAGGTCATTGATTTGGTCAGCACTGAGTTCAGGCGACAGGGTTAAGGCTGAAAGGCCGCGCTGCATCCAAAAATGCACATCTGCGTCATTGGTAATGTTCAGCGGATAATCTCCCTTTATCATATCATATACTTGATCCATCCGGCTCTGAGAAATATTACTGATATAGCAGGTTTCAACACCCCATTGCGCCAGTTGACGCAAGCGCCAGTCAGACTCTGCTTGGTGCGCCTGCATAACAATCGGTCCTTCCTGAGCGCTTAGCTCACAGCCTTGTTCCAGCAATGACTGGATGTCTTGCTCCTGCCAGTTAAATGCGCCTGGTAAGGCGGAGCATTTAATAATAATATGGTCGGCCCCGTTTTGAATCGCCAAATGCGCTTGACCGGGCGTGCCTACAGCCACTGATAATTTTGGCTTTGGCCACAATTTAATTTGTGGTGCAATGGCATCTAAGTAGGCGAAAGCACCGTCCATAAATGTTTCTTGACCACGCTTTGGTTCGGAAGATGCTACTTCACTGCAGGCTGCAACAGCAGCCCGCCGCAGGCGATTTAAAACACTGACAGGAATGAAAATGTCTCCGTCAGCCTCTACTTCAACTGCGCCCAAGGAAAAACGCGTTCCGCCCAACCGGTCCATCTGCTGACGAATGACGTCCAATTCAAGGGCCTTGCCGGTGGCTTCCTGTACAATATAATCATCTTCTACAGTGATGGGCATTTCTTGATCTGAGACCATCACTTGAGCCGTTAGCTTTTCTCCAATATTGGCAAACAGATAAATATCCAAGACCGATTTTCTTGGTGGCAGCAATTTTTCCCGTCGTGCCAGCTCCTTTACCAAACTGTTGTCATAACTCTTAAAAAGCTTAACCGGTCCTGTCGGTGCTTTTTTCAACTGCAGCGGAATAGAAACCGTTTGTCCAACCCTTGCCCCGCGTACCGGCTTGCCTGAAGACTTTAAGGCGTTTATATATCCCCCGGACAGCACATTGTCATCTGCGTCAAGCAGCACATATCCGTCACCTAAGGCCACCGGCACCTGCAAGTTAACGATCATTTCTCCACTCTGAACGCTTTTCACCTGCCCCAAAGGAATCCCCTTGTGATTGGCCAATTTGGTGCTGAGCAGGTCTTGCTTGTCTGCCTGACCGATATAGCCTTGCGTAAACCCGCCACGATTGTAGATTTGTGCCATGCTGTCAATTTCTGCATTCAATTGTTTCTTGCTGAGTGGCTTGTGCGCCAGGCAGGCGTCAATCTGCTTGCGGTAAGCGCCGACCGTCGAAGCAATATAAGCTTCTTTCTTCATGCGCCCTTCAATTTTAAGAGAAGTAATGCCCAGTTCAAGCAACTGGGGGACTTGTGGCAAGGTGCATAAATCTTTCATGCTCAACAAATGCCCTTCTGACAACAAGCCATTTTTGTCATCAGTTAAGCGATACATTTGCCGACAAGGCTGAGCACAGGCACCACGATTACCGCTTCGCCCGCCACAGAAACTGCTCATCAGGCAATTGCCAGAATACCCCATGCAAAGGGCTCCGTGAATAAAGACTTCCAATTCGATTGGCGTTGCAGCATGGATGGCCTGGATATCTTGAAGGGTACACTCTCTAGCCAGGACCACCCGTTCAAACCCCAAGTCAGCCAGTTGACGCGCCCCCTCCGGGTTGTGGATCACCATTTGGGTAGAGCCATGTAGCGCCAATTCCGGTAATTCGGAGCGCAAAAGCTCAGCCAATCCCAGGTCCTGAATAATCAAGGCATCAATACCCATATCGTACAAATCGTATACGGTGGCCAAGGCTTCTGCCAATTCATCGTTAAATAAAATGGTATTGAAGGCGCAGTAGGCCTTAGAGCCGTAATGATGGGCGTAGGCAATGCCCTCTCGAATGTCTTCCGGCGAAAAGTTTTTTGCATAGGCTCTTGCACTAAAGGCCTGGGCGCCAAAATAGACCGCATCAGCCCCAAGGTTAATCGCAGTTTTTAGACAAGATAAATCACCGGCCGGCGCCAACAACTCTACCTTATTCATGGGTCAGTTCCTCCAGTAAATCGCTCGAGTGGCTCCAGGTTTGGTATAATTCTTCCAATTCAGCTTCCAGCCGCTCCTTTTGCTGCACATGTGCCTCATAGGTGGCCAAAGCGTCTTCCGTATAATCTTTTGCCGCCGTCAAGATGGCTTCTTCCGCATCTGCTAAAGCGGCTTCCTTTTCTGCAATGGCCAGTTCACAATCTGCAATCGTTTTACGCAGCTTACTCTTACTGATATTACGCTTGGTCGTCTTCGCTGTGGGCGAGCTTTGCTGGTGCGGAGCATCCGGAGCGGTTAGCGAGATCTTTTTTAAGGCCTCCATTTCACGCTGTTCAGCTTTTTTTTCACGATAATAAGAATAGTTGCCATAGTAGATTTGGATGCCCTGATTTTCAAAGGCCCAGGTTTTTTCCGTAACTTGGTCCAAAAAATACCGGTCATGGCTGACAATTAGCAGGGTCCCCTTATACGTTTGCAAATAGTCTTCCATAATCCGCTTGGACGCAATGTCCAAATGATTGGTTGGTTCGTCCATAATGATAAAGTTCGGCTGTTCCAACAAAAGCATCAGCAAAGATAAACGGGCTTTTTCGCCACCGGATAAACTGCCAACGCGCTTTTCCCAGTCATTTTCCGTGAAAAGCATTTTTGCCAACTCTGCTCGAGATTCCGGCAAGTCCAGGTAGCTATTGTACAAAACTTGATCTAAAACCGTACTGTCAAAATTCAATCGCGATTGCTCTTGATCATAATAAGCCCATTGCACACGAGAGCCAAAAGCGACATCCCCACCATCTGCCGGCAACTGACCGATAATGGTCTTGAGTAGGGTTGATTTTCCGCAACCGTTTGGCCCTATAATGCCAATACGGTCCTGGCGAAAAACCGTTAGGTTTAAATCATGAAAGACCGTCTCGGCTCCGAAGCTTTTAGAGAGGTCTTGAATATCCAGTACGATTTTAGCAGATGTATCCACATCAAATTGACGCAAATGCGCCTTTTTTTGGCTTTGAACGTTATTGATAAGCTCTATCCGGGCCAGCTTCTTTTCACGACCCCGGGCTTGCTTGGCCATGCGGCCGGCGCGGTTCTTTTCAATATAGGCTTGTTCTTTTGCCAGCATTCTCTGTTGACTGGCAAAAGCCTTCTCTTGCGCTGCCTCTGCTTCGGCTTTCAACAGCAAGTAACGAGAATAATTTCCCGTATAGGACGTTAATACGCCATGATCCAGCTCTAAAATGCGCGTCACCACTTGATCTAAGAAATATCTGTCGTGACTGATCAGCAACAAGCTGCCACGATAATTTTTTAGATAGGTTTCCAACCATTCTAAGGCATTCAAATCCAAATGGTTGGTCGGCTCATCGAGAAGCAGAATATCCGGTTCCCGCACCAATAGTGCCGCCAACTCCAAGCGCGTGCGTTCCCCACCACTGAAGGTATCCAAGGGACGGTCGTAATCCGCTTCAGAAAAACCAAGCCCCTGCACAACCCCTTTAACCCGACTCTCAACGCTATAGCCACCCAATCGTTCGTATTCATGCGTCAATTCAGCATAGGTCTCATAGATTGCCGCCAGCTTGTCTTCCGAAGCGGCACTCATATCGTGCTCTAAGGCGCTCATTCGCTGCCGCATGGCCAGAACATCTTCAAAGACCGCCATCATGCTGTCCAGTAGGCTGGTATTGGATTTGAAGTCAATGCGTTGCTCTAAATAGCCCATGCTGCAATCGCGCGCAAGGCTGATTTGCCCCGATTCAAGGGCAAGTTCTCCGGTGAGACATTTAAAAAGGGTGGTTTTCCCAGCCCCGTTAGGGCCAATCAAGCCAATCTTTTCACCTGCTTGAATGGCAAAAGACAAGTGTTCAAAAGTGGGCTCTACAATATAGGCATGGCTTAAGTTCGTTCCTTGCAAAGCAATCATTGTCTCACCTCTTTTTTCTAAACTATGACGATAGGGGCTTTAAATAATTGGCCTTTAATTGACCGCATGCACCATCAATATCAGCGCCTTTTTCTTCGCGGATACTGGCTAGGAGTCCGTGGGCGGTCAGTTTTTGTTGGAAGGCACGAGATGCCTGAACGCTCGGCTTTGAAAAATTTTTCCCGGAAACCGGATTCACCGGAATAATGTTAAAATGGCAATCAATGCCCTTAACCAGATGGACCAATTCGGAAACTTCTTTTTTCCCGTCATTGACACCGGCGATCAGAGCATATTCAAAACTAATGCGCCGACCGGTTTTATTACAATAGTAGTGGCAGGCCTCCATTAGGTCAGCCAGCGGATAGGTTTTGTCAACAGGCATCAAGGCTTGGCGTGTCTCGTCATTGGAGGCATGTAAAGAAATGGCCAAACCGATATCTGTTTGCAAATCAGCAAAGCGCTTGATTTCAGGCACCAGGCCACAAGTGGAAATGGTCATCCGGCGTTGTGCCATATCTGCGCCGCGTTTATCGCAAAGAATCTCAATGGCCTTCATAACCGCATCAAAATTGGCAAAGGGTTCGCCCATGCCCATGAACACAAGGTTGCGCACCTGCATGGGTTCAGCATCCTCTTTTAATAAAGCGTTGCTGGCATAAACTTGTCCCAAAATTTCCGCCACCGACAGCTGGCGAGAAAAGCCCAAGGTTCCAGTGGCACAGAAAGAGCAGCCCATGGCACAGCCCACTTGACTGGAAACACATAAGGTGTTGCGCTGCTTGCTGTAATCTCCACGGTATTTCATTAAGACACATTCAATGAGCAGCCCGTCTTCCAACTCAAGAAGATATTTTTCCGTTCCATCTTTTGAGACTTGCCGGCGCATGCAGTGTGGTGGGTGGATGCCATAGCCGTCTTCTGTAAGACGCTCTACTAGCCTGTGACTGATGTTATGGGCTTCCGCCAGGTCATTGATCTGCCGGTTGTGCAGCCAGGCAAATAGTTGTTTGGCGCGAAAAGACGGTTCTCCGTAAGTGGCCAGTAGTGCGGCTAGTTCCGCGAAGGACAGGTTTCTCAAATCAGCCATGCTCATTGCCCTTTCTAAATTTCGCCAGGTAAAAACCATCCATCTGATCACGTTGCGGAATAATTCGACAATCGCTTGCTCCTTCCTCGGACAGGAAGGGGCTCAGAAGCTTAGGAAGCGGCTCAGGAATAAATTCAGGGTGGCGCGCTAAAAACGCCTCAGTCTGGTCTTCATTTTCAGCACGAAGCGTTGTGCAGGTGCTGTACAGCAAGATACCACCCGGCTTCACAGCCTCTGCTGCCCGATCCAGCAGTTGGCCTTGCAAGGCTACTAAGTCTGGAATCTGTTGACGTCTACGGTGCCAGCGTGCATCCGGCCGCCGGTTCAGAACCCCCAAGCCAGAGCAGGGGGCGTCCACAAGCACACGGTCATACGGCACATCAGGTAAAAATTGAGTGCCATCCTGTACAGAGGCCTCAATACAGGTAATGCCCAGGCGTCGAGCATTTTCCTGAATCAATTGAACCCGGTGAGCGTGCAAATCAAAGGCATCCACACGGCCCTTATCTTGCATCAATGCCGCAATATGGGTAGTCTTTCCGCCCGGTGCCGCGCACAGATCTGCAATGCGGTCATGCGCTTGAGGTGACAGCGCGTGCGCCACCAGCATAGAAGATGTATCCTGGATGATAAACTTTCCTTCTTGAAAGGCCTTGATATCACGTAGAGACCCGGGCGTTTGTAAAACAAGTGCTTCCGGAATCGCGTCAAGAGGTATGGCAGAAATATTTTCTTTTGCCAAGTTGTCAATTAATTGCTCCCGGGATACCCGCAAGGTGTTCACACGAGCCACTAAGGGGGCCTTCGCATTCATATATTGGCAGAATTGCTCTGCTCCTGCCTTGCCATATTCTTTCAGCCATGTATCCACCATCCATTGCGGAAAGCTGTAATACTTGGCAAAGTAGCCGGCTGTATTCTTTCGCCTATCCGGCCATTGAATTGGGCCCTCATCCGCCAGATAACGGCGCAGAATAGCATTGATAAATTTATCTGACCGTTGGTGTTTATTTTGCAGCCGTTTAGCCGTATTAACGGCTTCATTTACCGCCGCATGCGCTGGAATCCGGTCTAAAAAGAGCAGCTGATAAAAAGCCATGCGCAGTATTTGACGGGTCAAGCCGTCCATTTTTTTGACGGGTTTGTTGCTGTAATTTTGTAAAACAAAGTCCAGGTGATCCCGGTAGGTCACTGTGCCATAAACCAGCTCGGTGATGAGTCCCTTGTCCTGTGTCGGAAGGTCACAAGAAAAAAGGGCTTTATCCAATTCAAGATTGGTATAAGCCCCCTCCACATCAACAGCATAGAGCACCTGCACCGCAATATCCCGCGCAAAATGCTCAGTCACTGCGGCCACCTCCAAAAATGAGAATTAAACGCAGTAATTGAAAGATAGCCGTTACAGCTGCAGCGACATAGGTCAATGCAGCGGCACCCAACACAGACTTGGCACCAGTCAATTCATCAGCTTGTAAGATTCCCTCTCCACCAAGGGTCATAATAGCGCGATGTGACGCGTTAAATTCTACCGGCAAGGTAATGACTTGGAAAAATACAATCAGCGTAAAGAGCAGAATACCCCAGCGAATGAGCGGTGTTGAACTGAGCACAATGCCAAGAATCAGCAAAGGCAAGTATAAAAAACTACCGAAATTTGTCATGGGGATGACCATATTACGAATACGCAAGGGAAAATAACCCTTGGCATGCTGAATGGCATGGCCCACCTCATGCGCGGCAATTCCTACGGCAGAAATAGAATCCCCATAGTAGACATCATAAGACAGGCGAACTTCTTGGGCGCGCGGATCGTAATGATCGCTCAGCTCGCCGCCGATTTGACTGATGGTCACATTATAAAGGCCATTGTCATCCAACATTTTGCGAGCAACATCCATCCCGGTATAACCTTGCAAGTTCGGAACACTGTTGTATTTATGATAGGTCCTGGAAACCTTGCTTTGCGCGTAAACCCCCAAAATGATACATGGAATCAAAAGTATGAACGTTACATCAAAATACATTTGATCACCTCTCTATTTTTTTACATCGGAACGATTAAACTGATCGCCGACCTGCACCTTTGCACCATTGAGGTAGGCGTGAATCGGCATTGCTTTTTTACCTGCCGGTTGGACCGTCAATAAACAGACGGCCCCTTCTCTCGCCTGCACAACAATCTTGTCTTTACTGGTTTTCAGTACCGTCCCCGGTGCCTTACCGATATCGCTCTCAGCAGATACCGTCATCTCTTTTATCTTCAAACGTTTGCCATCCAAAAAGCTATAAGTGCCGACACTCTTACCAAAGGCCAAGTTCAGTCGCACAATATTTTCTGCCGTATCGGACCAATTGATCTCTTCATCTTGTCGCTCGAATTTCGGCGCATAAGATGCCTTCTCCTCATCTTGCGGGACCGGCAATAGATCTCCAGTTAAAATAGGCGTTAAGTATTTTTTAATGCTTTCTCCGCCTAATAAAGCCATGCGTTTGAATAAAGCATCGCTATCTTCATCAGGGTTTAAGGCAAGTGGCTCCTGGACGTAAATGCCCCCGGTATCCATTCCTTCTTCCATGTGCATCAAGCTGATGCCACTTTCTGCATCTCCATTGCGCACTGCCCATTGAATCGGTGCCGCCCCCCGATAGGTTGGCAACAAGGAGGCATGAACGTTGATACAACCTTTAGGCAAGGCCTCCAGCCATGCCGGTGGTAAAATTTTACCATAAGCAGCCACAACAGCAGCATCGGCGTGCAAGTCACGAAAGGTTTGAAAAGCCTCTGCATCATGCAGGTTGTCCGGCTGAAAAACAGGCAAGCCTCGACTTTCTGCAAAAACTTTAACATCCGGGGCCAGCATTTTTTTGCCACGACCCGACCGGCGATCCGGCTGTGTATAGACGGCAACCACTTCATGCTCCGTTTCGCAAACAGCCTTTAAAATGGTTACGGCAAAGTCGGGTGTCCCCATAAATATAAGCCGCATCAGTCCACACGCTCCACAGAGCTGGCTTTATCGGTATACAAAATACCCTCCAGATGGTCTATTTCATGCTGCAATGCGCGTGCTTTAAAGCCTTCCGCGTCAATGGTGACCGGCTGGCCGTATTCATTTTGCGCGGTAACAACAACATGGTTGGCGCGCACAACAACGCCGTTTAAGCCGGGAACACTCAAACACCCTTCCGGCCCTTCTTGAATCCCGTCTTTAGCACTTATCACCGGATTTACCAACTGTAAAAGGCCGTCCCCTACATCCACGACAATAAGACGCTTTGAAATGCCCACTTGCGGCGCTGCCAAACCGACACCCTGTGCGTGATACATGGTATCTGCCATATCGTTTAATATTTTACGCGTTCGATCCGTTACTTGATCAACCGGTCTTGCCGTTTTTCTCAAAATCGGATCGCCTGCTGTTACAATAGTATATCTGGCCATACGTCCTCCTTATCTGTCACCTACTATAAAATATTTTCCGGATCAACATCAACCGTCAGACGTAAACTTTTACTCTTTCTTGAGGAAAATCGGTAATTTTTACACCAAGTCCCGACGGTCAACAACGTCGGCAAATAAGGCGCTTTTAAAATCAATTGAAACCGCCAGCGATTGCGGATGCGTTCCAAAGGCGCTGCACTAGGCCCTAATAAAGTTACCTGACGGGCCGGATTGCCTAAGGCCGATTCATCATTGGCAAAGGGAACGTAATAAGCACCGCTTATCGGATCTTCCCGCATCAATGCACGTAAATTCTCCGTTAGCTCTGTGATGCCTTCCAAAGCCTTATCGCGATCACCAGCGCTGATAACGATTTGCATTAAATGAAAAAATGGCGGATAGCCTATCATCTTACGTACCTGAATTTCATGTTTATAAAACATGTCATAATCTTGGGCCAAAACAGCCTGAATCACCGGATGGTCCGGTAGCTTAGTCTGCAAAATAACGGTACCGGGTTTATGCCCACGGCCGGTTCGTCCGGCAACCTGGGTCAGTTCTTGGAAAGTCCGCTCCCCGGCACGATAATCGGGTAAATATAAGCCTAAATCCGCATTGATAATCCCGGTTAAGGTAATATTTGGAAAATCGAGGCCCTTGGCTATCATTTGAGTCCCGATTAAGACCTGGGCTTTGCCTTGTTTCATTTGCCGCAAAATATCGCCTTGCTGTCGCGCGGTATCCGAATCCAACCGAACCGATACAAGGTCCGGAAACAAGCCCTTAAAAATATGTTGCACCTGTTCGGTGCCAACCCCCTTATAGTTTAAGGCCTGCGCACCACAAGAAGGACAGGCCTGTGGCGGGCGGATGATAAAATCACAATAATGACAGCGCAAAATATTCTTCCCTTGGTGGTAAGTCAAGGCCACATCACAGTGGGGACAGCGAACAGCTTCACCACACTCGTCACAAATTAAAGCTGTTGAATAGCCGCGCCTGTTCATATATAGCAGGGCCTGCTCACCGCGGGAAAAGGCTTCCGCTAAAGCAGAGGTTAATTTTCCCCCCAGCATGGATGAGGTCTGTCTTGTATCTCGCATATCTGCAGCAATTATATTGGGCAAGACTGCACCACCCGGCCGCTCATGCATGGACAGGCGACGAATGGTTCCTGCTTCAGCACGATAGGTCAAGTCTACAGATGGGGTTGCGCTGCCGGAAATGAAAACTGCCTGGTTGATTTGTGCGCGCTTTTCCGCCACCGTATGCGCATGATAACGCGGATCCGGCTCACTTTGTTTATAGGCAGCATCGTGCCCTTCATCAACAATAATAATCCCAATTTCTTTCAGGGGGGCAAAAACCGCGCTTCGGGTGCCTATGACAATGCGTCTGTGACCAGCTTGAATATCTTGCCATTGTTGATAGCGGTCTTTATCGGTTAAACGACTATGCAAGAGGGCGATATCCTCAGAAAATTTAGCCGCAAAACGCCCCAACATTTGATCGGTCAAGGATATTTCCGGAACCAAAACCAGGGCTGTTTTACCTTTGGCCAGTACTTTTTCAACACTCCGTAAGTAAAGCTCGGTTTTTCCGCTACCGGTGATGCCCTGTAGCAAAAAAGAAGCAAAGCGGGCCTCATTTAAGGCCTGCCTAATCGCCAACATGGCAGCCTCTTGTTCGTCTGAGAGGGCCACGTCTTTTTTTTCATGAAAGGCATCGGCGGTCATAAGCGCCGCTCTATGGAAACTTTCTTCTTTACAGACATACCCTTTGGCAATCAATGCGTCTAAAGCTGAGCGCGGATCTATACCATTAAAGCGTTCACGTAAATCGCCTGCCGTTTGAGGACCATCTACAAACAGGGCCAACAATACCGCATATTGACGCGGTGCCCGTGCAAGCTCTTTTTCAAGCGATGCAAATGCCTCATCCTTCAAAATCGTACTGCTGTAAACGGCAATCCTTTTTTCCTTTAAGGGACGCGTTCTCCACCGCCATTGAATATACTGTTGGGATGCCAATATCTCTGCAGAATGACGCCAATCGCTAAAGGCCTTATCCAATTGATGAACCGTTTTCGGTGTCTTTAAAAATGTCCATAATTCTTCTTCGCCACCATCCAGGTCAGAAGCCGTATCTGTAAGGCGCACCAATACCTGTTCTAGTTTTTGTTTTAGATGGGCTGGCAGCATCGCCGCAAAAACCAGGTAGATCGGTGAGAGAAAGCGCTTCGCCGTCCAAAGCCCGAGCGTCACCTGTTCTTTACTCAAAACCGGCTCTTCATCTGCCACATCCTCGATGGCTTTTAGTTGAAGATCCCTAGATGTCTTGATGTCCGATGTGCATTGAACCACGAAAGCCGGCTCTATTTTATTGCCCCTACCATAAGGAACCACGACGCGCTTGCCGACACAAACATCCGCCTCTAAATTCTTCGGGACTGTGTAGGTAAACGTTTTGGCGCCCGGTGGATAAGGTAAATCCAAGACCACCTCTACATACATACGCCGTGCTCCTTTCTAAAAAAAAGATGCCGCAAGGCGGCATCCATTACATTTAGTCCTTTAAAACTTCTTTTAACGCCTCGGCGCGATCGGTTCTTTCCCATGGCAAATCCAGATCTTCTCGTCCAAAATGACCATAGGCTGCACAAGCGCGATACATCGGTTTGCGCAACTCCAAATCGCGGATAATGGCAGCGGGCCGCAAGTCAAAAACCCGCATTACCGCTTGCCCCAACCGCTCTTCATCAACGGTTGCTGTCCCGAAAGTTTCAACCAAAACGCTCATCGGGCGTGCCACACCGATGGCGTAGGCAATCTGAACTTCGCAACGTTTTGCCAAACCGGCTGCGACAATATTTTTTGCCACATAGCGCGCCGCATAAGCCCCGGACCGGTCAACTTTTGTGCCGTCTTTGCCGGATAAGGCACCACCACCATGACGAGCCATACCACCATAGGTGTCAACAATAATTTTTCGACCGGTTAAGCCGGCATCCCCCTGCGGTCCGCCAATAACAAACCGACCGGTCGGATTAATAAAGTACTGGGTATCGTCATCCAAAAGCGCCGGCGGAATCACTTCTTTGATGACCACATTAATAATATCTTCGCGGAGTTTTTCCAATGCAACCGACTCGGTATGTTGCGCCGAAATAACCACCGTATCCACACGACGTGGAATGCCATCGTCATATTCTACAGTCACTTGACTTTTCCCATCAGGCAAAAGATAATCCAGCAGTTCTTCTTTGCGGACAGCGGTCAATCGTCTGGTCAACGCATGCGCCAAATAAATTGGCAAGGGCATAAGCACCGGCGTTTCATCAGAAGCATAACCAAACATCATGCCCTGGTCCCCTGCGCCGATGGCCTCAATCTCAGCATCACTCATGGTGCCTTCTTTGGCCTCTAAGGCACGGTCAACGCCCAAAGCGATGTCTGCAGATTGTTCGCCTATGGCTGTAATAACGGCAGACGTTTTATAATCGAAACCATGTCGCGCATCCTTGTAGCCAATATCTTGAATCACACCGCGGGCTATTTTAGGCATATCAACGTAACAATTGGTGCTGATTTCACCGGAAATAAACACCATACCGGTGGTCAAAAATGTTTCACAAGCCACACGCGCATTCGGATCTTTTGCCAAAATAGCGTCTAAAATGGCATCTGAAATTTGATCGGCAATTTTATCTGGATGACCTTCCGTAACCGATTCTGATGTAAAAAACTTTTTCACACGAAACCTCCCTATCCGCTTGTCGGATATATCTATATATTAGTCTGGTCGTTTCTCTAGTAATTTGTCAACACGTTGGATAATTTCTGCAGATAAACGGTCTTTGCTCATGGTGGGTAAAGCGCTTATCCTACCATCCTGCTCAATGACCGTAACCGTGTTCACATCACGGGCAAAGCCTGCATTCGCTGCAGTGATATCGTTCGCGACAATCATATCCAGCCGTTTCCTCTTGAGCTTATCTTTGGCGTAAGCCTCAACGTTTTGGCTTTCAGCAGCAAATCCAACCACCACCTGGTGGGCTTGCTTAATATCGGCAACCGATGACAGAATATCCGGATTGCGCGTCAAGTCCAAGGAAAAAGCCTCTTTTGCTTTTTTCATTTTATTGTCCAAATAGACAGCCGGCCGATAATCTGACGGTGCCGCCGCCATGATTAATGCATCACACTGAGGAAATTCAGACAAAACGGCTTTTTGCAAGTCGCAGGTGCTGACAACGGGAATGGTTTTAATGCCTTTCGGCGGCTGAATATGCACCGGGCCGCTGACCAGGGTTACGGATGCACCTGCATTCTTGGCCGCTTGCGCAATAGCATAGCCCATTTTCCCGGAACTGTGGTTGCTCAAATAACGCACCGGGTCCACTTTTTCCTGGGTCGGACCGGCAGTCACCAAAATGCGTTTTCCGCTAAGTGTTTTTGGCACTGTTGACGCCAAAATCTCTGTTAAAATATCTTCCGGTTCCATCATTTTACCAATCCCGACCGTCCGACAGGCCAAGGCCCCTTCAGTTGGTGCCAGCAGTTGAACGCCACGGGAGGTCAGTATTTTCAAATTTTCCTGCGTTGCCGGGTGGGTGTACATTTGGTCGTTCATCGCCGGAGCGAGCAAGAGTGGGCCGCGATAAGCAAGCAGCAAGGTCGATAAAAAATCGTCTGCAATCCCGTGTGCCATCTTAGCGATAATATTTGCCGTGGCCGGAGCGACAACAAGAACATCTGCCCAGCGGGCCAAATTAATATGGGCCAATACATCTTCTCCGTTTGAATCAAACATATCGGAGATCACTTTCCGCGATGTTAAGGTTTCGTAGGGTAAGGGCAAAACCATTTTTTGCGCATGCTCCGTCAGCACAACCTGGACATCACAGCCGACCTTGGTTAAGGCACTCGTTAGAGGTAGGGTTTTATACGCAGCTATACCGCCTGTGACAGCTAGGATAACCTTCATCTATACTACTCCTCTACCGGTTTATGTAGATGGCTGTCATCGTTAAAGCGATAAGAAATATGCCCTTCGCCGATTTCACAAAGCGCAATGGATACGCTCTTATCGGTCGGTGCATCGGTTAAACGCGGCGCCCCGTCCACCAGTTCTCGAGCGCGTTTCGCAGCAATAACGGCAAGGGAATATTTACTGTCTGCTTCTTCAAGCAATTCATCAATACTCGGTTGAATCATGTTCTTTCTCCTTTTCCACCCTAAATTGATGTGGGATGCGGCTGTTGCGCTCAACACGACATTTTTCAGCATTAATAATAGCCTGTAAATCTGCCGTGGCCTCATCAATATTATCATTAACAATCACATAATCATATGCCGTTAAGGTATTGATTTCATTTAGGGCATTGCCCAGTCGATGGCGTATTTGCTCTTCCGTTTCTGTATCTCGGCCACGTATCCGTCTTTCTAGCTCGGCAAAAGACGGGGGCATAATGAAGACCAAAACCGCATCGCTTTTTTTGAGTTTAACCTGTTTGGCGCCTTGTGGGTCTATCTCCACCATAACATCTTTACCGGCGGCAATCTGCTGCTCCACATAATCCAAGGGCGTCCCATAAAAGTTATTGTAAACTTCCGCCCATTCTAAAAAACCATCATCTTTTATTTTCTGCTTAAAGGCCTCACGCGTCATAAAGAAATAATTGACTTTATCCTTTTCACCCGGACGCGGCGCCCTGGTTGTGGCAGAAATGGAATAGTTGATGTCAATTTTTTCGCGTAAATGCTCGCACAGAGTGCCTTTCCCGGCACCGGATGGGCCGGATAAAACGATAACGATTCCTTCTTTTTTATGATCCAGCATAGGTACCCCCTAGCAACCGGTTAAATTCAAGCAATATTTTGTACCTGCTCGCGCAGTGCATCAATCAAGGTCTTTAAGGCCACCACCGCTTGACTGCCAGTACTGTCGTTAATCTTAGACCCGCAAGTATTGACTTCCCGGTTCATTTCCTGCAAATAAAAATCTGCTTCCCGTCCAATGGGCCCGTCGCTCTCAAAAAGTTCATCCAGCTTTTGCAAATGACTATCCAGACGGACCAGCTCTTCTTCAATACTGGTGCGATTTATAAAATAGACCAACTCCTCCAAGAGGCGCTGCTCATTATAGTCTGCTGCAACCGAGACTTCCGTCAGCTTTTCCCGCAGCTTTTCTTCTAACTTGGCATTAATGCGGGGGGATGCCTCCACTAAAATACCCAGGTTTTCTTTAAAACGTGTAAGGCGGTCTGCCATATCCGCTTTTAGCTTTTCACCCTCTGTAGTGGTCGTTTGCAGGTGATTGGCCAAGGCTTCTGCAGACGCTTGGAATAAAATAGCCGCGTCATCATCAGAAAACTCAAGGCTTTTTTCTTCCAAGACATGAGGAATCTGGAGCAGCTCCAACCACTCGCCACGCGTTAATTCACCTTGCGACACTTGTTTTTGTAAAAAATCCTGGACGGTCGCAAGCAGGGTCTCATTTATAGTCCAGTGAGATTGACCTCTTGTCAAGGCCTCAAGGCTCACTTCTATCGTTACATTTCCACGCATAATTTTTTCACTGAACTGATGGCGTAATTCAACTTCATGGGGTCGGAGCATTTGCGGCATTAAAAGACGCAAGTCCAATCTTTTGTGGTTAACGGAATGAATGGTAACCGTCACACGCCAATCGGCGTTTTCTGCCCTTCCGGCGCCAAAGCCTGTCATGCTGCGCATAGGTCCTCCTAAAAATAGTTTTATATAAGAATAGCACAAATCTTTTATTAAAAAAAGTGCTTCCATTTATTGGAAAATGGGCAGAGCCGACTATTTACTTTGGACAACTATAATGTATATTCAATTTCAATGGGGCGCAAATTTTTGCTGAGAATATTTTTTTTGGGCTTGATAATGATTTTATTTTTACGAATTAAAATACTGCCACACCGCTGAATGGCTACAGATAAGCAGTGGGCGTCATCAAGGTGGTCATGCCGTAAGACCTCGCCATGTCTATCCTTAATGGTTGAAAAAATTTGGCATCTGCCATTATCAAACAAGCGCAGGGACAAGTCCACTTCTATTTTTTGATCACTCTTACGCTGGTAAAGAAGGGGCACATCCTCATCGTTGTTGCGAATGACCTCGATGGCTTGGGAAATAATCTCTGAGAATTGATGATCCACATCATAGGTCATCAATATCCGTTCCGTCGTTGCCAATAAAATATCAAGCTTCTCATCAACAGTACGGCGATTAAATTCATCTGCATTTAAACCGATGGTAATATAACGTGAGCCATCATTCGACAGGCGTCCCTCATCTTCAATTTCTGCCGGATTTAAATAAGTGCTGAAAACGACTGTTAATTTTTCCTGGTCAAATAGCTTGACGCCTTTCTCATAAAGCAAGAGCGCCAGGCGCTGCCCGATAACTGAGTAATTAAAAGGAATATCGTATAAGAGGCCGATGTCCGCCGGAAATTCTTCACCTGTTACGTTAGGAACATGGGTTTCCGCATAGGTCAAAGCGGAAATGACCTTTGCTGTCATGTCTTCACCTCATTAATTATAAATTTAATGCCTATAGCTTCAATATACATTGTCAATGTACACATTTAACAGTATAACATACAATCTATGGAACAGTTTTATTTTATTCTGTAATTATCTTTTTTTATGACTCGTAAAAATCCCTCTAACCCATCGGGCATCCCGACCGGCTAGAGGGATTTGATTAAATCCAATTTTTTTCAAGTAAAAGTTCTAAAATTTGAACCGTATTGGTAGCGGCGCCTTTTCTAATTTGATCAAAGCAGGCCCACATATTTAACGCATGATCATTGTAGAGGTCTTTACGAATACGCCCTACAAAAATATCATCGCTTCCGGTAGCGGTAATCGGCATTGGATAAATATTATCCTGCGGTGCATCCTGTAGAACAACCCGCGGTGCAGCCTGCAAAATATCCCGCGCTTCATCCGGTGAAAGTTTTTCTTCAAATTCCAGATAAATGCTTTCCGCATGGCTTCGCATGACGGGTACACGCACGGCTGTGACGGTTATAGCCATATCCTTGTCGGAAAGAATTTTATGGGTTTCGTGAATAACTTTTGTCTCTTCTTTACTGTAGTCTGCTTCCTGCCAAACGTCGATATGTGGAATTAAGTTAAAGGCAATTTGATGTTGAAAAACATCCGGATGAATCGGTTCTCCGTTCAAAATTTGGCGAGTTTGCTCTTCCAGTTCACTTAAGCCTGCAGCGCCGGCACCTGAAACCGCCTGATAGGTGCTTAAAATAATCCGCTTAATACCCGCTTTCCGGTGCAAAGGGTTAATGGCGCCAACCAGTAGGGTCGTTGAGCAATTGGGGCTGGCAATCAAGCCTTGATGGTCTTTTGCGGCGTCACCATTCACTTCAGGTATGATTAAGGGGACATCGTCTTCCAAACGGAAAGTACTGCTGTTATCGATGACGACAGTGCCCATGGCCTGTACATCCCGTCCGAAAGCACGGCTGGCCGGGCCACCAGCAAACAAGGCGACGTCAACACCTTTAAAGACTTCCAACGTCGTTTCTTCAACCGTATACTCTTTCCCCATAAATTGCAGTTTTTTCCCCGCGCTCCGGGAGCTGGCCAACATTTTTATGGATTTGTAGGGCACTTTTCTTTCTTCAATGACTTTGAGTATTTCCTGACCAACCGCGCCGGTTGCACCGACAACAGCAAGGTTTAATTCTTTCATGGCAGACGCTCCTTTTTCGTTCTTATTAACGCAATCCTATCATGCACCAGAATAGCTGTCAAATATCAGCGCGCTGTTCTGGCAAGGAATTCACGCGTCCGTTCGTTTTTCGGATTCGCAAAAAATTCTTCTGATGACCCGCTTTCTAAAATAACGCCCTCATTCATAAAGACAATGCGATCCGCCACTTCACGAGCAAAATTCATTTCATGGGTAACAACGATCATTGTTAAACCGCTTTCTGCCAGTTCTTTCATAATCCCTAAAATACCATCTACCATTTCAGGGTCAAGCGCAGAAGTCGGTTCATCAAACAGCACCACTTCCGGATCCATGGATAAAGCCCGGGCAATGGCCACCCGCTGTTTTTGTCCGCCGGAAAGTTGACGCGGCAAGGCATTGGAAAATTCCAACATGCCCACTTGACGCAAATATTTCTTTGCATTTTCTTCTGCCTCTGCTTCAGAACGCCCCAAGGCTTTCATTTGAGCATAAGTGCAGTTTTTGAGGGCTGTCATGTTGTTAAAAAGGTTGAATTGTTGAAACACCATCCCCACTTTAGAGCAATATCGGTTTTGATCCACTTTCTTTTCCAAGATATTTTGATCTTTAAAATAAATGGCACCGCCAGTAGGCTGCTCAAGTAGGTTGATGCACCGCAAAAGTGTTGATTTCCCGGAGCCGGATGAACCAATGAGACAAACGACCTCTCCCGGCATAATCTCCATATCAATTTGCCGGAGCACTTCTCGAGGTCCGAAAGATTTTTTCAATTTTTCAATGCGCAAAATGGCTTCGCTCATTTGCCTTTACCTTCCTTCCCGAGACGGCTCACATAGGCACTTCCGTCTAAATCTACCAGCAATTCATAATGATCGCTGCCATCCATCTTGCGTTGGACTAGGGCCAAGATCCGCGTCGTCAGCAGGGTCAATACCAGGTAAATGACGGAAGCAATCAAGAAAGGAGGGCCTACATTGAACATCGCCCCACCTATGGTTTGCGAGGTGTAGAAAATTTCTGTTACGCCAATAATGGATAAGACGCAGCTGTCCTTCATGTTGATAATGAATTCATTCCCGATGGTCGGTAAAATATTGCGAAGGGCCTGGGGTAAAATAATCCCTTTCATCGTTTGCCAATGGCTTAATCCAACAGAATGTGCCGCTTCATACTGGCCGTCATCAACGGAGATAATCCCACTGCGTACAATTTCCGCCATATAAGCGCCGGTATTAATGGTAATGATTAACAAGCCGGCGGTTAAAATATTTAATTTAACGCCAAAAAGGCTTGCAGCAATCCCAAAATAAATAAACATGGCCTGTACCATCATCGGCGTACTGCGGAAAAATTCAACATAGCAGGTGGTTAAAAAACGACCGATTTTATATAAGACCACCAACAGCTGGTTGGACTGACGCTCAATGGGGATCACCCGATACATGCCGATAAGCATGCCAATCAGCAACCCCACCAAGGTGCCAACCACAGCTAAGAGCAAGGTTACCCCAATGCCGCGCAAGTACCACTGGCTGTAATTCGCTAAAATATCCGGAATAGGTTCGAATAATGCCATTATTGCCTTCCTTTCAGAAAAGAGAGACTGCCCTTTTTAAAGGGCAGTCCGCCGTACATGTATTGATTAGGCAGCCGGTTGATCTTTAATCGCTTTCTCCATAATGGCTTCGCGATCTTTATCGCTGATGTTTTTCAAAGCGTTATTAACGGCTTCCAAAAGCGCATCGTTACCTTTTTTAACGGCTGCTGCAATGGCAATATCGTTAGGATCGGTTTTGAAGGCATTGTCCTTGTCAAACTCAACAAAGGTAAATTCCGGGATGGCGTTTTGAGCGGATAACCCTTCAACCTTTTCAGATACATAGCCATCAATGATACCGGATTTTAAGGCCTCCCGCATGGTGCTGAAATCTTTCATCGGTTTTTGAATATCGGCTTCGGTCAACTGCTGTAAGGCAGTGGCATGGAAGGTATTCACCTGAGCGGTAATTTTAGCATCTTTGAAGTCACTCTTGGTTTTGGCTTTTGCCAAGGGACTGTCTTTTTTAACCACAATAACCAATTGGCTTAAATAATAGGGCTCGGAAAAATTAACCGTTTCACGACGTTTGGCTGTCGGGCTCATGCCGGCCATCACCAGGTCAGCTGTACCCGATTGAACGGCCGGAGACAGAGAATCCCACGGTAATTTAACAACTTCAAGTTTCAAGCCGAGGTCTTTTGCGATTAATTGAGCAATTTGAATATCATAGCCATTGGCGTAGGTATTGCTGCCTTTAATCGGGGCAGCATTGTTGCTGTCGTCCACCTGTGTCCAGTTAAACGGCGGGTATTGAGCTTCCATAGCAATCAAAAGTTTTCCTTTTTCAACAGTGGCCAAACCGGTGCTGTCGGATGCAGCAGCGGATGTTGCTTCTGATGAAGCATTACCACCATTGTCATTTCCGCAAGCCACCACAGATACTGCGAGTGCCATTGCAAGTACAGTAGCCAACATTTTCTTGAGTTTCATTTTTTATCGCTCCTCCTTTTTTTATCATATAAAAACACCACAATTGCTTGTGGTGTAATGCATCAGTTTGCAGCACAACAATGTGGATGTACATTGACAGCCCTAGACCTATTTGATCCAGTTCCAAGAAGATATGAAAAAAGCATTTCCTCTTTCGGCGATGACACCTTTTGTACTGTTTCATCAGCGCTTTTTTCGCCTCCGCAGCCGACTCATTGTCATCGCAACCTCTGCATTACATATGATATTGGTTAAAGGCTACCACACATTGGGGGCTACGTCAAATGAATTTAGACATAATTTTACCAATTCAGTCATATTATCTTATATAATCTATAAATGCTGAGTCTGAAGCTGGAGGGGAGCCCCCATTGACAAGAGGGGACGCTGAAAGGGATCCTTGTTCACAGCAGTTAAGCGAAGGGTCTTCAAAGCATCTGCTGAAAAGCACTCGGTTGCTGCACCAAGTGCCCATGCGTGAACACTGGGATGTGGCCAATAGTGTTCAATTAAAGTCTCCAACAGCTTGTTCCGTTGCAGGGCATCGCCAGCTTTTTCTGCGTACTTGGTCAAGGGTGGCAAGCTGATCACAACTTTTTGGCCAAGGGCATCACACAAGGAAAGACGTTCCTCAAGCCGGTGTAAATTTGCAATCCAGAGGTATTTATCCGATGCCCTATAGGCCTCTCCATTTTTTACCAACTCTGAAGTGATCTTACTTAATGTTAGGCCTTGGTCGCTTTGGAAATCGGCCAGAGACGGGATGCCAAAGGAAATCATCCAATGATCCATCAGCCTGTCATTTTGAATAGCTTGAACCTCTAGACGATAAAGTGTGGGTTCTGAATCGCGCCAGGTTTCCAAGACCTTACAGGGAACAGCAATCCGGTCACCGGAAGAGTAGGCCAATTCCTTGCCTTCTTCATCAACAACAAACAGGTGCAGGCTGCCAAGGTCCCCCAGGGTTTTTATCGTAAAAATGAGTTGATCATCTGCGCGTATCGCCTGGCAGCCGACAATATAAGCCCATGGCGTTGTACAAATACCAAGGTCACCAAATATTCCCATGCCTGGCCATCCAAGGGGCTCGGCCAGTTGAGACCAGGTCTCTTCCGATAAATTCATCGGCGGCAAAAGCGGACAACTGCCGCCTTCCGGGACTTGTTCAAATTCTATGCGAATCTCATTATCTCCCACTTGCAAGAGGTCATTACAAGCCACTGAAAAGGCTGTATGCCGGGTGTAGTAGACATGCGCTAAAATATTATTGATATAGACACGGGCCGGAATAGACAGACTTTCGCTGTAGAAAACACAACGTTGCTGTAAAAAGGCAGCAGGCAAGATAAAGCGACGGTGGAGAGTCCGCCTTGCACCAAGCTGGTCAACCCTAATCCCCTTTTCCATCGGCACAGAGATACCGGCCGAAGCCTTATCCTGCAACCAGTAGCCGCCCAATGATAAAACCATTCTGGTTGCCGAAGGTTCCATATAAATGCCCCCTTCCGCCATTGTCAACCCCTCGGAAGTTGCCCACCATCTGCGTAGGCTTCTAGGAGTGGAATAACCTTGGCACATGCGCGGCCTCGATGGCTGATGGCATTCTTTTCTTCTGCAGACATCTCTGCCAATGACTTCATATAGGTCGGTACAAAAAACAGGGGATCGTAGCCAAAGCCACCACTGCCAGCAGCCTGGTGAAGAATAACCCCGTCCAGCTGACCTCGAACAAAAATCGGCTTTTCATCTGGTAAGGTCAGGGCCATGACACAGGTAAAATGCGCTTGCCGCTTTTCTGTCGGAACAGCTGCCATTTTTTTCAAGAGCAAGGCATTGTTGGCCGCGTCGTCATGATCCAATCCTGCAAAGCGGGCAGAATAAATACCAGGCGCACCGTCCAACGCATCTACTTCCAAACCTGAATCATCTGCTAGAGCCAATTGGCCGGTTAAGTTTGCCACGGTCTGTGCCTTAATGGCGGCATTCTCGGCAAAGGTCTTGCCATTTTCAACAATTTCTCCAATATCCGGGTAATCGTTTAAACTCAAAACATGAATTGGCAAGTTTTTCAACATGGCTGCCATTTCTTTTCGCTTATTTTCATTGTGTGTTGCCAAAATCAAAGTGAGCATGCCCATCCCTCCCTAGGATATAAAAAAAGCACCCAAACGGGTGCTTTAATCAAAAGCGGAAAACGAGATTCGAACTCGCGACCCTCGCCTTGGCAAGGCGATGCTCTACCACTGAGCCATTTCCGCATGCGTTTTCCTTAGCGCTATTACATAATATCATACTTCACAAAAAATGCAAGCCCTTTTTACAATATAGCTGTTATTTCTTTTTGAAGGTGAAAGCTGCCTCGAAAATTTTATCTGTGAAATAAGAGTAAATTAGAGCCAATACAAGTCTCCCACTTTACAAATACCGCAAATAAAGCTATAATACTAACCGTTAAGCGCCCGTAGCTCAGTGGATAGAGCGTTGCCCTCCGGAGGCAAAAGCGTAGGTTCGACTCCTATCGGGCGTGTCAAAAGTGGTCTGGAAAACAGGCCGCTTTTTTTATTGGATTTGTTTATTCTAGCCCTGCTTCGGTTATTTGACCAAGAGATACGAGGCTTGGAGGTGTATGATGGCTTTTATTTGGAAATATATCAAACAGGATTCGGCTTTATTGCTCTTAGCGCCTTTTCTAATGCTTTTATCGGTGGCTGCTGATTTATTGCAACCGAAGCTGATGGCCGATATCGTCGACATTGGTGTTGCCAATGGTGACGTAACCTTTATTAAGGGCAAGGCCCTTATCATGCTAATAACAACTTTTGGCGGCTTATTGGCCGGAATTTCTTCTTATTATTTGGCAGCCCGCTCAACAGCCCGTGCCGGCGAACGAATCCGCTCGGCTCTTTTTTCACGCATCATGACTTTTTCTCATAAAGAATTGGATTATTTTTCCGTTCCCACTTTAATTACACGGATGACCAATGATGTCAGTCATGTGCAAGGGGTTATTCTGTCTATCCAAAATACCTTTATTCAGGTTCCTTTTCTCTTAATAGGCGGTCTGTTTATGGCCATTACATTGAGCCAGCGCCTATCGCTTATCTTTTTGGTTGCCATTCCGGCGCTCATTTCAACGATTGCCCTGGTCTTGGTCAGAGCAGTAAAGGTTTTTCCGGTGGTACAAAAAAAGTTGGATGCCATGAACCGTATTGCACGGGAAACACTTCTCGGAATGCCGATTATCAAGGGGTATTTGGCTGAACCCTTAGAACGCCAACGATTTGACAAGGCCAATCAAGATCTCTACGATTGGCAGCTAAAGTCTGCCCTGCTCATGATCTTAATGTCCCCTTTTATTATGATAACCTTTAATTTTTCCACGGTTGCGGTTCTGTGGATGGGGGGATACCAGGTCTATGGCGGCCAATTAGAAGTCGGTAAAATCATGGCCTTTTCAACCTATCTGTCACAAATTCTGATGGCGGTAATGATGAGTTCTTTTGTGATTTATATGTTCTCACAGGCACAGGCCTCTTTAGCCCGCCTCCAGGAAGTCATCGACAGTGGGAGCAGTATTGTTTCTCCGACCCAGCCACAAAAATCTCAAGGCTATACCTTGATTTTTGACGACGTTTCTTTTCGATTTGATGAGCAATCCCCAAAAAGCACTTTAGAAAATATCAATCTCAGCATTTCAGAAAATGAACGCATCGGCATTGTTGGGCCTACTGGTTCAGGAAAATCAACTCTAGTTGGCTTGATGCTGCGCTTTTATGATCCGCAAAGGGGAAAAATCACATTAGGCGGGGTTCCGTTAAAAGACCTGGACCTCTTGGCCTTGCGTAAAAAGATCGGCCTCGTGCAACAGGAAAATACCGTTTTATCGGGAAGTATTGAAGAAAATTTAAAGATTGCTGCGCCAGATGCAAGTCCGGATGATATGCAAAAGGCCTTGGATCAAGCCATGGCGTCTGAACTCTACATCAACCGGGTCGGTGGATTGACCACAGCCATCCAGCAACGTGGTAAGGATTTGTCCGGTGGCCAGCAACAGCGTCTGTCAATTGCCCGGGTCTTGTTGCAAAAACCTGAAATACTTATTTTAGATGACAGCACCAGCGCTTTAGATGTCCTGACGGAAAAGCGCTTTTTGGATGCACTGGATGACCAAAAGGCACATCAAACCCAAGTCATCATCGCCCAACGCATCAGCACCTTACAACGCTGTGACCGCATTGTCGTTATGAACTGCGGCAAAATTGAAGCCATTGGAGACCATGAAAGCTTGCTGAAAACGAGCCCCACTTACATGGCCATTGCTGAAAATCAATCAGATCGGAAGGTGAGCGCATGAGCAGACATCGCCGAAAAGCTTATCGGGAGACACCGGCTACCGCCCAAAATACATGGGCAACATTCCGCCGACTGGTCCGCTATTTTCGCAATTCACTGGGGCTGATACTGCTTGCTTCTCTTGCAAATGCCTTGGTAACCGGCTTAACCATCTTGAGCATGTACTTGATGGGGGTTGCCATTGACAAGTATATTCTGCGTATGGATTTGGTCGGCTTAGGCCACCTGTGCCTCGGCATGGCCCTTCTTTTCATCTGTACGTCTACCTTGAGCTATGCCGACACACGAATTATGGCGGTCGTCGCGCAAAAAATTTCCAAATCACTGCGCACTTCGATATTTGCTCAATTTTTACGCCTTCCGTTGAGCTATTTTGACAAGCAAAGTTCCGGTGATTTAATGAGCCGGCTGACCAATGACGTGGACAACATCAACCAAACCTTGTCCACGAGCATCAGCTCGGTTTTAGAAGCGATGATTAACCTCATTGGTATTTTTATTGCCATGATGCTCCTGTCCCCGGCGCTGACCGGTTGGAGCATGCTGATTTTACCCTTTGTCATACTGAGCACACGCATTGTTGTCTATTTTTCAGCGCGCTATTATCGCAGCTTGCAGAAAAATTTAGGTGCTGTAAACGGCTATGCGGAAGAACATATTTCCGCCCAAAAAATGCTGCTTCTATATGATACACAAAAAAGTATTGAACGGGACTTTACCCAACTGAATGCCCAATTGGCAGATGCCTATAAAAAGGCACAAGCGGTTTCCGTGCTGAGGCCAATTACCGGTTTTTTAAACAACCTCATCTTCCTTTTGGTCACCTTAATCGGCAGTTATATAATCATCAAGGACGGGTCCTTAACCGTTGGGATTCTTTTTTCTTTTTTAATGTACATGCGGCGTTTTACGCGCCCCCTCAATGAGCTGGCGGCCCTTTTTAATACAATTCAATCGGCCATTGCCGGGGCGGAAAGGATTTTCACCCTGCTTGATGCCACCCCTGAAGACGATACCGGCTTGAAAGATTATGATTTTAAAGGCGGTGCCATCAGCTATGACCACGTTTCATTCGGTTATGCAGCAGATAAAGAAGTCCTGCATGATATTTCTTTTGACATTGCTGGCGGGGAAACGGTGGCCCTGGTTGGCGCAACGGGTTCCGGGAAAACCACTATTGCCGGTTTGCTGAACCGCTACTATGACCCTGTGCAAGGGGCCATCTACTTGGACGGGCAAGACACGCGCAGCCTAAAACGCCAGTCCTTGCGCAATCATATCGGGCTTGTGCTCCAGGACACCTTTCTGTTTACCGAATCGGTAGCGGATAACATCCGCTATAGCCGTCCGAAGGCGACGGAGGATGACGTCATCGCTGCAGCCAAAGCGGCCGGAGCCGATGACTTTATTCGGCAATTACCCCATGGCTATGAGACCACTTTAAAAGATAATGGCAGCAATCTTTCCGGCGGGCAGCGGCAGCTTTTAGCCGTCAGTCGCGCCATGCTTGCCGATAAACCGCTGCTCATCCTGGATGAAGCCACCTCCTCCATCGATACAAAAACGGAAAAAATCGTTCAGGCCTCTTTTGCAGAATTGACCAAAGGACGTACAACCATGATCATTGCCCACCGGCTGTCAACCATCCGGAACGCCGATCACATTATCGTCATCGATGACGGGCGTATTTTGGAGCAAGGCAACCACCAGACCTTACTCGAAAAAGGTGGTGCTTATGCCCGAATGCACGCCAGCCAAGCTTTACCGGAACCAGTAGGAATGCCAGCCGGATAATTGAACCTTAGCGTCCGAGGGTACTTGCCGCAAAGTGTTGGCGACATTATAAAAATCGCCAACTGCGCCAAAGAGTAAGGCGGCCCCAAAGGGCAAACATGAACGGACAAAAATGCCTGTACCCATGGACAGGGACCAAATGACCAGGGGAACCACCCCCAGCAGCAAGGCCGGCGCCAGAGAGATAAAAATAAAGCGGTTGCGCGAAACAGGAAAAGTTGAATACGCCAATAGGACGCCCTGAGAAAGTTTGCGATAAATATGGACGCTGGCTTGGCGCGGAAAACAAAGGGCATGGATCCATTCATGTAAAAACAGGCCGGGAAAAATCGCTATAAACCCGATGATGGTCGGCAAATGGACCCATTCTCCTGTGCGCAGGCTCTTGACCAAGTACAAGCCTAAGATAAAAATAAGCACCGGCCAATGCCATGGCAAAACCGCTTCTACCAATTCATTTAAGTCACCTGCTTCATCATATTGAACAGCTTGCGACGGCAGATCTCCTTTCGGCAGGTCACTTAAGCTGTTTAGGTGACCTTTATAATCAATTGCCAACCCCTCACCTCTTTTCTAATCCACAAAAAAATCCTATTCCGTCTTACCGGCGGAATAGGATTTTTTTAATTTAAGCAAGCCTTTAAAAGACTGCTGGCCCCAATGCGAGTGGCACCGGCAGCAAGATAGGCCATGGCTTCGTCAAGCGTACGAATCCCGCCTGACGCTTTTATCCCAATCTGCGCCGGCAGTGCCTCCCGCATCAACCTTACTGCGGCCAATGACGCACCTGGAAAATTGAAGCCGGTGCTCGTTTTTAAAAAGTTCGGGCCACAAGACGGTAAAATATCGCACAACCACCGGATCTGCGCTTCCGTCAACGCACCGCTTTCAATGATGACCTTCAAGACGGCATCAGGCACCGCTTCCCGCACAGCCCGAACTTCATCCGTAACGGACTGGGCGTCATGAGCGATGACATTGCCAAGACATAACACCATGTCGACCTCATCTGCGCCATCTTCTATGGCTTTGCGGGCTTCAAAAGCCTTAACGGCTGGCGTGCTGTAGCCGTTTGGGAAGCCGATTACCGTGCAAATCTTCGTCTCCCCCTGGAAGAAGGCCCGGCCCTGGGCAACCCGGTTCGGCGGAATGCAAACCGATGCCACGGGAATCCCCTTTACAGCTGCGAAAAAAGACCGATAGTCGGCCTCCCCTGCTTCCGGCTTGAGAAGCGTATGGTCCAGAGCTGTCAGAACATCTGATGCCTTAATATCAGACATTGTCGAGCACCTTCGTTAGCAATTGGTTGACCATTCCCGGGTTGGCCTGACCTTTCGTTTCTTTCATCACCTGGCCGACCAAAAACCCGAGGGCTTTTTTCTTACCGGCCTTATAGTCCGCAACAGACTTGGGATTGGCCGCAACAATATCCCGAATGAGCGGCTCTAAAGAACCTGTATCGGAAATTTGTTTTAAGCCTTCTTTTTCGACAATATCAGAGGGCTGGTCTCCACTGTCAAAAGCTTTCAGAAAAACGTCCTTAGCAATTTTCCCGCTAATAACGCCATCTTTGATAAGGTTCAGCAGGTCCACCAACTGTTCAGCGGTGAAATGACTGTCTGCTAAAGCCACATCGTCTGCATTGAGCTTGGCCATAACATCACCCAGCAGCCAATTGGCGACCGGCTGGGCATCCCCATAGGCTTTCCAAGCGCTTTCAAAGAAGTCTGCCAGATAGCGATTTTCAGCCAGCAGTGCCGCATCTGCTTCAGGCAATTGAGCTTCTGTGATAAAACGGGTCCGGCGGCTGCGCGGTAATTCAGGGATTTCTGCCCGCAACCGGTCAATATCCGCCTCCGTTACAATAACCGGCGGTAGGTCCGGGTCCGGGAAATAGCGGTAATCATCGGCATTTTCTTTGCTCCGCAGGGAATGGGTAACCCCTTTTGCATCATCCCATGTTCTGGTTTCAAGCTTAACCGCTTCGCCATCGTCTAACAAATCGCTTTGGCGATCAATTTCATGGGCAATTGCCCGTTCCACTGCGCGGAAAGAATTCAAGTTTTTAATTTCCGCCCGCGTACCGAAGGCCTCCTGGCCGACCGGTCTCAGGGAAATATTGACATCACACCGCAGCGATCCTTCCTCCATTTTTGCATCACTAACACCAATGTAGGTGATGATGGCCTTGAGTTCTTCCAAGTAGGCACGCGCTTCTGCAGCGCTGCGCATATCCGGCTCGGAAACGATTTCAATCAAGGGAACGCCGGCACGGTTATAGTCTGCTAAAGAGCTGTTGGATGCCGTAATACTGGCCCCTTGGTGGACCAATTTCCCTGCATCTTCTTCCATATGGATCCGCGTCATCCCGATGCGTTTTTCCTGACCGTCTACGGTAATATCAATGTATCCATGCTCTGCAATCGGCTCATCATATTGGGAAATTTGATAGGCCTTTGTCAAGTCGGGATAGAAGTAATTTTTGCGGTCAAATTTACTGAATTGATTGATGGTGCAGTTCGTTGCCAGGCCAGCCAGGATGGCATAGTGCAGGACTTGCTTGTTCAAGACAGGCAAGGTTCCGGGCAGACCTAGGCATACAGGGCAGGTATGGGTATTCGGATCGCCGCCAAAGGCTGTTGTGCAGCCACAAAAGATTTTCGTTTTTGTTTTCAGTTCAACGTGAACTTCCAAACCGATGACCGGTTCATACTTCATGCCGACACCTCCGTCATGTAGCGCTCTAAAGCGGCAGCAAACCCGATTAAGGTTTCATCACCGCGTACATTTCCAATGAGTTGCAAGCCAATCGGCAAGCCGTTCAGTTGACCAAATGGCATGGACAATCCCGGCAAACCGGCCAAATTAACCGGGCAGGTCAGCAAGTCTTGCCGGTAAGCCTCCACAGCATCTAGGTTTTCATGTAAAGCAGGTGCCACCTGGATGGCCGTTGGCGTCAGAAGCGCATCGTATGTCTTGAACAGGTCCTTGAAGGCATCTTGAATCAAGCGGCGAACCTTTAAGGATTTTAAATAAAAGGCGTCATAGTAGCCGGCGCTTAAAGCGTAAGTACCAAGCATAATGCGGCGTTTGACCTCCTCGCCAAACCCTTCGCGGCGGGTTTCTTTAAACATGGAGATAACATCTTTACCATCAACGCGCAAGCCATACCGAACCCCATCAAAGCGTGCCAGGTTTGAAGAAGCTTCTGCCGTTGCGATGAGATAGTAGGTCGGAATGGACTCTTCCAGGTAGGCCAGGTGACAGGTTTCCACTTCTGCACCCAAGTGCCGGTAAATATCCGCCGCCTCCATGACCGCATCACGAATGGCCGGGTTGGTGGCGGCATTCAGCATTTCTTCCGGAATACCTATTCTTTTCCCCTTCATATCGGTCTGCAAGGCAGCCTCATAATCCGGACGCTCCTCCGGAAGTGAATTTGCATCCCGGTGATCATAACCGGCAATAACCGATAAAGTCGTCGCCAAATCAGCCACAGAATGACCCATCGGGCCGATTTGATCCAAAGAAGAGCCAAACGCCACGCAACCATAACGGGATACAACACCATAAGTCGGTTTTAAGCCATAAATCCCACAATAGGCTGCCGGTTGGCGAATGGAGCCGCCCGTGTCTGAGCCCAGGGCAACCGGCACCATATCCGCTGCAATAGCCGCAGCGGAACCGCCGCTTGACCCACCGGGCACATGCCCCGTATCCAAGGGGTTTAACGTAGGCCCGAAGTAAGATGTTTCTGTCGTCGCCCCCATGGCAAATTCATCCATGTTCGTCTTACCGATGATGACCGCGTCTTCGGCGATTAATCGCTCCACCACATGAGCATTAAAGATAGGCTGGTAGTTTTCTAACATTTTAGAAGCACAAGTGGTGCGCAAGCCAACCGTGCTGAGGTTATCCTTAAGGGCAATCGGCACCCCCGCTAAGCGGCCCAAAGGCTCGCCGGCCGCTAATTTTTCATCTAGTTTTTTCGCCTGTGCAAGGGCATAGTCCTGGTCAACGGTAATAAAGGCATTGATGGTCCGGTCTTGTTCAGCAATACAATCCAGGTACGATGTCACAATATCGACAGCGCTTTTTTCACCGCTGGTGAAGGCTTCACGCACAGAGGCGATGGTATGATTTTGCATAATTCCTCCTAAACAATCTTCGGGACTTGAAACATCCCGGCTGCAACTTCAGGCCCATTGGATAAAGCAGCCTCTCTATCCACGCTTTCCGTCACCTGGTCTTCCCGGTAAACATTGGACAATTCTAAAACGTGGTTCAAGGGCGAAACGCCTTCTGTATCGATTTCATCCAAAATCGCCATCATATCAATAATCATATCCAACTGTTCCGTCTGCTGGGTCAATTCATCTTCTGTAAAGGACAACCGCGCCAAATGCGCAATGTGTTCTACCGTTTCACGTGTCAGCATAATCTATCTCCTATCTGCTTCTATTGAGGCGCCAGCCTTCTCTAGCAAAAGTTCTATCTCGTCTTGAGTTAATATGGTAATCCCCAGGGCGTGCGCTTTGTCCAATTTACTGCCGGCGTCTTCACCGGCCAGGACAAAATCGGTTCGCTTGCTCACCGAACCGGTCACTTTGGCGCCCCTGGCTTCCAGCAAGGTTTTCATTTCACTTCTGGAGTAGTCCGGTAAGGTACCCGTCAAAACAAAGGTTTTACCTGCCAAGGGCGTGTCCTCTTGCGGTCTTTCAAGGACTGAATAACCCACTCCAGCTGCTTTCAAATCGGCCAACAAGCGTTGATTGGCCGGGTCAGAAAAGTAGCCGACCACCGCTTCCGCTATGCCCGGACCGATGCCATCAATGGTCAGCAGCTCTTCTTCACTGGCCCGCCGAAAATCGTCCAGCGTTGGCAACTGGTTGACCAGTAAGCGACTGACGTTGAGGCCCACCAAAGGAATACCTAAAGCATAAATAAAGCGATCAAGCGGCCTGTTTTTAGCCTGGTCAAGGGCCGTAAGCAAGTTATCGACGCGCTTATCGCCCATACGTTCCAGTTGAAGCAAGTCATCCTTGGTCAAGGTGAACAAGCCTGCTGCCGTGCGAATCAGCCCGGTCGCATAAAGCTGACCAATCAAGGCCGGCCCCAAGCCGTCAATATCCAGGGCATCCCTAGCTGCCATGTGCAAAATACCGGCTTGAATCTGCGAGGGACAGCCAAGACGATTTGGACACCGCCAGGCCGCCTCTCCATCTAAACGAATCAAATGGGAGCCACAGGATGGGCAAAACTTGGGAAAGATATAAGGCCTGCTGCTAGCGCTGCGCTCTTCCGGCAAGGACCGGACCACTTCAGGAATGACGTCTCCCGCTTTTTGAATGACAACCCTGTCACCAACTCGGACATCCTTGCTTTTGATCAAATCTTCATTGTGCAAGGTCGCCCGACTCACCAGAGAACCGGCCACCATGGTCGGCAGGAGGTCAGCCACCGGCGTCACCACACCGGTCCGCCCCACCTGGGTCACAATATCTGTTACCACCGTTTCCTGCTGCTCTGCCGGAAACTTATAGGCAATTGCCCATCGCGGCGTTTTTGCCCGCACATCCAATACACGGCGGTCGGCCAATGAATCCACCTTAATCACCACACCGTCAATATCATAAGGAATGGCTTCCCTATTTTCGGCAATGGCCATGCAGGCCGCAATGGCCTCATCAATGGTCTCGCAATGGACAGCCTCTACCGGCTTAAGTCCCCATTGCCGCATATGGTCCAAGACCTCCACTTGACTTGCCACTTCCTCAGAGCAGGCCAAGATATCGTAAAAGCGAAGGCTCAGCGGCCGCTGGGCCGCTATCTTTGAATCCAATTGTCGGATGGAGCCGGCAGCAGCATTGCGCGCATTGGCAAATAAGGGCAAGTCTGCTTTTTCACGTTCAGCATTTAAGGCGGCAAATGGCGCTTTAGGCAGGTAGACCTCTCCACGGACAATTAAATCTGCCACCGGTTCATTTAAACGTAGCGGTACATTTCGAATGGTCTTAACATTATCCGTTACCACTTCTCCGGCCTGACCATTCCCCCGGGTAGCCCCTAAAACCAATAAGCCGTCTCGATAGGTAAGCGCCATCGATAGGCCGTCAATTTTATGTTCCACACTGTAGGCCACCTGGCTTTTGCCCAGGGCGCGGCAGACTTGTGCGTCAAAATTGCGCAAGTCTGCTTCAGAAAAGGCATTGGCCAGGCTCAACAAGGGCACCCGATGCTGGACCGATTCAAAGCCTTCTGCAACCGCTCCACCAACCCGCTGACTCGGCGAATCGGCCTGCACCCACTCCGGATGAGCCGCTTCAATGGCCAAGAGCGTTTGGTAGAGAGCATCATAGGTACCATCACTGATTTCAGGACGATCCAGTACATAATAACAGTATTCATAATGGCGTAATTGCTCAATCAACGCCAGCATATCTTCTTTTGTCTTATACTCAGCCACCCGCATCACCTGTCTTTCCGTATTATTTTACCTTGACCGTCGCAACACGTCAACGTGTACCCTTATCGATAGCGGCCTCCGCTCTTGACAGGCCTTTATGAAAGGATTATGATAAGCTTAACAAATCAATACTTCTTCAGGGCAGGGTGCAATTCCCGACCGGCGGTAGAGCCCGCGAGCGACCTTTCGCTGATTCGTTGTAATTACGAAGCCGACAGTAAAGTCTGGATGAAAGAAGATTTCTTGATGCATTTTTTGCGTCCATTTCAGTGTGCCCTGTTTAGGGTGCACTTTTTTTATTTGGAGGATTTATGAACGATCGATTAATGATGACACGCGCCTTACACTTGGCGGTGCGTGGTGCCGGGAATGTGGCCCCAAACCCCATGGTGGGCTGTGTGATTGCAAAAGACGGCAAAATTTTAGGTGAAGGTTGGCACCGTCAGTTCGGTGGTCCTCATGCCGAGCGTGAAGCACTGGCTGCTGCGAAGGACGCCGATGTCCAAGGCGCCACCTGTTTTGTCACCTTAGAGCCCTGCAGCCATACCGGTAAAACACCCCCCTGCACAGACGCACTGATAAAAGCCGGCATTGCGCGCGTGGTAATCGCCGCCAAAGATCCAAACCCGAAGGCCAGGGGCGGTGCCGAAAAACTTTTACAAGCCGGTCTGAAAGTTGATATTGGCCTCATGCGGGAAGAGGCGGAAAAAATAAATGAGGCCTTTTTTCATCAATTGAAAACGGGCCGTCCCTATATCCGCTGGAAAGTAGCAGCCACAGCCGATGGGTGCGTGGCACCGCCACCAGGTTCGACAGACCGGAAAATTTCCGCCTCCGATGCGGATGACTGGGTTCAAAAATTACGCCACAGCGTCGGCGCCATTATGGTTGGCGCCGGAACGGTTCGCAAAGACAACCCCCTGCTGTCAGACCGGTCCGGCCTAACCCCTGAGGCTCCCCTCCTTCGTGTGATTGTCGGTCACGATCCCATGGTCTTAGAAGGCAGCCGCATCTTGGAAACGGCAGGAGACATACCAACGGTATTTGCCTGCAGCGGTCCCGCGACCGGGCGAGAATATTTACAAAAGGCCGACATTGACCTCTGGCATTGGCCTGACCACCAGGATGTACCGCTTGACGCCCTATGTGACCGCTTGGCAGCCCGCGGCATTAACGATGTCTTGTTGGAAGGTGGCGCTCATTTGGCCGCCGCCATGCTGCAAGCACAGCTGATTAATCGGGTACACATTTTATGGGCGCCAAAGCTATTGGGCACCCGGTCCATTTCACAAGCCATGCTGGCCGATTGCAAGTGCAGCGGTCCATCTGACGCTTATCGTCTGGTCAAGCCGGACCTGACCTTTTTAGGAGACGATGTGCTGTACAGCGCTGCCGTTGCTTATGATAAGGAGGGCCTATGTTTACCGGATTGATTGACCGCACCGGCGAGATTCGCCAATTGCAAGCAACGGCTTCAGGATTGGAATTGACGATTGTCCCCAAATCGCCCTACGTTGCACTGGAACTGGGTGAAAGCATTGCCGTCAACGGGATGTGCTTAACAGTAACAAAAATAACCGATGACGGATTTTGCGCCGATGTAAGCCGTGAGAGCATTCATCGGTCAACCATCGCTGATCTGACCGTCGGAGCCTTGGTTAATTTGGAACGGGCCATGGCCATGGGCGACCGGTTTGGTGGTCATATTGTCAGTGGCCATATTGACGGTACCGGGAAAATTGCTCGAATTACGCCGGACGGAGACGTCCGCCTCTTTGAAATCGATATTGGTGACCGCTTGGCCCGCTGGGTGGTTGAAAAAGGTTCCATCGCCATTGACGGCATCAGTCTAACGGTGGCAAAAGCAGAGGTCGCTTCCGTCACCATTGCAGTGATTCCCCACAGCCTGGCCGCGACAACCCTATACCGGTCCTCAGTTGGCCAGGAGGTTAATGTGGAATGTGATATGCTGGCCAAATACGTGGAAAAAATGCTTCACCCACCATCGGCTGAAAAAGAATCAACCGATGCGACTGAAGCTATAAATATGGATTTCTTAGCAGAAAACGGTTATTTATGAACTGGAGGGAAAAATATGAATAAGTTTAGTACCGTGGAAGATGCTTTACAACGTTTACGCGATGGCGGCATTATCATTGTCACCGATGATCCCGATCGTGAAAACGAAGGCGATATGATTTGCGCCGCTGAATTTGCCACTACGGAAAACGTCAACCTCATGGCCTCTGTGGCCAAAGGGCTGATTTGCATGCCGATGAGTGTCGAACTTGGCGAAAAATTGGGCCTGTCTCAAATGGTCACTAAAAATACCGATAACCATGAAACAGCCTTTACCGTATCCATTGATCACATGGATACCACCACCGGCATATCAGCCGTTGAACGGGGATTTACCGCCCGAAAATGCGTTGAAGCAGACGCCAAACCGGAAGATTTCCGCCGCCCTGGGCATATGTTTCCACTGATTGCAAAGGACCGCGGTATATTTGAACGACAGGGACACACAGAGGCCACGGTGGACTTGTTAAAATTGGCCGGCCTTGATCCCTGCGGATTGTGCTGCGAAATTATGAACGACGACGGCACCATGATGCAGACCAGCGATTTACACCACCTTGCTGAAAAATATGACCTGCCTTTTATCACCATTCGTGACTTATTGCATTACCGTAAAGTGCATGAAACGATCGTCCGCCAAGTGGCCAAGGCCAAAATGCCCACCCGCTACGGTGACTTTACCATCTACGGGTATATAAACCTCATTAACGGTGAACACCATGTCGCCCTCGTCAAGGGCGATGTTGATGATGGCGAGCCGGTTCTCTGCCGGGTTCATTCTGAATGCCTCACCGGTGATGCCTTAGGGAGCATGCGGTGCGACTGTGGCGAGCAATACGATGCCGCCATGAAGGCCATTGCCGAAGAGGGGCGGGGCATCCTCCTCTATTTGCGGCAAGAGGGGCGGGGCATCGGCTTAATCAATAAAATCAAGGCCTACGCCCTACAGGACCAGGGCTATGATACCATTGAAGCCAACAACATGCTCGGCTTTCCTGATGATATGCGAGACTACAGCGTTGGCGCCCAAATTTTACGCGACCTGGGCGCACGTGACTTGCGGATTATGACCAATAATCCCCAAAAGATATACGACCTTAAAGCCTACGGCATGTCCATTGTCGAACGGGTGCCCATTCAAATGCCCATTCACGACACGGATGCGCGGTATTTGAAAACCAAGCAGGAAAAAATGAACCACTGGCTCGATTACGATCTCAACAACTAGGAGGATATCATGCACATTATTAACGGCCACTTGGTTGGCAACCAGCAAAAAATCGCCATTATTGCTTCTCGTTTTAACGAGCTCATCGTCAACAAGTTAATTGGTGGCGCTCAAGACGCCTTGACCCGCCACGGCATTGACGATGACAACATTGACCTATACTGGGTCCCCGGTGCCTTTGAAATTCCAGCGCTTGCAAAGCGAATCGCTTTGAGCAACCGATATGACGCTGTCATCTGCTTAGGCGCTGTGATTCGCGGCGCCACCCCGCACTTTGATTACGTTTGTGCAGAAGTTTCCAAAGGCATTGCGGCCATTTCATTGGAAGCTGCCTGCCCGGTTATGTTCGGCGTCCTGACCACAGATTCCATCGCCCAGGCCATTGAACGCGCCGGCAGCAAGGCCGGCAATAAGGGCTACGATGCCGCCGTCGGCGCCTTGGAAATGATGGACTTGTACCAAAAAATTTAATCCTTGTGATTTTAGTCCATAAGATAAAAAAGCGCCTGTCAAATCCGCATCCTTGGATTTGACAGGCGCTTTATCTTATGAGCAGGCTGTGGGCAGGTAAACCGCTTTTACCCATCTTGATGACAGGCCTCTTCTTCCGCTTGCGCTTCCAGCAGCAATTTCTTTTCTTCATCTGAAAGTGAATAGTCTTCAAGTAGGTCCGGCCGCCGCAACCAGGTGCGGCGCAGGGCTTCTTTTTTTTGCCAGCGGCGAATGTTGGCATGGTGGCCGGATAATAGCACGTCCGGCACCTCCATGTCTCGAAAGACCCTCGGCTTGGTGTATTGGGGATATTCTAATAAACCTTGAAAGAAGGAGTCCTCTTCATAGGAAGCACGCTCCTTAATAACCCCGGGAATCAATCGCGCAATGGTATCAATCATGACCATGGCCGGCAATTCACCACCGGTGAGCACATAGTCGCCAATGGAGTATTCGCTATCGACAAAATGGCGTATCCGCTCATCAAAGCCTTCGTAATGCCCGCAGACAAAAGATAGCTCGTCACGGTCGGCAAGGCGAACAGCATCGGACTGGGTAAAGGTCTTTCCCTGAGGCGAAAGCAAAATGATTTCGCTGTTATCGCTCATCGGTGCATTGGCTTCCATGGCCGCAATCAAGGGCTGGGGCATCAGCACCATTCCCTGACCGCCCCCATAGGGCGTATCATCCACATGCCGGTGCTTGTCCAAAGCAAATTCGCGGAAGTTAATGACCTCTAAAGAAAGAATGCCCTTATCTTGAGCCTTTCCCAAAAGGCTGGCGGATAAGGCACCGTCAAACATTTCCGGGAAAAGCGAAAAAACGCGTATTTTCATGGTTATTCGTCCCTTAATCCGGCCGGTAATTGCACATCCATTTGGCCAGCGGCCAAATCAACCCGATTTACCACCGTTTTTAACGCCGGCACGTAGATCCTTTTCCCATCGGTCCCATGAACAACATAGACATCATTTGCCCCGGGTTGCAACACTTCCCTTATCTCTCCCAGGCAGATGCCGTCCTCATAAACGGAAAGGCCGATTAAATCGTCAATGTAAAAGCGATCCGGCGGCAAAGGCCGCCGCTGATCAAATGGGATGAGACAATCATAGCCTTTAACCGCCTCGGCAGCGTTACGGTCTTCCAAGCCGTCCAGCTGTAGTAAGACGCTCCCCTTGTGGTATCGGCGGCTCCGGATGGTATATTTTTCCACCATTTCTTTATGCGCCAGCATGATTTCATCCAAGTCATCAAAACGTTTGGGATCATCGCAGAGCGGCTTTATTTTCAACTCACCGTGAACGCCGTGTGCTGCCTGGACTTGACCGACGGTAACCGTTCTCAATTTAGGCATTGGGCCGACGGATGTCGATGACGACATCATCTTTGATGACCACTTCGCGGTTCAGGTTCAAGTTGAAGGGTTCACCAACGGCCAATTCGGTGACAAAGTTGCCCTCACCGGCCGTCACCTCTTCCCCTTCAGCTAAAATATCAACCGCTTGCTTACCGCTTTCAATTTGTTCCCGGTAAACAGCAATTTTTTGCCGTTCCATGTTGAATTGCTGCCGCAATTGTTCAATTTGCGGATGTGCCTTCAACGTCAGTTCGGTCATGGTTTTATCCATTTGTTTATCAAAATTAGCCAGTTCTTCGTCAATTTTCGCAATCTGCTCATCAACTTCAGCTAAGGCTTTTTCTTTATAGGCTTGTGTAACCACTTGTTTGTAGGTCACTTTGCCCATAACAGTTAATTTTTCTTCGCTCATGGATGGCTCCTTTCTAAAAAATCCGGAATCCCAACGGGCTTCCGGATCCAATCTTTATTCTACAATTTCAACATACACTTTTTTATGCATACGAGCGCCTACCGCTTTGAGCACCGTGCGCAAAGCATTGGCAATTCGGCCTTGTTTACCGATAATCTTGCCCATATCTTCGCCGGCGACTTGCACTGTTACGTTAACGGCTGTGTCGCTCTCTTTGATACGAACTTCAACCGCTTCCGGATAATCCACCAGTGCCTGCACCAAATGTTTGACCAGTGCTTCCATGGTTACCACTCCTTAAGCATTTTTCTTCACGCCTGCTTTTTTGAAAAGACTGCGCACTGTATCGGACGGCTGAGCACCGGTAGAAAGCCATTTCTGTGCTTTTTCTGCGTCAACCTTGATATCAGCCGGGTTTTTATTCGGATCGTAATAACCAATTTCTTCGATAAAACGACCGTCACGCGGTGCACGGCTGTCAGCTACGACAATACGATAAAAAGGTTTCTTTTTAGCGCCCATGCGTTTTAATCTGATTTTTGTTGCCATTCTTCCTCACCTCCTATGTGAGATTACAGCCCGAAAAAGGGTAACCGTTTCTTTTTACCGCCTTTTCCGCCGGCCATTTGTGTTAATTGTTTCATCAGCGTTTGCGATTGGTCAAATTGTTTTAACAGTCGGTTGACATCTTGCACGCGCACGCCTGCACCTGCCGCAATGCGCTTGCGGCGACTGCCATTTATGATTTTCGGGCTTTGACGCTCTGCTTTGGTCATGGAAAGAATCACAGCTTTACTGCGTTCCATTTCCCTTGCGTCAATCTTAACATTCTTTAAAGCCTTCTTGTTAAGCCCCGGAACCATCTCTAAAAGAGAATCCATATCCCCCATTTGCTGCATTTGGGTCATTTGTGCTAAATAATCTTCCAAGGTAAAGGATTGGTTGATAATCCGTTCTTGGATTTTCTGCGCCTCTTCCTCGTCAAAAGCTTCCTGCGCTTTATCAATGAGCGTCAAGACATCGCCCATCCCCAAAATACGGTTGGCCATGCGGTCCGGATGAAAGGGTTCAAGCGCATCCAGTTTTTCACCCATCCCGATAAACTTAATCGGGCAACCGGTCACTTCCTTAACGGACAAGGCGGCACCACCGCGCGTATCCCCATCCAGTTTGGTGAGGACCAGTCCGGTAATGGCCAAGGTCTCATTAAACCCATCTGCCACGCTAACGGCATCTTGACCCGTCATGGCATCGATCACCAGTAAAATTTCGCTGGGATCCACAGCCGCTTTAATGCCCTCCAACTCTTCCATCAGAGCGGCATCAATGTGCAGGCGGCCGGCCGTATCCAAGATAACCACGTCATTGTTGTGTGACCGCGCATGCTCCCGGGCCCGCACGGCAATATCAACCGGGCTTTCATCCGTACCTTCCGAATAAACAGGAATATCCAGCTGGTCACCGAGCACTTCCAATTGCTTGACCGCAGCCGGTCGATAAACATCGCACGCCACCAGAAGAGGTCTTTTTTTCATTTTATCCCGCATGTAGCGGGCCAATTTACCGGAGGTGGTTGTCTTACCGGACCCTTGCAAGCCGACCATCATAATTACTGTTGGCGGCTGGGAGGCAATTTGGATTTTTTCCTGCTCGCCACCCATCAGCTGGGTTAATTCATCGTGGACGATTTTAACCACTTGCTGGCCGGGTGTCAGGCTTTCCATCACTTCACTGCCTAAGGCGCGGTCCTTAATGTGAGCGACAAAAGACTTAACCACTTTATAGTTAACGTCTGCTTCCAGTAAAGCCAGTCGCACTTCTTTTAAAACATCTTTTAAGTCTGCTTCACTAATCTTGCCTTTACCAGTGATTTTAGAAAAAACATCTTGTAGGCGATCCGCCAATCCGTCAAAAGCCATCGTTTTGGCCTCCTTTCAAGATTGAGAGCACATCCATGGCCACTTGGAAGACCTTGGCATCTCCGCCGGCTAAGTCCTTTATAGCCCCTTCCAGCTGTGTATAATAAGCCTGGTATTGCTCATCTTTTTTTGCCAAAGCCAACCGATTTTCATAATCGGTTAAAAGCGATTCCACGCGCCGCAAGGTACTGTGAACGGCTTGACGGGAAGTATCCATAGCACTGGCAATCTCCGCCAGTGACAAATCCTCTTCATAATATAAAGTAAATAAATCCCGCTGTTTGTCCGTTAACAAGGGGGCATAAAAATCAAACAAACGCGTTATCTCTGCAAGATGACCTAACGTTGTACTCAATCCATCACCTGTCAATCTTTTTCCCTTGACACCTGTAGTATCATAGCAAGTTTATCCCTTACTGTCAAGATTTTTTTCACCGGTACTGCCGAAGCCTCCCGTCCGCTGGGCAAGAGCTTCGTCATCATCGCAAAGAAGGTGGGGTAAAAAAACACCCTGCATAAATCGCTCTCCGGCAGCCAGGGTCAAGACGTCCCCTTTTTTACTGTCATTGGTAATCGTGGTCAGAATATGACCTTCATTTAGTGCGCCGTAGTAGTCGCTGTCAATAACGCCAATGGTATTCGCCAATTGCAAGCGATAGCGAATCCCTAAACCGCTGCGCGGCATCAGCAAAAGCACCACCCCTTCAGGCATGGCTGCACGGATGCCCGTTGGAATGCAAATGCTTTCACCCGGTGACAAGTGAATTTGAAAGGGCGTGTAAAAATCATATCCCGCACTGCCGGCCGTGGCACGGACCGGCAAGGAGATCTTGCGATAAACCGCTTTGATGTCCAAAACAGAATATCCGTTTTTTTCAGCGTCCTCTGCAAACTGTTTTGCACTGACTTTTTCAAAATAAATCATCTTAACCCTCCAAAATAACAGCTTATTCTTGAAACACAAATGCCAAACTGTTATAATTTTAATGTTAGTTTAAAAAGAAAAGGGGATTTTCATGGGTCGTATACATAATATTGAAGGCAAAAAAAATAAGATGGACAGCCAACGATCGGCAAGCTTTACCAAACATGCGCGCAACATCAGTGTTGCAGCCCGTATGGGTGGCGGTGATCCAGCCTACAATGCAACGCTAAAATTGGCCATCGATAAGGCAAAGGCAGATAATATGCCCAATGATAACATACAGCGGGCTATAAAAAAAGGGACCGGCGATAACGATTCAGACAAATTTGAGCACATTACCTATGAAGGTTACGGTCCCGGTGGGGTTGCCATTATGATTGACTGCTTAACCGATAATAAAAACCGAACAGCCGGTAATGTCCGCCACCTCTTGGATAAAAATGGCGGCAACCTTGGTACCAACGGTTGTGTGGCCTTTCTTTTTGAACGCAAGGGGGCCATCGCCATTGATCGTGCAGAAACGCCGATAGGCGAAGATGAATTGATGGAGCTGGTACTTGAAAACGGTGCTGAAGATTTCATCAGCGAAGCGGATTATTTCGAAGTCATCACCGGACCTGAAGATTTTTCACCGGTATTGGATGCCTGTCGAGAAGCCGGTGCTTCGATTATCACCAGCGATATCAGCATGCTACCGGTCACCACTGTCGAGGCCGACAAATCAACTTCCTCTAAAATGGAAAAATTGCTCAATGATTTAGAAGCCGACGATGACGTACAAAATGTCTACACAAATGCTCAATAATCAAAGGCCAGACCAGCTAAAAAGCCGACCGATTCAAGTTGAATCGGTCGGCTTTTTTTACCTGCGACAAAATCGGCAGCAATGATTCTCCGGTGCCGGCCATTCATAAAAACCGTCACCGCATACAGAGCAGGTTTCAAGAGGCACTTCTAGCAAAATATCCCAACTTGGATTAGCCAAGTCACCGATACGCAAGGGCGCATCCCAATGCAAGCCGCTAACGGGACATACATCTTGACACAAACCACATTGGCTGCACAATACCGGCGCATAACTCAGCGCCTTACCCATCTCTGTTTCATCAATCCGCAGTGCCTCACGGGGACAAATAGCTGCACAAGCGCCACAAAATTGACAAGCCGTCGCCCGCAATCGTCGATAGGGCAATTCTTCCTGCCAAGACGCTTTCGGGTATTTTTGATAGGGTCGCATAAGGAGGGCCCGACGCGATATGGGCCTCCCTTCTGCTGCTGAAAAATAGTGCGCGGTTTGTAATTGCCATTCCGCCTTGCCGGTTTTTTGCAGCCGTTGCCAGCCTGCAGCAATAAATTCCCGACGGTTGCTTGTTGGATCTTGGAAGCCCAGCAGGTCACCGGGATTTTGGACAATGGTCAGTCGCTCCCGATAGGGCAGGGAAAGCTGTTCCATCCGCCCTATCAGGGCCTCTGCCGACCAACTGTTGACACAAGGCCGGCAGGACTCTTGATCAACATAGAGAATCAGTTGGGAGACATGCTGTAAAACCGTTGCCAACCACTCCGGTTCCAACTGGGTGAAACAGCTGATGCGTCCATCAACCGACGCACCACTTACATCATGGGTACAGCCGATGACCGGGCAAGCTTTTCCGCGGCAATAGTCAGCTAACAGAAAGCTGTCAAGGGTATAAACCCGCTCCGGGCAATCACGAACGCAACGTCCGCAAGCCCGACAGCGCTCAACGAGCGGTCCCTTATCCGTTAATACAATCCCTTTTTCAGGGCAAATATCTGCACATAAAGAGCAAGTCGCCAAAGGGGACCGGCAGCGAACGCACAGGTCTGCATTCGCTGTTATGCGGCCCAATAATTTTTGAGCCCCCCATCCTAAAACGTTCACAGCGCATCAGCACCTTTTGGTAAGGAAATGGTAAAAGTAGACCCTAGGCCAGGCACGCTTTCCGCCAGCAAGGTTCCTCCATGCGCCTGTACAATAGACCGGGCAATCCACAAGCCCAAGCCGGCGCCATGGCCGTCAGCCTCCACTGCCTCTCCGGCAGTGTCAAAGGCGTTAAAAATACGCCCCACTTGCTCCGGGTTCATCCCCCGTCCGCTATCTCTTATGTCTAAATACAGATGGGCATCATCCTGGCGAATGGCCAGATGAACCTCTCCGCCGGACTGGGTAAATTTAAAGGCATTGTCGACAATATTCACCAAAACCTGACGAAATTTATTTCTATCCAGCTCAACAACCGTACCTTTAGGGATATCGTTAATCAGTTGAACACCGGTTTGCTCCATGCGCAGTTCAAACTGACCTTGAATTTCCAGGCCCAGTAAATAAAGGTCTGCCCGTTCAGGAGACAGCACGACTTTGTCACCGGATAGCCTTGCCCAATCGAGCAGTTGATTGATCACATAAAGCAAGGCATCCGATTCCTGGATAATTTTTTTCGTATAAATATGTTGCTTAGGATTTAGCGGCCCGGCCATTTCTTGATCCAATAATTCGCCGAACCCTTTAATGATATTTAATGGCGTCCGCAGATCATGGCCAATTTGTGCCACATAATAAATCCATTCGTTTGCCTTTGACTCATGCATGGTCGGCCTCCATAAGCTCATCTGCGTGCGATTGGACAATCTCCAGGATGTCTTCATAATGCGCCGCTTCTTCATCGCGAATGCGCTTTAAAATCAATTTTTCCGCCTCTGAGTCAACCATATGCAGTAAGGTCTCATAATAAAATACCGCTGCTTCTTCTTCGGCCAAATAGGTCACCATAAATGCCATGATGCCTTCAGAAAAATCCGGTGGTCGATGTATTGCCCTGCAGTTAAAATCAGGCACTTGCCGGCCCAGCATGCCGGCCAAAAAATTGGCATGGCTCAGTTCTTCTTGGGCATAAGAAATAAACCGTATTTTTATATCAAATGCGCTAATTTCCTGTGCCATAGCAATAAAGGCCTCAGCTGATTTAAGCTCATCGACCAATCCTCTGCACAAGACCTGTTCAAAATCTTGAAGCATAGGCCCTCCATTACTTCATCCGCAACCGAAAATCCAATTTTTGATGCTGCTTTAACAAGGGAAAACGCCGCAATTTAAAAATACGCACGATTGACGATACCAAGATAAAAGCCAGCGCAATCGCACCACAGGCCACTAACGAATTGGTTGCATATCGCATGGATACAGGGATATTGCCATTGATAAAGTTTTCGATAGCTCGGTAGACCCCGGCACCAGGTACAATCGGCAAAACACCAACAATCAGATAAACCATAACGGGCACCTTCGTAACACGCGCCATAATTTCAGCGTAAATAGCCAAGGCAATGGATGCTATAAAAAAGTCAAAGGCCTCTCCGGCAATGACGTTCAAATCAAAGGCCAGCTTACCCAAGGCACCGCCTAAAGATGTCCAAAAGACCAATTGACCGCGCAAATTGTACAGAAGCGCAAAACCAATGCAGGAAAAAAAAGAAAAAATATAGATCATGTCAGCCATTTCCACCCTTCTGAAACCGCCCAATAACCGACGGTACTGCCGATGGCTATCGCACTACCGACTAAGGTACATTCCAGCCCGGCTATCATCCCGGCCAAAAGGTCACGCGCAATCATATCACGAATAGCCGTTGTAAAGGCAATACCTGGAACCAATATCATCAAGGTACCGGTGATGATGCGTCCGAGGTGAAGGTCTGGCATAAATAAAGAACAGCCTGTTGCTACCGTTGTGTGGATCAGGCTTGCTACTAGGGTGACAAAAAAAGCATTGGCATGAAAACGTTCCATTTGCATACAAAGTGCTTTGGCCAAGGCAACGGCAGACATGGCCACCACAGCATCTTTAAGGGTACCGTCAAAAAACAAGGTAAAGAAAAAGCCAATCAAAGCAGCTGCAAACAACTGGGTCGGAAACCCATAAACAGGTCCTCGGCGAATTTCTTGCGTATGCTGACGCACTTCAGCCAGGGGTGGTTTTTGCGCACAAATATACCGCACATAATCATTGACCTCGCAAACAATTCTATAATTGGTGCCCCTGGCATAAACACGGCGCGTTTTGGTCACCGTTTCTTTATCTGCTGTTTCCATCGATAAAATGATCAAATTCGGGATGGCAAAAACATCGGTGCTTTCGATGCCATAGGCTTTCAAAATACGTTGCATCGATTCTTCCACCCGGTATATTTCAGCACCATTAACTAAAAGGAGCACGCCCAAGTCAATTGTCGTGCTCAGCAATCGGTGGTAACTTAATTCTGTATCCAGGTGCTCACCCATTACAATCCTCTAAATAGGTCGCCCTAATAATATCCTGACGGGTGACAATGCCAAGCAATTCATCTTCTTCATTGACAATGGGGATGCGGTTCACTTGTTTGGTCAGCATCAACTGGGCCACTTCAGAGATATCCGCATATTCCGGCAAGGTCAGCGGATAAGGCGTCATGAGTTCAGACACCGTTGTGGCCGTCAAGGCTTCCACTTCAGACTTCATATTTTTGTAATTGATGGGAAAGGCGCTATCTAAAAACATCAGATACAGCGGTTTTTGAAGAGGTTTCTGCTGCTTAACCAAGTCACCCTCAGTTAAAATTCCCACCAACCGATTGTTGCGATCCACCACCGGCGCACCACTGATATTGTGCTCGACAAAAACCGTCGCTGCTTCCTTTAAATCAATTTCAGGGCGTATGGTGATCACATCACGGGTCATAATATCTTTTGCCAGCATTGTGGATGACCTCCTCTTTCATCAAAATAGCATTCGGATTAAAAGAACTGCTCTGTCTTTAAAAACCGTAAAAATTCTTCATTGGCTTGCGTTTTAAATTTTTTCTTATGGTAAACAATTCTAAAGCGTCGTTTAAACTCTTCTTCTTTAAGTTTGACCATCGCCAAGGTCCCAGCCTTTAAATCATTTTTGATGGCCCAACGCGACACAATTGTGAAACCGTAACCGCTTTTCACCGCTGTTTTTAGGGCGGTGGTGCTGCCCAGGCGCATCATCACATTTAAATTATTTGCGGAAAAACCGGCCAGCTTAAGATGGTGTTCAATTTCAGCCCGCGTGCCCGATCCTTTTTCTCGAGAAATAAAGGGGTATTTATCCAATTCAAAAACGGATATGCTGTCATGTTTTGCCCAGGGATGATTAGGACTGGTGATTACCACCAATTCATCATCTAAAAATGGAATGGATTCCAAATCTTTTCCAACCGGTGGTCCCTCTACCAGACCCACATCCAAAGTTGTACCGTGAATGGCCATTTCAATTTCATCTGAATTAGACACATCCAGGGATAGGGTTACTTTAGGGTGACGTTTTTTAAAGGTCCCAAGAATATAAGGGGCAATGTACTCACCAATGGTATTACTTGCCCCAATGCGCAGGCGACCAATGATGGTACTGTTCAGCTCCTGCATATCTTTTTCAAGATGCTGCTGCATATTGTTCATTTCTGTCGCAAATTTATAAAGCAACTCACCGCTTTCCGTCAGTATAATATTGCGGCTGACGCGGTCAAAAAGACGCGTACTGTAATGTTCTTCCAACATTTGAATTTGAAAACTCACAGCCGGTTGCGTTAAAAATAAGGCTTTTGCTGCCTTTGAAAAGCTTTTCTTTTCAACAACCATTAAAAAAACACGAATGCTATCATTTAACATCTGGCCACCCCCTTACTTTTGTTCCAAAATTTTTTCTAAGTCTGCTTCCGCCAAGTAGTGAATGAAATGACTGCAGGCTTCTGATTCAAAATGGTTCTCATTGAGCAAAATATTAAATCGACGCGGCATTTTTAAGTCCTTTATCCGGACAATAGAAGCCATCTTGCCTTCCACCATATCTCTAGCAGCCCACTTGCTCATAACGGAGATGCCCAATCCGCTGATGATGGCAGATTTAATCGCCGTAATATTGCCAATCTCCATGATGATGTTTAAAGATTCAACGTCAAATTCCGCATCAATGAGGGCCTGTTCAAAGACCAAGCGGCTACCGGACCCCGGCTCCCGAATGATAAATGGCTCTCCTGCCAGTTCATCCAGCGTCACTTCTTCACGTTCTGCCCAGGGATGCGTTATCGGAACAACAATCACCAATTCATCTTCTAAGATGCTCTGAAACATTAGTTCATCGTGTTTGACTTGACTTTCCACTAAACCGACGTCCAGATGGTTTGATAACACCAATTCTTCAACGTGCTTCGTATTATAAATTTCTAAGGTGATATCCACATCCGTATATTCATTTTTAAAAGCACAAATAATATAGGGCATAATATATTCACCAACCGTTCGGCTGGCGCCAATCATCAAGGTGCCCTTGACATGTCCTGTCAATTGCTGCATTTTACGTTCCAACTGACTTTGTAAATCATTCATTGATAAGGCATATTCCAGTAAAAGTTCACCAGCTTCAGTCAATTTGACATGGCGGTTTACACGGTCAAACAACATGGTTTGATAATACTGTTCCAAGGTTTGTATTTGAAAACTGATGGCCGGTTGCGTTAAATTCAATGCCTTAGCGGCCTTCGAAAAATTCTTTTTATCAGCAACGGTAATAAATACCTTTAAGCTGTCACTTAACAAAGAGTTTCCTCCTTTAATATTCTTGTCTATCCAGCAGCTTATCAATGATTTGGCAAAAATGAGGGGGTGGCGGTGCAAAAATAGAAATCCATTGATTGAGCTGTGGATGGAAAAATTGCAATTGCCAACTATGTAGAGCCTGCCCCTTGAAGCCGTATGCCTTTTGTCCTGGAGCATATGCCCAATCCCCTATGCAAGGGTGTCCCAGGGAAGCCATGTGTACCCGAACCTGATGGGTTCTTCCCGTCCATAAACGAACCGCTGCTAAAGAAGCCTCATCAGTGCAAATCAATGCATCGATATCACTGACAGCGGGCCGGCCGGCAGGATTAATTTCTCGTTTGTATGGGTGGCCGGTAATCCGTGCAATTGGCGCATCAACCCGTTTAAATGCAAAAGGCAGGCAGCCATGCACCAAGGTTAAATAGCGTCGCAACACCTTATGTTGGCCAAAGTCTTCAGCCAGCTGGGCGTGCGTTTCCATATCTTTTGCAACCAGCAAGGCACCGGAGGTGTCTTTGTCCAATCGGTGGACGATACCCGGTCGAAAATAATCGGTCCCCGGCGATAGTCTCGTATGGGCAAGCAATCCATTTACCAGGGTCGCATCATCGCAGGGGGTTGCTGCATGCACCAAAAGGCCTACCGGCTTATTGACAACTAAAAGCCACTCGTCCTCATAAAGAATATCCAGCGGCATGTCAACCGGCGTCAAGTCAATTGGCTGCGGTGCAGACCATTCAATACCATCGCCACATGTCAATTGCCGGCCGGGTTTGCGAACGACTGCTCCATTAAGGCGTACCCGTCCTTCTTTCACAGCCTTTCGAATGGCCGACCTGCTTTCACCCATTTGTCCGGCGAGCCATTCATCCAAGCGTTGCCGGTCTTGTACCCCGTATTGAAATTTACTTGTTTGTGGACTTGTTTTCATCTTTAAAAATAAACACCGCCATCAAGAAAACACCGCAGGTAACCGCAATATCAGCTACATTAAAAATTGGAAAAAAATGAAAGTCAATAAAGTCCGTCACACTGCCCTTTACAATACGATCAATTAAATTGCCAAGAGCGCCGGCGATAATCAACCCTGTCGATATTTCCAGGAGAAGGGATTGATGCTTATTCTGATGACGATACCATAAAAGAAAAGCCAAGAGCAAAAAAGTCAATGCGATGAATAAAACCCGGCCACCTGCCATAATGCCAAAGGCCGCACCTCTATTTTCAATATAGGTGAGGGACATCAGCGAAGAAGTGATCGGTATGCTCTGACCTAAATCCATTGCATCCCGTACCAGCCATTTGCTAACTTGATCTAAGCCCAACATTAAAACGATAATACCCAAAAATTTAGTTTGCATATAGAACTCTCTAGATAGCCTGTGCCATGGCCAGTAAGTTAGCAAGCCATTCGCTGATACCCGGCAAATTCATTGTAATGATATTTTTCAAAATCATACCAACGATGGCCAATACAAGGGCTAAGCCAATGGTGCTGCCCAAGCCTCTGGCCAAGCCGATGAGGAAGTTCATAAAAAGCAACCGGTAAGGATGTGCCAAATAGCTTGCATATTCAGCCAAGCGCGCTTTTTCCATAGCAGAAATAAGCTTATTAAACTGTTCCTGATTAGACCCGTTACCATCCGCCAGATCCTGAAGCTCTTCTTTAGCCTCCCGGTAGCGAATGTCCGGTGACTCCCCCATTTTACGCTTGCTAAAAAATACCACAGCAGATCCTCCTGTTTTTAATTATTAAGTGCATGTATCGGCGCCGGAATCCGCCCACCACGGGCTATAAAAGCGCTTGAATCATAGCGACTGATGTCCATAATCGGTGCATAGCCTAATAAACCGCCAAATTCTACTTTATCCCCTACAGATTTACCTGGAACAGGAATAACGCGGACAGCAGTGGTTTTGCGGTTAATCATCCCAATGGCCGCTTCATCGGCAATCATAGCAGCAATGGTGGAAGCCGGTGTATCACCTGGAATAGCAACCATATCAATGCCGACGGAGCAGACCGACGTCATTGCTTCCAGCTTACTAAAAGACAGGGCGCCTTCCTGGGCAGCCCGAATCATTCCCGCATCTTCGCTGACCGGTATAAAAGCACCTGATAATCCGCCAACATGCGAACTGGCCATTGCGCCACCTTTTTTTACAGCATCATTTAGCATGGCTAGGGCTGCTGTCGTCCCATGCGTGCCGACCCGTTCCAAGCCGATGGCTTCTAAAATATCCGCAACCGAGTCCCCCACGGCCGGTGTCGGGGCCAAAGACAAGTCTACAATGCCAAAGGGAACGCCCAAACGGTCTGCGGCAACACGACCGACCATTTCACCGCTACGGGTAATCTTATACGCCATGCGCTTAATATGTTCCGCAATAACATCAAAACTTTCTTTTTCCCGGCCTTTAAGGGCATTCAATACCACACCCGGCCCACTTACGCCAACACTTAAGACAGCGGCCCCTTCGCCAATGCCGTGAAAGGCGCCGGCCATAAAGGGATTATCTTCAACGGCATTACAGAAAGCCACAAATTTGGCGCAGCCCAAGGCATCATTTTCTTTGGTGCGCTCCGCTGTTTCTTTAATAATATCTCCTAAAAAAGCAACGGCATCCATATTGATGCCGGCTTTACTGGACCCGACATTCACCGAAGAACAGACCAAATCTGTTTCAGCTAAGGCTTCCGGAATAGATGCAATGAGCTCACGCTCTGCGTCGGTCATCCCCTTCTGCACCAAGGCACTAAACCCGCCAAGGAAGTCCACACCGACGGTATGGGCTGCCTTGTCTAAGGCTTTGGCAAGGGCGACATAATCACGCTTATCACAAGCTTCACCTATAATCGAAATCGGTGTTACAGAAATTCGTTTGTTGATAATGGGAATACCGTATTCAGCGGAAATATCTTCCCCTGTTTCGACCAAATGCTCGGCATAGCGTGTAATCTTATCATAAATCCGACGCGCAACATCATTAACATCTCTTGATATACAATCGCGCAGAGAAATCCCCATAGTAATGGTTCTAATGTCTAAATTTTCATCAGAAACCATATGGATGGTTTCAAAGATTTCAGTTGGTGTAAGGCTCAGTTTCATTGGCGGCTCCAATCTATACCCGATGCATAAAATTGAAAATATCTTCGTGCTGACAAGTAATTTGTGTTTTTGTTTCTTTGGCAATCGATTGTAAGGCCTGGTTTAAATCGCCTAAACTGATTGTCGCTTCAGAGATATCCACAACCATAATCATGGAAAAGAAACCATCAATAATGGTTTGGCTAATGTCTAAAATATTAACATTGTTTTCCGCTAAAGCGGTGGATACAACACTGATGATGCCTCTATGATCCTTGCCCACAACTGTAATAACAGCTTTTGTACTTTGTGTTTCCATAGGCCCTCCGAAATTAGGACAGGTGTTTTTGAACAATGTAGCGAATGATATTGGAGCGGCTGACGACACCAACCAATTTACCATTTTCTTCAACCGGTACTTTTTTTATTTTCTTTTTGCCGAGCACACGTGCCACATCATCAACGGCTTCATTGATGTCAACGGTGATGGCCTTGGTGGTGGCCAGCTCCATAACATTGATTTTTAAAAGGTCTTCCAATTTTTGGTCGAAACTTTCAATATCATACCAGACGGTAATGAAGCTTGTCATATCAATGATACGCGGATCTTGTTTGGCAATGAATTTCATAATGTCGCCATCGCTGATAAAGCCGACAATTTCACGATTATCATTGATAATGGGCAGTCCACTGGTTCGTTTATCCACTAAGATTTTCAATACATCAGCTATGGTATCGTTTTCATTGGCCGTATAAACATCCGTCTCCATAATTTTGCTAATTGGCTCTGCCATGAAAATCCTCCTCTTCATTTGAGTAAAGCATAATTTTTATTTATAATACCGCAAGTTAATTCATTTGTCCAGTAGCTGGCGGTTTGTTTAAATACAATTGATAAAATGTGCACCTGCTTGACAGCAAGTGCACATTGGCCATAAATTTATTTATTTGCTTACTTCAACTGACCAGCCAAGTCTGCAGAGAGATCAAGTTCACCCACTTTTTTACCCTCTTTAATAACAACAACTGCGGCATGCTGGTTATCATTTAATTCAATGCCAAACTTCGCCGCCAATGTTTTCTTGCGCGTATAGTCAGCTTCCATGGTCTTATAATGGCCACCGGCTTCTGCAACGGCTTTATCCACAGCATTCACCATTTCTAAGCTGTCATCATAATCCGGCGTCCAGAAAGACAGTAGGACCGGTCTATCGGAATGCATGATATTTTCCTGGAAATCTTTCTGCTCTTCAATGAAGCGTTCAGCAGCCGTCGCAGCTGTTGCACCATCACCAACAGCCGTCGCGATTTGCCGCAAGTATTTATCTCGAACGTCACCGACGGCATAAATACCTTCCAGATTGGTTTCCATTAAATTTGTCGTCGGGATATAACCACGAGAGCTGGTTTCAATCCCGGTGCCTTCCAAGAACGCGGTTTGGGGCACTAGGCCGACAAAGAAAAATACCCCTGAGCAAGCCAGGTCGCTAATTTCACCTGTTTTAACGTTTTTAACCTTAACGCCTTCAACGCCATCATCGCCGTAAATAGCGTCCAAAACAGAGTTCCAAACGAAGTTCATTTTCGGATGCTTAAAGGCACGTTCGGCAGCCTGTTTATTGCAGTCCAAAACACCTTCATCGTGTAATACGATGACCGTAATCTTTGAAGCAAACTTAGCAATAAACATGCCTTCTTCAATGGCCTGGTCACCACTGCCGACAACGACAACGTGTTGGTCTTGGAAAAATTCCGCATCACAGGTGGCACAATAAGCAACACCATCACCGGTAAATTCTTTTTCACCGGGGATACCAAGCACACGAGCTTCAGTACCGGTAGCGACAATAACAGCCGGTGCCATGTATTTGTTTTTACGTGTGGTTAGAACTTTAACATCATCGCTGAAGTCAACACTTTTTATATTTTCACGTGCAATGGTAACACCAAATTTCTCAGCGTGTTCGCGCATGATATTGGTTAAGTCCGGCCCTGTCGTCTCCGGAAAGCCGGGGTAATTCACAATTTCACGCGTTGTAAAGGCGCGACCGCCGACACTGCCTTTCTCAATAATCAAGGTATTCAGCTTCGCACGTCCACCATAAATACCGGCAGCCAGCCCAGCAGGGCCACCACCTAAAATAATCAAATCATAATGTTTTTCATTTAATTTTTTCTCAGCCATTAATGCCTACCTCCACGTCTGCACACAGAAAAAATGTATGGATTATATTAACGCTACTATTATAGCAGATATTGTGACGAAAGCCATAGGCGTTCAGTTTACCGGCAAAGCTTTTTCTATTTAATCCATTGATTTATTTTATTCTCCGGCATGAGCCAACGGTTTCACCAGAATGTGGTCGCATATTTCTTTCGGCACTTCCAGCTGACCGGCACCAATCTGAACCAGGGAAGCCACTGCGCGTTTTAAAACGATAACGCTCATACCCACATGAGCACCAATCTGTTCAAAAATCCCCTCATTATCAATGGCGACGATTTCCCCCAAAGCGCCTTCCTGTAATTCAGATAGGGTGCACGTGTGCAAGGGTTTAGCGACTCGTTTCATGATCATTAGAACCTCCTTCAGACAAGGGCCTGGCCAAGCGATACAATTCTGTGATTCTATCGGCCCGCAAGACTTGCTTAATAACATCGCTTGTTATTTCTTGTCCGGGCATAATTATCACCTGCCCATATTCATTGACAATCGGGCGAGACACGGTTTGTCCGGCAAGGTCATTTAATACGGCTTCCACATCTCGATCATACCGTTGCCGTGATGTGCGCTCAATCACTTGATCAAAGAAATCACCAAGCTGTCTGTTAATCTTGGTCGTTAGCCGATTTAAATCGTTAACCATCTCATCATAGTTAACATTTTTGACCCGGTCACTTATTTTCTCACCAATTTCATTCCATTGTTCACCGATTTTATTGATGAACTCTTCGGATTTTTGCCTGCTCTTATCTTCCTCTTTATCATCCTTGCGATGCAGGGCCTCTTTGTAGAGCCTTTCATCAGCCGGTGAAAAGCCAACTGTGTCGCTGTCTATCTGGCAGATAAGGGCATCTGTTCCAATACGACTTATGGTCAACACGGACAGGACCGCTGGTTTACTCATTTTTGCCATGACAAGTCCGCCGCTCAAAAGGAATTCAAGCAGGCGCCCTTCCCGATCAATGGCCATATCAATGACTTTACCAATCAAAACGCCATCCTCATTGATGACCGGCAGGCCAATTAAGTCTATGCCGCTGACCTCACCGCCCTTATCCACCCCGTCAATGACAATGACATCTCCGGCAAAGGCCTTAATGGCCTCTTTAGGAATAAAGCCTTGAGCCTCAGATGGTAAAATGCCTGTCAGCCCTTGAGTGCTTCCATCAAATAGCCAGGTCGAAGCTACGTTTAACAAGGTACCGGAGGTCACATCAATGATATCTTTAGCCATCAGCTGTCGTACGCTGTATTTAAGGGTTCCCATATGAACACGCCTTTCCTTTTATTTTTTGTGCACTGCTCTTTTTTCCATTGATTTGCAAACTTGGATAGATACTTCATAGAGAACAAGCATCGGTAAGGCCAGCATCAGTTGACTCACTATATCCGGCGGTGTCAATATGGCCGCCAAAAATAAAATAATGATGACAACATAACGCCGCCACTTTTGCAATAAAGCCGCTTGGACAATACCGGCTTTGCCCAATACCCAGGCAAGCAGCGGCATTTCAAAAATAAGCCCAAAAGGCAGCAAAAACCGCCCTACAAAGTCCAGGTAATAATTGGCCGTAATTTGCGGCACAAACTGACCACTGAATTGAAACAGGAGAATTTTCAAGGCCGGCTTTAATACCAATATATACCCAAAAGCAATGCCTGCTAAAAATAAAATCGTGCCTAAAAAACTGACGACCAGCAACAACCGCCGCTCATTTTTATACAATGCCGGCAAAATAAAAGAATACAGCTGCCATATAACAATGGGGCTGGCCAGCACCAGTCCCGCTAAAATACTGATTTTAAAATAGGCTATAAACGCTTCTGAAACTCCGATAAAAATAAGTCCCTGGCCATCGCCTTGAATCGGTGCGACAATCCATTGCATGAGGACTTCCCGCCATAACCCAAAACAAAGCATGGTTGCCAAGCCGATGGCAACCACACTGATCATAATGACGCGGCGCAATTCTTTGAAATGAGCGGAAAGCGTTAATTCTTTTTCTGCCATGCACGCTCCTCACTTTCTTTACTCATCCAAGTCATTTTTATCCGTATCATTTTTAGCAAATGTCGGTTCTTTGATAAGATCTTTCAAGTTTTGTTCACCGACATAGCGATTTTCGCGAATTTTTTTCAGGCCTTCCTTTAAAGAATCATCATCCAAATCCTCGGACAAGGTTTCCTTTAAATCGTCGGTCATCCCGTTCATGGTCTGCCTGAACTCTCTCACAATCTTTCCCAATTGACGCGCCGTCTGTGGCGCTTTATCCGGCCCTAAGACAAGAACTGCGGCGAGTAGAATCAGCAGCAGCTCGCCAAAGCCAATGGCGCCAATCATCATTTCTCATGACCCTTTTGCTCATCTGCCTCAGCCTCATGATCGGAAGAAGGCTCTTTGTCTTGTGACACTTCCTCCTTAAATTCACGTACCGATTGGCCTAATGACTTACCTACACCAGCCAACCGCGAGCCGCCAAAAACAACTAGGGCTACGACAATCACAAGTAAAAGCTCCATGCTGCTGATCAATCCAATAACCAATTTATTCACCCTCTCTCACTATGGCAGCAAACTGCCGCCGGGTCGACTTATAAACTTTTCAACAAGGCTAATCGTTCCTGTACTGTGGTCAAGTCGCCTTGATAAGTTTCCAATTTTTGTCGTTCTTGTGCCACCACCTCTGCCGGTGCTTTGGTCACAAACCCTTGATTGCTAAGTTTCCCGGAAAGCCGTTTCAACTCACCCTGAAGCCGTTTTTCTTCTTTTTCCATCCGGGCAATTTCTTCATCCAAATGAACCAAGTCTTTGAGCGGGAGGAAAATTTGAACACCTCCGCTGACTGTGCTAACCGCTTGTTCGGTTAGCTGATTATCTGCACTGACTGCAACATCTGAGGCAAAGGCCAGGAGCTGGAAGGCTTCTTTTTGGGCCTCAAAAAGAGCCCGCATATCAGCGTCATCACTCACCAGATAAACAGGAGCGCGTTTGCCGGTGGGCACGTTCATATCGTGCCGCAAACCGCGAACGGCTTTGACAGCATCCATAACCATTTGCATCTGCATTTCCGCTTCAGGATCTTCCAGCTGGTCTAAGGCCGGCCAGGCCGAAACCATAATGCTCTCGCCTTCATGCGGCAACTGCTGCCATAATTCTTCTGTAATAAAGGGCATGATCGGGTGGAGTAAAACCAGGGCATCCCTGAGGACAATGGCCGATGCCTGCTGGGCTTGCAATTGAGCTTCTGCCCCTTCTTTTCCATACAAGCGCGGCTTGGCCAGCTCAATATACCAATCACAATATTCATCCCAAATAAAGTCCATAATGGTCCGCGTTGCTTCACCCAATTCATAGGCTTCCAGAGAAGCGGTAACGTGGGCAGCAACTTTTGCCAACCGGGCAGCAATCCAGCGATCGTACAAATGCGTCGGTTGGAAGGAGCCGGCCAATACAGCTTGATCTTCCGGCTGGTTCATCAGGACAAAGCGTGCCGCATTCCAGAGCTTGTTGGTGAAATTACGGGAGGCTTCAATTTTTTCTTGGCGATACCGCGTATCATTTCCCGGCGTTGTCCCGGTTACCAAGGTCATCCGCAAGGCATCTGCCCCATAGCGCTCAATTTCTTTCAAGGGATCGATGCCGTTGCCCAAGGATTTGCTCATTTTGCGCCCTTGTTCGTCTAGAACCAGGCCATGAATCAGCACATCGTTAAAGGGCTTTTCGCCGGTCAATTCATAGGCATCAAAAATCATACGGGCAACCCAGAAGAAAATAATATCGCGTCCAGTAACCAAAACACTCGTTGGATAAAACATCTCCAAATCGGCCGTTTTTTCCGGCCAACCCAGCACCTCAAAGGGCCACAAGCCGGAACTGAACCAGGTATCTAAAACATCCTCATCCTGGTGCAGTGCTTTTGACCCGCAAGCCGGGCACACGTCAGGGCCTTCCATTTCACAAATGACTTCCCCGCAATCAGCACAAGTCCAAACCGGGATACGATGCCCCCACCAAAGCTGGCGAGAAATGCACCAGTCCCTAATATTTTCAAGCCAAGCTGTATAAATTTTGGTAAAACGCTCCGGCACAAAGCGGATATCTCCGCGATAAGCAGCCTCCAAGGCCGGCTTCACCAATTTATCCATCGCCACAAACCACTGCTTGCTGATCCGGGGTTCAATGGCCGTATGACAACGATAGCAATGACCGACAGCGTTATCGTAGTCTTCAACCTTTTCCAAGCTTGACGTGCCTTGCAAATCAGCAATAACCTTCTCACGACAAGCAAACCGGTCCAAGCCTGCATAGGGACCGGCAGCTTCGGTCATATACCCTTTTGCATCCAAGACTTCACAGAAGGGCAAGCCATGACGTTCCCCTACTGCAAAGTCATTCACATCATGAGACGGCGTTATTTTTAAAGCCCCGGTCCCGAACTCCCGGTCAACATATTCATCGGCAATAATCGGAATCTCCCGTTCAATAATCGGGATTAATACCTTCTTCCCTTGCAAATGCTTAAACCGTTCATCTTCCGGATGAACCGCAATTGCCACATCCCCAAAAATGGTTTCCGGACGGGTGGTGGCAATTGTCACGTGATCAGACCTGTCAGGGGTGTAATAATTCAAATAGTATAAGTGGCCATGGTGATCTTCATGTTCCACCTCTATATCAGAAATGGTTGTTTCACAGTGGGGGCACCAGTTAACAATATAGTTGCCTTGATAAATCAAGCCCTTCTGATAAAAATCGACAAAAGTTTTGCGGACTGCACGGCTACAAACGTCATCCATGGTGAACCGCTCCATGCTCCAATCACATGACGAGCCCAGCTTGCGAATCTGTTGAGTGATCGCTTCACCGTATTCGTTTTTCCATTGCCAACACCGCTCAATAAAGCCTTCGCGGCCGATTTCCTCTTTGCTGATGCCGGCCTCGCGCAGCATATTTTCAACCTTTGCCTGCGTTGCAATACCGGCATGATCCGTTCCTGGAACCCATACGGTATTGTCGCCTTTCAGCCGATGATAGCGGATGAGAATGTCCTGCATTGTATTGTCCATGGCATGGCCCATGTGCAGGCGCCCTGTCACATTTGGCGGCGGCATGACAATGGTGAAGGGTTGAGCCCCCGCATCACGCGACGGTTTAAAATATCCCGCCTGCTCCCAAACATCGTACCATTTGGCCTCAATTGCCGATGGATTGTACGTTTTTGCCAATTCTTTCGCCATAATTTACCCCTCCTACTAAAAAAACAGCCGCCCCTAAAAGGACGACTGTTCGCGTGGTACCACCTTTTTTTGATCATAAGATCCTCAACGTTGGTAACGAAACGACCCGGAGCCGTTCCCACGGCCCACCTCAGGAGCGACCTTCAAGCAGTTTAACATCCGGCCTTTTCAGCTCCAGCCAGTCTCTGTAATGCAAGTCCTGCTCTACTCTTCTCCATCATCGGCATTTATTATTTTCGCAATTATAACCGATATTTTTCTCCCGGTCAATAGCGGTTTAATTGATTGCCTATCCGCAAAAACAAAGCGCCGGATAAAAGCGTCACCAAGCTGCCTTTAATGAAATTAAAGGGCAAGACGCACAGCACGATTAAAGCCTTTAAATCAACCACATGAGCGTTAAGCGCGTGCCCCGCATTGACATAAACCTCAATTGGCACATTGAACAGGGTTGCATATAGTGGAATCAGGAGAAAATAATTCAGCACCGCTGCCGCAAGCATCAGCGCTAAAACACCGACGGTCGAACCAACAACCAGCATCCGTTTAGAGGGCTTGTGCCGAACAAACAAGACCGGCGGTAAGACCAATACGCACCCCATCATAAAGTTTGCCAATTCGCCAACGCCTGCCGTATAGCTGCCTTTAATGAAAAAGATAATCAGAATCTTCATCAGTTCGACAACAACGGCTGCAAGTGGCCCCATCATAAAACCCGCTATCAGCACCGGAACTTCGCTAAAATCCATTCGATAAAAATCCGGTGCCAAAAACGGAATCGGAAACTCAAAATACATCAGCACACTGGCAATCGAGGCCAACAGCGCCAGTCGGACCAGATTCTTTGTTGCAAAAAACCTTGATCTTGTCATTCGTCAGCCTCCTACTGCCATTAGAACCGTTTGTTTTTGCTGGCCATCGAGAAATCATACCACAGGGGCGCTGCAACGCCAATGGATGAATAAGCCCCTGCCGTAATACCGATGATCATGGCCAATACAAAGTAACGCGTTGTATCCCCACCAAAAAGGAATACAGCAAGTAAAGGCAACAAGGTGCTGATAGACGTCACCAGAGAGCGGCGCAAGGTAGCGCTGATGCTTTTATTGACAACAAGGCCCAACTCCTGACGTTTAACGCGACCCAAGTTCTCGCGAATGCGGTCAAATATAACAATGGTATCGTTGATCGAATACCCAAAGATGGTTAAAATGGCCGCAACAAAGGTGCTGTTGACTTCCCACTGAAAGATTGAAAATAACCCCATGGTGATGAATACGTCATGGAAGAGCGATAAAATCCCAGTCAGCGCAAACCGCCATTCAAAACGCACGGTAATATAAACAATCATCAATACCATGGCAATGAAAAGTGCAATAAGCCCTTTTTGTAAAATTTCCTGACCAATGGTCGGGCCAACGGCGGTCGATTGCAAGACTTCTGTCTTGCCCAATTTATCGCTGATGGCTTTCACATATTGATCCTGAGCATCTTGTTTCATAAACTGGGTCTTAATTTGAAAGGTTCCGTCCTGCAGCTCTTGAATCTGGTCGCCGCCATGGCCGGTCTTTTCCAATGCCGAGCGCACATCAGCAGTTTTAACATCTTTGGCAATCGAAATATGGAGCTTGGTGCCACCGGTAAAGTCAATGCCCAGATTCAATCCTTGAATAAGCAAAGACCCCAAGCTGGCGACCAATAAAATAATGGAAAGAGCGTAAAAGATTTTACGTTTTTCAATAAATGTAAAGTAAAACGTTTTCATTATTTACCCTCCTCCTTTGCTACCCGACGCACGCCATAAAATTCCGGTTTGGCAACGATGCCACTGGAAATAAGATGATTTAAGATAAACCGTGTAAAGGTAATGGCTGTAAACAAGCTGATGATAATCCCAATGCACAGGGTAATGGCAAAACCGCGAATTTCACCGGTGCCTAAAATAATCAAAACCACCCCGGCAATAAGGGTCGTGACATTCGAGTCAATAACGGTTCTGAAGGCTTTTTCAAAACCTGCTTTTGTGGCGACACGAACGGTCTTTCCTTGCCTTAGTTCTTCTTTAATACGCTCGTATATTAGCACATTCGCATCAACAGCCATCCCGACGGACAGCAAGAAAGCGGCTATAACTTGCAGGGTAATGGTGGACTTGATTAAAATCAAAGTGCCGGCCAACAGCAAAGCGTACAAAATTAATGAGAGGCAGGCAATGATACCCGGACGCACATACAACACCAAAATCAAAAGTGCCAGTAAAATGCTACCGATAATGGCAGCTCTGATACTCTTTTGAATCGCATCCGGCCCTAATTGAGCGCCAACCGTATTTTGTTCAATAATATCCAACTTGACAGGCAAGGCCCCGGAATTCAAAAGCATAGATAAGTTTGAGGCCTCTTCCATACTTTCAAAACCACCACTGATGCTGGCTTCCCCATTGGTGATCGGTTCCTGAATAAATGGCGAAGAAATCGGTTGGCCATCTAATTCAATGCGGATTACACGCTGCGGGTCACGTCCTGTCGGGAATTTAGATACCAATTCCGTGGTCGCTTTGGCAAACGCATCCGCCCCGTCTTTTTTGAATTTCAAGCTGACACCAAACTGGTCGTTCGCTTCAATGGCCTTATCATTCGTCACTGCAGCCGCATTTTTCAACTGCGAACCGTCCAAGACCACTTCATTCGTATCTGCCCGAACAAATTCCAATTTTGCTGTGGTGCCGATTAATTTAACTGCTTTTTCCGTATCGGCAACCCCGGGCAATTCAACCGCAATACGATTGGTGCCCTCGCGACGAATTTCCGGTTCGGCAACCCCTAAGCCGTTGACACGGTTGGAAATAACCGCCATCACATCGCGCATGTCTTCGTCAGATGTTCCCTTTGGCGCTTCTAATCTAATCTGAACGCCCCCCTGCAAGTCAAGCCCCAAGTGAGCATGACTTTTATAAATCGGGAACAAAACCACTATAGCGATGGCAATCAGCGCAACGACTGCGACTACAATGGCTAAACCTCGCCGTTTCACAAAAAATCCCTCCCAAAATAATATGATAGACATAGGCTATTATAGACCTGAACGGTTGGATTGGCAAGCCTTTGAACCCTCCAGACCGTATTTTCAGCCATAAAAAAGACGCAGACTCTTATGAGCTTGCGTCTAAAATCCATTGCTTGTCCTTAAGGCTTAGGCGTCTTTTTCCTGATCGGTATCCACCGCATCTTCTTCAGGCGCCTCTTCCTCTAGATCAGCTTCCGGCAACTCAGCATCGTCTGCAGCATCGTCGTCTGCAAGAACTGCGCTAACCGCCTGACGGGTCATCTCAACTGTCAGCCCTTCAGCGATTTCCACATAAATATAATCCTCCGTTAAGGCACGAATGTAGCCGGTAATTCCGCCAACGGTCACAATATGATCACCGTTCGACAAGTTGTTCAGCATTTCATTGCGCGTTTTCATTTGTTTCTTCTGCGGACGCATCACAAAGAAGTACAAAAGGCCGAACATGGCGACCAACCAAATCAAGGTAATGCTTCCACCAGCAGCGTTTGTTGCAAAAATATCCATTGTTAATAACCTCCCTATAAACTTCTGCTCTATTTACACCGTATATTGTGCGAAAAAGCTTTTCCGAAAAGCTTGATAAGTATCCTGACGAATCGCTTCCCGCAATTGTTCCATCAAATGATTTAAAAAATAAATATTGTGCAAGGAGAGGAGCCGGATACCAAATACCTCCTTGGCTTGAACCAAGTGTCGAATGTAGGCCCGACTGTAATGCTGACAAGCGTAACAACCACAGCCGTTTTCCAAAGGAGAAAAATCTTCCTGATTTTTGGCATTGCGGATGTTCTCCCGCCCTTGTCCGGTCCAAAAAGCGCCATGCCGTGCAATACGGGTAGCCTGGACGCAGTCAAACATATCAATCCCATAGCCTACACCTTCAACAAGGTTATCCGGATTACCGACACCCATTAAGTACCGCGGTTTGTCCTTTGGTAGTTCATCGGCTGTTTGGTCCAAGAGGTCATACATCACCTCATTGGGCTCGCCAACTGAAAGCCCGCCGATGGCGTATCCGGGCAGGTCTACTTCCAAGGTGCGCTGAATGCTTTCCAGGCGCAACTCAGGAAAAATTCCCCCTTGAACGATACCGAACAAGGCTTGATCTGGGCGTTTATGGGCTGCCGCGCAACGTTTTAACCAGCGGTGGGTACGCTCCAGGGACTGTCGGGCATAAGCTTCATCCGCATCAGCAGGGGTGCATTCATCAAAGGCCATGATAATATCGGCACCCAGTGCATTTTCGATGCCCATAACCGATTCCGGTGTAAACAGGTGTTTAGACCCATCTAGGTGAGACCTGAAAAGTACGCCTTCTTCGGTAATTTTACGCAAATCTCCCAGGCTGAATACTTGAAATCCACCGCTATCGGTTAAAATCGGCCCGTCCCAGTGCATAAAGCGATGCAGGCCACCAGCACTTCGAATCAGTTCATGTCCGGGACGCAAGTACAAGTGGTAGGTATTGGCCAAGATAATTTGGCTCTTAGCCTCCTTAACCTCTTCCGGCGACAAGGTTTTCACCGTCGCTTGGGTACCCACCGGCATAAAGGTCGGTGTATTGATCACACCATGAGGGGTATGAAATTTGCCCAAACGTGCCTTACTGTCACTTGCCTCGACAAGTTTTTCAAACTCAAACGACATCATACCCTCCTAACGAATGAACATGGCATCACCAAAGGAAAAAAACCGATATTTTCTTTCAACCGCTTCGTGATAAGCGGCTAATATCTCTTCTCTGCCGGCTAAGGCAGATACCAACATTAAAAGCGTTGATTTCGGCAGGTGAAAATTTGTAATTAAAGCATCGGTAACCTGAAATTGGTAGCTCGGATAGATAAAAATATCAGTCCAGCCGCTACCGGCACAAACTTTTCCCTCATGCGCGGCACTTTCAACCGTGCGCACACTGGTGGTGCCTAGGCAAATAATGCGCCGCCCTTCTTCTTTTGCCCGGTTAAGACAAGCTGCTGCCTCCGGCGTCACCTCGTAAAATTCACTATGCATGTGATGTTCCAAGGCATCCTCTTCCTTGACCGGCTGAAAGGTCCCCAAGCCTACATGCAGCAAAACTTCGCAAATTTCCACGCCTTTCTCACGAATTTGCGTTAACAGGTCTTGCGTCATATGCAGGCCGGCTGTAGGGGCTGCAGCAGACCCGCTTTGCTTGGCATAAACGGTCTGGTATCGGTCTGGATTGTCCAATTTTTCATGAATATAGGGGGGCAAGGGCATGGTGCCCAATTCAGCAAGCACCTCTTCAAAAATACCATCATAGCTGAAGTCAACAAGACGGCCGGACTCCGTCATATCTACAATTTCAGCCGTCAAGCGTCCATCACCAAAGCTGATTTGAGCTCCAGCCTTGAGCCGTTTGCCCGGACGCACCAAGCACTCCCACCGGTCTTTTTTATCAGCAGAAGGCTTTAGCAACAAGACTTCAGCCGTTGCAGACCCGCCCACTTTCTCACCGATTAGACGCGCCGGAATAACACGGGTGGTATTCAGAACCAATACATCGCCTGCGTTTAACTCATCAATAATATCATAAAAATGACGGTGCGTCACCTCACCGTTTTCTTTATTCACCAGCATTAAACGGGAAGCACTGCGCCGATCCAAGGGATGCTGGGCAATGAGGGCCTCCGGCAATGTATAATCAAAATCTGAGGTTTTCATCAATTCAACCGTCACCTATCTTAACAATCTTAACAAAAAGCTTAACACAATGCTGATAACAATGCAGGAAACAAGGGGAAAGAAAAAGACGCCTTTTTCACCGCGAATGATAATATCACCCGGCAGTGGAAAAATTTTCAGCCCCCGCATTTCAAAAAAGCAAAAGAGCCCACCTACAAGAACAAAAATAAAGCCGATCAAGACCAAGCTTTTACCCATCTGCTTGCACCCCATTGTCAAAGAGCCCGCCCGGCGGGTGCAATTTTAAGTGTTTATAAGCCAGGGGGGTAACCATGCGTCCACGTGGCGTACGATTGATAAATCCCTGTTGCAGTAAAAATGGCTCACACATATCTTCTAAGGTGCCGCTGTCTTCATTGATGGTCGCTGCCAAAGTGTCCAGCCCGACCGGGCCGCCACCATATTTTAAAATAATCGTTTCCAAAAATAGACGGTCTACCTGGTCCAGCCCTAGCCCATCTATCTGCAAAATATCCAGGGTGCTGTCGGCAAGTTTTTCCGTAATGACCCCGTCCGACTCTACTTGTGCAAAATCTCGCACCCGCCGCAACAACCGGTTGGCAATACGGGGCGTCCCACGCGCACGCTTGGCCAGCTCATGGGCGCCACCTTCTGTGATGGGCACATTTAAAAGATGGGCACTGCGTTCAATAATGCGCTGCAAGTCAGCATCTTTGTAAAATTCCAGACGCTCAATAACCCCAAAACGGTCCCGCAAGGGGGCCGCCAGGAGTCCGGCCCGAGTTGTCGCCCCAATCAGGGTAAAGGGCGCCAAATCCACACGCAAGGTCCGCGCAGCCGGGCCTTTTCCCATGACAATGTCCAAGGCATAATCTTCCATTGCCGGATAAAGCACTTCTTCCACGCTGCGGTTGATCCGGTGGATTTCATCAATAAAGAGGATATCCATTGGCTCTAAATTGGTTAGAATAGCCGCCAAATCCCCCGGCCGCTCAATGGCCGGCCCGGAGGTCACCCGCAGTTGAACATGCATCTCGTTAGCAATAATTTGCGCTAAGGTTGTCTTCCCCAAGCCAGGCGGTCCGTAAAAGAGCACATGATCCAAGGCGTCCCCGCGCTCTTTTGCCGCGCGGACATAGACATTCATATTGGCCTTAACACGATCCTGGCCAATGTATTCGTCAAATGACTTTGGTCGAATGGAAATATTTTCCTCATCACTGTCCAAGATTTCCGGGGAAATGATTCGCTCATCGCGCACCTTACTCAACTCCTATATTTGCCCAGTAGCGACAAGGCCTGCTTTAATAAGGCCCCCTCATCGCTGCCCTCCGCTTTCAAGTGAGGCCGGATGGCATCAATTTCCGACGCTTGGTAGCCCAAACTTATCAGTGCATCGGCCACCGTATCAAGGGCCTCATTCTTTTGCGCAGGCGGCGCCGCCGACCAGTCTGCCGGCAGGTCTTCAGCATCAAAGGCTTTTTCCAACTCTAATAAAATACGCGCAGCTGTTTTTTTACCACAACCAGGTAAGGTCAACAACATTTTTTCATCCTTACTTAAAACCGCACGAATAATGGTCTCTGCCCCGGCTGACGCCACCATGGTCACTGCGCTTTTCGCCCCAATGCCGGTTACACCCCGCAATTTATTAAAAACCGTCTTGTCGTCAACAGTTTGAAAGGCATACAGCTCAAGGGCATCTTCTCGCACATTCGTATAAGTATAGACCGCCAAGTCTTGACCGACCTGATACATCGTACGCGGATCACAGCCGAAATTCAATTCATAGCCGACACCGCCCACCATCAATATCAGGCTTTTGGCATCCATGGCAAAAACCTGTCCCGATAAATACCCGATCATTCAGCCTGCTCCTCTCATATGCGCATGACAAATCGCAATGCCTAAAGCATCTGCAGCGTCATCCGGCTTAGGTATATAATCCAGTTTGAGGATTTCCCTCACCATGCGCTGCATTTGCTTTTTTTCTGCCATTCCGTAGCCGACAATAGCGCGCTTAACTTGCATGGGCGTATACTCACCGACCGGTAAATGGTGCATTTCCGCTTGCAATAATAGAATGCCACGCGCTTGACCGACGGTAATGGCCGTCGTCGTATTGCGGCCGAAAAACAGTTTTTCAATGGCTATTTCATCCGGACGAAAGCGGTCAATCACCTGGCCCAGCTCTTCATAGATTGTCAGCAGACGTTTGCTCATGGGGTCTTCTGCCGGAGTCGTAATCGTCCCATAACAAATACCGGTCAACCGACCGCGAAGGTATTTGACCACGCCGTAACCAGTCGTGGCCGTGCCGGGATCCAAGCCTAATATGATCATAACCCCTCCATGAAGAACCATCAGCAATAGTGCCTTTTATTTTATCATATCGGTCATGCAGGCTCAAATATTGACATGGGTTGTCACTTTATCAATCCGTTCCCCATGTTTATGGCTGATGGGCAAGATGGTGGCCAAAAAGGTATAAATTTCCAACCGGCCGATGATCATTAAAACGCTGTCGTAATATTTCAATGGGCTCGGCAAGGGGGCAAAACAGACATGACCTCCCGGCTCACTAAAAAAGGCACCACCATTGCCGATACATGTTGCTGACATGGACAAGGCCTCCATGTGAGAGACGTCAAAAAAGCTGTTGATCATAGTCCCGATGAGTAAAAATGACACATACAAAAAAAAGAAAACCCCGGCATTGGTCGCAACCCGTGTCGGCAAGGCTGTACCGCTGACTTTTATGCTGGTCACAACCCGAGGATGGATGATACGCTGCAATTCATTTTGCGTTTGTTTGAGCAAGATAAGAATGCGCTCAACTTTCATCCCCCCGCTGGTTGATCCGCTACAACCGCCGATGACCATAAGGATCAGCAAAATATACTGGGTAAAAAACGGCCAATGTATGAAGTTATCGTTTGTATAGCCGGTGGTCGTTATTACAGAGACCACTGAAAAAAGAGAATAGCGAAAAGCCAGACCGGCATTTTTGACATGATAAGCCGCCAAGTACACAAAAGACAAAAGCGTCGCAATGGAAATAATGCTGACATAAAGCCTAAATTCCAAACTGCGCAAGGCCAATTTAAGCGACCTTCGTGCAAAAATACGATACAAGAGGATAAAATTCATCCCGCCTACAAACATGAAAAAAATGGTCACCCATTCTGCCGCCGGATTTTGTAAGCCGCCAAAGCTGGCATCTTGAGTCGAGTACCCTCCGGTTGCGATAGTTGTCATGGCATGGTTGACCGCATCAAACCAACTGATACCGCAAATTTTTAAAGCAAGGGTATTAAAAACAGTCAGAACCACATAAGTGTACCATAGGCGCTTGGCGTTATCTGAAATCCGTGGACGAATTTTCTCGTTCACCTGGCCAAATTCCGCTTTAAACAACTGCATTCCGCTGACACCGATACCTGAAAGGATGGCGACAAATAAAACAACAATCCCCATCCCGCCCAACCACTGGGTCATTGAGCGCCACAATAAAATGCTGGCCGGTAAAATTTCCACACTTGGCAAAACAGTGATACCTGTTGCCGTAAATCCGGAAGAAGCTTCCAGTAAAGCATCTCCAAATTCAGGATAATAACCACTTAGGGCAAATGGTAGGGCACCAAAAAATGATGCAATAAACCAGGTTAGGGTCACCAGGAGCAAGCCTTCTTTGATGCCCATGCTGCCGCGGGGATTTTTAAAAAAATGAGACAAGCCGGCACCGCATACTATGGTAAGCACCGCACTAATGGTAAATGCCGCGGTGTCCATTTCAATCTCTTGATAGGACAGCACCAAGGGGGCTATCATCGCAGCACCGATCAAGAGCAGAATTCGCCCCAGCGCTGATAGAACGATTTTATAATTCATTGATTCCTCTACCCTTATCCAAGTATCCGCTTTAATTTTTTCATAGATGATTTCGCCACAAAAAGGTTCAAGTTATCGTCTTCTAAGAGGATATCGTCCCCAGAGGGAATAATAACCTTGCCATCACGCAAAATCGACACCACTATGACACCTTTCGGGAAATTAATATCTTTAATGGCCCGATTCACAACGGCATGATTCTTACGCCCTATAATGACTTCAATGATTTGAGCGAAACCGGTATTCACTTCCGCCATAGAGATGAGCGTCCCCTTCTGAATAAAGCGCATAATGGCTTCACTCGTTAATAGGCGCGGACTGACCGATACATCAATGCCCACCGATTGAATCAGTGGCAAATAATCACTCCGGCGAATCTGTGCGATGGTTTTTTTAGCGCCTAAGCGAGAAGCCATCAAGCACGTGAGGACGTTCAATTTATCATCTTCCGTGGTACTCACCATGATGTCCACTTCATCAATGCCCTCTTCTTGCAGTAAATCAATATCGCTGGCATCACCATGTAAAACAATGGTTGTGTCCAGCAGGCCCGATAACCGTTCGCAACGCGTATAATTTTTTTCAATAATGGTCACATGGATATTGGTTGGCTCCAGGTTCTTAGCCAAATAATAGCCGGTTCGACCACCGCCTAAAATCATAACATTTTCGACAGGGCGCCTGTTAATGCCCATGGATTTTTCAACCTCGACCATATCTTCCGTCCGTGAAATCAGGGTCAAGCGATCACCGGCCAAGATCATGTCATCACCATTCGGGATAATCAAATCCCCATCACGCAGGATGGAGGTGATGAGAAAGCGGGAGGCACTTGATAAATCTTTAAGCATCACATTGACAATTGAGCACTTATCCGGCACTTCAATTTCTAAGAGCATGACTTGCCGAGCGTCAAAAAAATTAACATTCAAGGCTTCCGGCACCTGGATATAGTTGGTTATAGCATTGGCCGTAACTTGTTCCGGATTGATAAAGAAGTCAATGCCGAGAGATTTATTGGCTTTAAGAAGCGCATCCTGGGCATATTCCACATTACGTACACGGGCAACGGTAAAATCTGTACCGCTTTGTTTTGCAAACATGCAGGCCAGGATGTTCACTTCATCACTGTCTGTCACCGCTACCAAGAGGTCAGCAGATTTTAAATTTAAGCTTTGCTGGAAACGTGGGCTTGCCCCATTCCCAACTATGACTTGAACATCTAAATTATCGTTAACTGTATCTGCACGGGTCGGATCACTTTCAACAACGATAACGTCATGACCTTGATCCGATAACATTTCTGCTAAACTGAAGCCGACCTTGCCGGCGCCGATAATAATCGCTTGCATACCTTGCCACCCTCCCATCTTTAACAGTTTATCATTGCTTGAAAGAAATTCAAGAGAAAAACTCTCCAGCATCGGGGTGACGTTGGAGAGTTGCTAGGGTCAATCTTCATCAAACGGTGTAATGAGTTCTTCCAGCAAAGCCGATAATTGATCTAAACCGTAACCACTGACAGCAGAAAAGACAAGGGGTTTCTTCGGCGTATCCAATGTTCGCATCAGGCGATCAATATGGGCCTGCCACTTCCCCTTCGGGACCTTATCTGCTTTCGTGGCAATAACGGCCACCGGTAATCCTTGGTCTGTCAGCCAACGAAACATCGCCACATCATCTTTTGACGGCTCGTGACGCAGGTCGATCACTTGGAAGGTCAAGGCCAGCGGCCCTCTATTGGACAGATAGGCTTCAATAAAGTCCTGCCATTTTTCTTTTTCAGAGCGGCTCACCCGTGCATAGCCATAGCCCGGACAATCCACCAAATAAAAGGGTGCCAGATCCGTTTCAATGGCATAATAGTTCAGCTGTTGGGTTTTACCCGGTTGAGCGCTTGTCCTTGCCAAGTTCTTCCGGTTAATCAATCGATTAATGAGCGATGATTTGCCAACATTAGAACGCCCCACCAAGGCAATTTCCGGCAAGCCGTCCTCTGGGTATTGTTTAGGACCTACGGCGCCCCGCAAAAAGCTCGCATTTTTAATTTGCATAGGCCCTCCTAAACAAAAGCATGCTGAAAGACATCTTCAATAAGGTGACACAAATGAAAGGTCAGGTCTTTACGAACAGATTCAGGAATCTCATCAATATCGTCTTTGTTATCCACCGGCAGAAGGATCGTCCGGCAGCCACTGCGATGCGCTGCAATGACTTTATCGCGGATGCCACCGACGGCAAGGACTTTACCCCGCAGGGTAATTTCACCGGTCATGGCCACGTCTTTCTTTATTTTTTGTCCGTTAAGCGCAGAAACCATCGCTGTGGTCATCGTAACCCCGGCGGATGGCCCGTCCTTGGGGACAGCGCCTTCCGGAATATGCAAGTGCAAATCTCGCTGCTCGTAGAATTTTTCCGGTAGCTTTAATTTTTCCTGTAAACTGCGCACTAAAGCAAAAGCCAAATACGCACTTTCCTGCATGGTCTCACCCATCCGACCTGTAAATTTCACATGTCCCTTCCCGGGCATGGTCTGACACTCGATTTGCAAAATTTCGCCGCCTAAAGCTGTCCATGCCATGCCAACAGCTACACCGACGTCGTCCTCTTCTTCCGTCATCAAATGTTTCACCAGGGGCTTGCCCAAATAAGCTTCAACGTTGCGCTTTTGCACCCGTACCGTCCCCTCAGCTTCTCCGGCAACCACCTTACGGGCAACCTTGCGGCAAACGGTAGCTATTTTTCGCTCCAAGTCTCGGACGCCGGCTTCAGCCGTATAAGCACGGATAATGCGCAAAATAGCCCCTTCAGAAAAGCTGATCTGCTCCGTTTTTAACCCTTGATCGGCAATTTGACGTTTTGTCAAATATCGTTTTCCGATTTCCAGCTTTTCCCCTTCTGTGTAACTTGGCATTTCAATAATTTCCATCCGGTCTTTCAAGGGCCCGGGAATGGTCTGCGTGGTATTGGCCGTGGTAATGAAAAAGACGCGTGACAAGTCAAAGGGCAAGTCCAAGTAATGGTCTTTAAAGGTGTTATTCTGAGCCGGATCCAAGGCTTCCAATAAAGCCGAAGCCGGATCGCCACGAAAATCTCTATTCAGCTTATCAATTTCATCCAGCAAGAAAACCGGATTGGCGCTGCCGGCATCCTGCATGCCGGCCATCAGACGTCCCGGCAGGGCCCCTACATAGGTGCGACGATGCCCGCGGATCTCAGCCTCATCCTGAATGCCACCTAAGGCAAGTCGAACGTAATCACGACCGGTAGCCCGAGCGATAGACTTGGCCAAGGAAGTTTTCCCCACCCCAGGCGGACCGACCAGGCAAATGATAGATCCCTTACTATCGCCTTGCAAGGCACGAACAGCTAAGAATTCCAAAATACGCTCTTTAACCTTGGTTAAGCCGTAATGATCTTCATTTAAAATTTGCTCAGCCTGTTTAATGTCATGGTTTTCTTCTTTCAAGTCACCCCAGGGAAGTTCCAGGACAAATTCCAGGTAATTGACCAAATTGCCGTAATCCGGCGTCATGGTGGAGAGCCGCGCTAAGCGATCAACTTCACGGTTGAGTTTACTCTTAATATCATCGCTCATTTTACCTTCAGCTATGGCCGTGCGATAAGCGCTGATATCTGCCTCTTTATCGGTGTTCTCACCGAGCTCTTCATTGATGACCTTTATTTTTTCCCGCAGATAATACTCTTTTTGAGATTTATCCAAGGCTTTTTTCAACTTTTGATTGATTTCTGCCTCGAGTTCAATCAATTCATTTTCTTTTGCCAGGTGACGAATCAAAAGAGCCAAGCGTTCTTCCAAGCTCGATTCAGCAAGCATCTCATATCGGTCCTGCGGATCACTCAACAAAATACCTGCAAGATAATCGGCGCGTGCTTCCTGGTCGGACAAGCTTTCATAATGATTCAACTGATCCTGGTTGAGGCCACCGGAAAGTTGAGCGAACTTCATCAGTTCATCATTTAATCGCCGCTCGTAAGCCTCTCTTGTCGTTACGTCCGTCTCACTGGTACCAACGATCGTGTGCAGCGGTTTCCAAACCGCCTCCATGTGCGGATCGTATTGGTTCAGCTCTATCAGTTCAATGCGCTTTTTCACCTCAACAACAATGCGCATGCCGGAAATGGCGCCTGCCGGGATGATTTTCTTTATTTCAGCTAAGGTTCCGACCGGATAAAGATCATCCATGCGCGGCGATTCCGTCTCCAGTTCTTTTTGCGTTAAAAGCACCAGCTCTCCGCCAACGCCTGCACGACGCACAACTTGCTTGGACATCAGTCGTCCAATATCAAGCGTCATTTCCGATCCAGGAAATAAGACCACCTGTCGCAGCGGCAAGGCGCCGGAAATGGACACTTCATCCTTGTGCGACAAGGGCTCGTGGTACTCATTCGGTGTTTTATTCACAGTATCACATCTTTCTAAAAATGCCTTGCAAGGTGAACGCTTGCAAGGCATCAGATTAATTGCTAATTGCTTTCTGAGTTTAAAATCACTTGGGCTTCTTTTTTGCCACGTATTGTATCCTCATCAAGGACAATCCGCGCGACATCCTGACGACTGGGCACTTCATACATGACGTTCATCATGACATTTTCTAAAATGGCACGCAGTCCACGGGCGCCGGTTTTCCGCGCCAGTGCATCTTCTGCAATGGCATCCAAGGCGCCTTCGGTAAATTCCAGGTCAACATCGTCCAAGGATAGGAGTTTTTTGTATTGTTTGACCAAAGCATTTTTGGGCTCGGTCAAAATGCGCTTCAAGGCATCTTTGTCCAGGTTATCCAAGGAGACCAGATAGGGCACCCGCCCGATAAATTCAGGAATTAACCCGTATTTCAGCATATCTTCCGGCTGCACCTGGTGCAAAATTTCATCCTTGTGAACTTTACGGTCTTCTTCCGTTTCACCTGTTTGAAAGCCCAGGGTTTTATGGCCGACCCGCCGCTCAATAATTTTATCCAAGCCATCAAATGCCCCCCCTAGGATAAAGAGGATATTCGTCGTATCCAGTTGGATAAATTCTTGATGCGGGTGCTTACGACCACCTTGTGGCGGGATGTTAGCAACCGTGCCTTCAATGATTTTTAACAAGGCCTGTTGTACCCCTTCGCCGGAAACATCCCGCGTAATGGATACATTTTCACCCTTGCGGGCAATCTTATCGATTTCATCAATATAAATCATCCCGCGTCCGGCTGCTTCCAAGTCAAAATCGGCCGCTTGTATGATTTTCAGCAAAATGTTTTCAACATCTTCACCGACATAGCCGGCTTCCGTTAACGATGTCGCATCCGCAATGGCAAAGGGCACTTTTAAAATCCGTGCCAACGTTTGCGCCAGTAACGTTTTACCGCTCCCGGTCGGACCAATCAGGCATATATTTGTTTTTTGCAATTCCACATCATCTTCAACATCCAGGTCGTGATTGATGCGTTTGTAGTGGTTGTAAACGGCGACAGCCAAAGCCTTCTTGGCTTCGTCCTGACCGATAACATATTCATCCAGGATTTCTTTGATCTCACGCGGTTTTAATGCATCCCCCAAACCGAGTGTCCCCAGATCATCCGTCTGTTCTCTGGAAAGAATATCGTTACACAATTCAACACATTCATTGCAAATAAATACCCCGGGGCCCGCAATTAATTTTTTCACCGCATCCTGCGGTTTACCGCAAAAAGAACAATGCAATTCTTCTTGGTCAATGGTATTGTTGCTCAAAACGTTCCCCCTAAAGGTTCTTAATCATGGTTCTCGATAACTTTATCAATCAAGCCGTATGACAGCGCACTCGCCGCATCCATGAAATTATCGCGTTCCGTATCAACTTCCACCTTATCAAGGGGTTGACCGGTCATTTGCGCTAAAGTCTCATTCAATTTTTGGCGGATGCGCAAGATTTGCTCAGCGTGTATCTTGATGTCAGAGGCCTGGCCAGAAGCACCGCCGGACGGTTGGTGGATCATTATCTCACTGTTCGGCAGAGCAAAACGCTTGCCCTTTTTACCGGCCGCCAACAGGAAGGCGCCCATACTGGCCGCCATGCCAATGCAAATGGTTTGAACATCCGGCTTTATATAACGCATGGTATCAAAAATAGCCATGCCCGCTGTCACAGAACCACCCGGGCTATTGATGTACAGGTAAATATCCTTGTCCGGATCATCAGCTTCCAAAAATAAAAGCTGTGCAACGATGGCATTTGCAGAGGCATCGTTAACCTCGCCACCCAGGAAAATAATTCTATCTTTCAAAAGGCGAGAATAGATATCATAAGACCGCTCACCTTGTCCGGTCTGTTCAACGACATAGGGTACCAAAACACTCATGTTGTATATTCCTCCTTTGTCAAACAAAACAGGCTATCTACAACTATTTACCCGATATTCGCATTATCTAAAAGAAAATCAACCGTTTTTTCCAGCACCATGTTGCGTGCAATGCTGTCCCCTTGACCCTGCATAACAAAAGCGCGCTTAATGTCTTCCTTCTTCATATCATAGGCTTCGGCCAAGCGGTCAAATTCTGCTTCCACTTCTTCATCGGCAACGGTAATATTTTCCGCTTCAGCAATGGCTTCCAAAACAATGCTTGCTTTAACGGACTCTTCTGCGCGTTTCTTAAACTCATCGCGCAAACCATCCATATTACCGCCGGTGAGCTGCAAGTATTGCTCCAGCTCAATCCCTTGATTGCGCATGCTGTAAGCCATTTCATTGATGTAATTATCGGTTTCTTTTTCCACCAATGATTGGGGAGCCACCACATCAGAATCGGCAACAACTTTTTCCGTCACCTTATTTTTATATTGTGCCTGAGTGGATTCTTCCACCTGTTTTGTCAAATCTTTACGAATGTCTGCCTTGTAGTCATCCAGCGTATCAAATTCGCTGACATCCTTAGCAAATTCATCGTCTAAGTCGGCCAATACTTTACGCTTAATATCATTGACCTTGACCGTAAAGATGACCTCTTGACTGGCCAAGTCTTCAGCATGATAGTCTTCCGGGAAAGTCAAGGGAATATCCTTACTTTCACCGACTTTCATCCCAAGCATCCCATCTTCAAAGCCGGGAATGAAGCTGTTGGAACCAATCACCAGTTCATAATTTTCAGCCGTACCACCATCAAACGGCACGCCATCTTTCTTGCCTTCAAAGTCTAAGGTAACGCTGTCGTTTTTCTCAACAACCGCATCTTCAGGCGCATCTTCTAAAAGCGCCGTCCGTTCCTGAGCGCGTTTCAGTTCCGCATCAACCATTTCATCGGTTACTTCCGTATCCAATTTTTCCAGTTCAATGCCCTTATACTCGCCTAAGGCAACCTCTTGCTTGGTATCAACGACAACTTTAAAAATGAAGGGTTTGCCCACTTCCAGTTGTTCTACATCAAAGCTGGGGTCGCCCACCGGCTTAATATCTTCATTATCTTTGATGGCTTCCAGGTAAGCCGGGTAGACACATTTTTCAGCAGCATCATAATAGAAGAAATCTTTACCGTAATGCTGTTCGATGAGCGCCTTCGGCGCTTTCCCCTTACGGAAACCGGGAATTGCAATTTTACCTTTTTGATCCTTGTACGCATCCTGAACAGCTTTGTCGAAAACGTCCTGATCCACTTCAATGGTCAGTTCTTTTCGCACCTTGTCAAGGGCTTTAATTTCTACGTTCATAATATTCCTCCTAGAATACGCAACTGTATGGTATCGCAAAACGATGATTGATTATAAAAAAAACTGCAACCATTGGTCACAGTTAATGAAGCGGAAAACGAGATTCGAACTCGCGACCCTCGCCTTGGCAAGGCGATGCTCTACCACTGAGCCATTTCCGCAGATGCGGGTGAAGGGACTTGAACCCCCACGTCGTAAAACGCCAGATCCTAAGTCTGGTGCGTCTGCCAATTCCGCCACACCCGCAGCTTAAACGACGTAAGGACTTTTCCTTACCGTTGACGCACTTTATAATACTATAAGGCTTGTGCTGTGTCAAGAATAACGGCAAAAAAATGTTATTTTTAGATCGGAAGTGAAATCGGAAGTTTTTGGGAGTTTAAAAATCGCCACAAACCGCTTCGTTAAAGGCTTTTCCGAGGTCGTCAATCTTCCGATCATCGGGGTCATAGTAAATATCCAAAGTTATTGAAGGTCTTTTATGACTTGAACGTTTAGAAACTTGCACCACCGGCACGGTGGAAGCGAGCATTTAACAGTGGAGCCATTTGGAAAGATTTGTCAAGGACATAAACAAAATTTCTTTGACAAATTTATATCTTCTCTGTTTCTCTCTTGATTAGCTTTAGTATTTTATCCTTGTATGTTTCCCCTGTACCTTGCTTAAAATGTAGATTTACAGTATATTTTGTCTTTCCAATATCCATTATTAGCTGTTTATGTTGTAGTTTTTTTATATCTCTTTTTTCTTCTTCCATGTGTCCTCCTTTCCATTTTTAGACAAAGAAAAAACAGTAAACCTTTTATGATTTACTGTTTCGTAAGTTGATATGTTATAGATTGTATTTAGTTGCTTGAGTTAAACAAACTCAATTTTATTTATAGCCATCTTCATCATATCATCGCCTATCTTTGCAAGTAAGCGATGAGAGAAACGAATATTGGGGCTTTTCATGTCATAGTAGCCTAACATATAGCCTTTTGATGTAATTTTTATTTTGTCCGACCAGTTAAGCTCTTGCATTGGATTATTTGTATAGAATAATCCTTCTACATCGCTGATACCCATATTCTTTAGTGTCTTTGACATCATTAGCTTTAAACCAAGCTTGCCTACACTATCAAAAATCAAGCAGCCTCCTACATATCTTTTAGAAAGCTCTAAAACCAAATCCTTTACTTCGTTTCTCTTAAAATAATGAAATACCCCTGCCGCAAAGAAAACAACTCCATTTGAACCGTCTACTTCGTTCATCCATGAATAATCTTTTAAATCACAGGCAACATTTTTTTCTCTTTCATAATTTGAAATAAGCTGATTACGAACTTCTATAACATCGGGGAAATCTACATTGACTATCTTACAACTTCCATTATCACAAGCTTTTCCTGTTTCGTCTAAGCCACAGCCAAGATTTACAACAGTTGCCTTCGGATAAGTCTTTAGATATTCTTTGATTTCCCACATAATATCTAACTGACGCATTGCTGCTTCAAGTGATCCAAACTCATATAAAAACGAATTATTTTTTCTCTCTAATTCTGAAAAATCATAATCCAAACTATTGCATAAATTCTTTGCGAAAATGTCTGTATAAAGTTCAGGAAATTTTTCAGAACACATTTTTCTACCATATAGTGGTACAAGCAATGTTTCCTGAACGGTATTCTTTTCTATCTTTACTTTTTGTATTTCAACACACCTCCTTGAGTTAATTGAAATTTTATTTCACTCTATGTTTATGTCATTATATCAATATTTTCAATTAGTTTCAATATTTTCAATTAGTTTTGCAGCCTTAACTCGTGCTTCTTGACCTGTGTTAATTCTCTGTTTCCTTGTAGTAATTTCTCTATGCAGCTCCTAACACTCTCGGCTTGTTCAACCTCTTTTCGCATATCTAAGATTTGAGAATATAGGCTATTTTTCTCTTTCTTCAAAGTGGTAACTTCTGATTTCCATTTTGATATAGCTAAGGTCTTGCTTTCTCCTAAATGTTCTTTTAGATATTTTCTTGCACTCTCAAATAAAATAATCTCTGCCGTATGTTCGTTATAAAAATCTTCTTGTTTGCTTTTCTTTAACCTGGTATAGGCTTTGTAGGTGTCTTTATGTTTCAAATATTTTTCTGCTTGGTCGATAAGCTCTACTTTGTCATTGGTTTTCTTTTCGGTATCTTTGATAGCTCTTGTAGTCTTGTAGTTCTTATCTCTTAATGCTGATATACATTCTTTCAATTCGGGTATTGATGTAATATTTTTCTCTTTAAGAAATTGATAGCTTTCAATGTATTGTTCTAAATCTGTATTATGGTTATCTGCATTTTCTTTTATGAAATGAGAAAGTATATCTATTAGGTTATTTTGTTTTGGCAAGGTAGTGGATTGTACAGATATATCCTCTTGGTTCTCTGTTAGATTATCTTTGCTTTTGTCTATCGTCAAACTTCTTATCCATCTCATTAAGGCTTTTATTCTTCTTGCAATTTCTTTTAGTATTTTGTTTTGATGTTTTATTTCTCGGTTGATATTTCCTCTATCGGTGGCTATGCCTTTCTTCTCCATTTGACTTGCCGATACTCCTAAATGAATGGTCGGTATTTGCTCTATGCCCTGTCTTTCATAAGAACGGTGATCCACTTTTTCTTGTATACTGTTTTCTTCCAAATATTTGTTTGTAATATCTGCCCATGCATTTCGCCACTCTTCTGCTTTGTCTTGCTCATTCCAATCTGTTGTATTGATTTTTCTTGTTTTGTAATTGCCGTTTTTGAGTTTTACTTTTTCTCCGTTTTTATCAAGGATATATTCCTTTTTTGATTTTGCTCCCCATGTTGTATCTTCATTTAACGGTCGCATGGTAAGTAGGATATGTGCGTGTGGGTTTCCATCTCCTTTATCGCGCAAAGCAATATCGGCACACATACCGACTTTTACAAAATTTTCTTTTACATACTCTCTTACAAGCTCAATCTGTTTTTCCCTGTCTAATTCTTTGGGCAATGCAATTTCTATTTCTCTTGCAAGCTGTGAGTTTTTACTTTTTTCGATTTTCTCTACACTATTCCATAATGTTCCTCTGTCTGAAAATTCCTGTGGTGCATTTTGTGGTAATAGGATTTCTGTATGGGCTATTCCGCCTTTTCTTGTAAAGTCGTGGACTATGCCGTCGTATTCATTTTTTATCTTTTCACCACTTCGATAGGCGGAAGCTGCTACTGCACTTTTACCTTTGCCTCTTGAGATAATCTTTATACTGATATGATATATTGCCATAGCTAAAAACCTCCTCTCTTTTTCTGATATGGATATAGTGGTGATGGATAAGACTTCCTAAAAAAATCGGATTTCTTTTTATCCGATTTCTTTTGGTAAGTACACAAGGGGTAGGAAATTTATTTCCGTAGGGGAGTGTAGCTCCCCTGTATCAGCTTTAGCTGATATGCTCTCTGCAAGAGCCTTCGGAGAACGCACACACCCTTTAGGGTGTATAAGTGCGCCCTTGTAAACAAGGGACTATTCTTCTGTGTCGATTTCTTCCTCTTGTGTTTCTATAATTTTGTTTTCGCTTTGTTCTCGCTTTTCTATGATTTTTAGAATTTTTTGATTAACTGCTTCTTTGATATTTTGGAATGTGATTAGCTGATAAAATTCGTCTTTGCTAAAATCCTTGCTTTCTGTAAAGATACTTTCAAAGACTGCTCCTTTTTCATAAAGCCTTTTATCTCTCTTTTTTCTTTCTTCCTGTTTCTGCTGACCGATGAGTTTTTTTCTCTTGTTTTGTAACTGCTTAATTTCTTCTTCTGCCATTAAAATTTTTTCATCTATATTTTTCATTTTCTGTTTTCCTCTCTTTCAAATTTTGAGCATAAGAAAAGACGATAGATGTTTTACTTTCTATCGCCCTATATCTTTAATGTTCAGTTTTATTCAGCTCGACAAACTGGGATTTAGTTAAAATAATGTCTCGTTCCTTTATAATCTATATAGAATAATTTCACTCCAACCAAGTAAGAACTTCCCTGTGATATAGAATAAAGTAAAATACTAAGAAACTTATGATGATAGAAAACAAGTACACATAGCGATTTTTCACTTTATTGAAAAACAATACTCCAAAAGCAATAGTTCCAATTCCATCCATTAGTAACTGAAACAAAAAAGTATGTGTCATGTGAAATTTTATTGCTATAGCTACCGTCTCTGAAAATAATGCTCCTACCGGCAATGAATATAAAACAGAGTTATAAAATTCATTTTTATTCCAATAATAAAGGATAAACGCTGCGATCGCACATGGTATGGATAAAATCGTAAACATTATAAATAAAGAAAAACGAAATCTATCCGAAAACATTGGAATAAACATACCAAGAATAACCTGCAATCCATAAAAACTCAATGTCATTCCAAACATATATAAGAATGAGCTAATTCCTGCACACTTATTCGATGAACTCTTTACCACTATTATAGTATTTGAAATCATCCAAAATCCTAATAGCGTTTGAATAGAAGACCAACTCCATAAAGTATCTAATGAACAGTAATCTAACAATCGAGTAATACATCCCACCAATATTCCAATTAAAAATATTTTTATATATGATTTTCCATCATCTTTTAACTCCCTTATCATTACATTCTATCTCCATCATAAATTCAAATTTATCCAACTATATTATACCATTTTTAAGGCATTTTTTCTATATCGGCTTTTTGTGGTACTTGACAGTTGCCTATAAAGTTAAAATACACATCAACTTGTTGTTTTCTGTCTTTCCCTTTTCTTCCTCCTGTTGCTTCATGGACTACTACTTTTTCTATATACTCATTTATCATTGGTACTGTCAGTTCCTCAATGTCTGTATACTTCTCTATCATCTTTAGGAATTTATCGGTATCAACTTTTCTCTGATGGTAGCTTTCTATTTCCTGTTCAAAATACTGTATTTGTTTTTCTAAGTCTTGTTGTTCCGTATCATAGATATTAAATAATCTATCAAAGTGTTTTACAGGAATTTTACCAAGAGCGTGGTCTTCGTATAGCTTTGTAATGAGGGTTGTTAATTCTGCATTTCTTGATGACAGTTTTTCTAACTTTTCTTTATCCTCTTGATACTTTTCTTCTCTTTTTTCATCGGATAACTTGTTCATCACCTTTAGAAATTCTTGCTTTTCTTCTTTGGCAAAGTCAGTTATTCCTTTGATTGATTTTAGGAGAATTTCATTGACTGTTTTTACTTTGATGTAGTGCATACTGCAAGAGCCTTTTCTATGTCTGTAATGTTGACATACAAAAGAGTAATCACTATCATATTTCTTTTCCTTATGTTCTGCCGGCTCTCTGTAACTTAGCTTACCGCCACAATCGGAACAGATTAAAAGTCCTGTAAATGGGTGTGAGGTTTTTCCGTACTTTGGACTTCTTCTTACTGTCTTTCTTAGCCTTTGGGCATTATTCCATGTTTCTTCATCTATGATGGCTTCATGGGTGTTTTTGAAGATAATGAGTTCATCTTCTTTTGCCTTTCTTCGCTTTTTGGTTTTATAATCAAGGCATCTTGTTTTCCCAAGTACGGTGTGCCCCATATATTCTCTTTTTTCTAAGATATAACCTACTGTGGTCGGTGTCCAAAAATACGGGTCTTCAATTCCTCTTTTCTTTGAGCTATGATTATTTTCAGGGGAATGTATTTCTGCATAGGCTGATGGGATAAGGACTTTATCTTTGGTTAGTATATCTGCTATCTGTGTTACTCCATATCCCTCTATAACAAGATGGTAAATGCGTTTTACGACCTTTGCACTCTCTTTATCGACAAGTAGCTCCTGTTTGTTCTTAGGGTTTCTAAAATAGCCGTATGGAACACTTGGAGATACTCTTTTTCCTTCTTCCATTCTTGCTCTGAAGATAGATTGTATTTTTCTTGAGGTATCTCTTGCATACCATTCGTTCATGATATTTAGAAATGGGGTAAAGTCGCTTTCTGATTGTTTTTCACTATCTATTCCGTTATTGATGGCTATAAATCTTACTCCCTTTTCTTTGAAAAGTATTTCAGTGTAAAAGCCTACTTTGAGATAATTTCTGCCAAACCTACTCATATCTTTTACTATCACAGTAGATACTTTGTTTTCTTCTACTGCTTTTATCATCTTTTGAAATCCCTCTCTATCAAAGGTTGTTCCACTTACTCCATCATCGGTATAGTGATAGATATTTACAAAACCGTTTCTTTTGGCATAGCTTTCAAGTAGCTGTTTTTGATTGGTGATGGAATTGCTTTCTCCTTGCATTTCATCATCACGACTTAAACGCTCATAAAGGGCTGTTTGTCCTGTTCTTTTCGTATTTGACATGAGAATTACCTCCTTTCCAAGTTTTTATTATTTTCTCTGTCCCTAAAAGATTAATCCTTTTTCAGCGCTTTTGAATGAGTTCTCGTCACCCGCTTTGGGTCGATTCGATTATTTTTTAAATCTAAAACAAGCCAAATTTTCGACTCAAAACTGTCTGGCGTACTTCCCGATCTCCAATTTTTTCAATGATTATTGAACAAGGTTAATCCTGTACATAATTAAATCTGCAATGAATTTTGGATAAACGACGATATCTCTCGATGCTTCGTTTTTTGTCCTATCACGCTCAATGATAGTGCTATTGCAGGTTGAAACGGCCCTCTCTATATTCATATGTTTTTATAAATAAAACCAAAAAATACCGGGGTCTCCCCCGGTAAAGCAGCTTACTCATTCCTATACAAATTTTCCAATCAGTCCGCCCTCATACCGACAGACAGGGTCAATCCTCGTCATCCCAGCGATTGGCAAGTTCTTGAATGGCCGCCTCCAAAAAACGGTCACGTTCAAGATCATACAGGTCAGGAAAGTCCTCCGCCGGCTTTGCCGACGGGATACAAGGATCATCCGCCAGCAAATCCGTCTCATTCTCATTCAACAATAAGTCCTCAAAAGAAGGCTTTTCCTCCAGAGCGTCTTTCCTATCCAGTTCATCCGCATCATCCATAAATGCATAAAACATGGTCCTTGCCATTATGTGATCAATATCCATGGTTTTCTCCTAAAGTCACCTGCAAAGGGGGTACCTTGCCGACCTTGTCCGCCCTATAATATAACAGATAAGGGCCTTGTTTGGGCAAGTTATTCCTATTGTACTGCGGGTTATGAGCCGCCAAAATACCAAGGTTACTTTTCTCAAATCATACGTGAATAAACGAGACAACACCCAGCGTTGCCATGCTGACCAGGGCGGCTGCAATGCAGACTCCCAAAAAAATAGAGGGCAAAGCATCGCGCAGACGCATATTCAACACCGTTGCCACCATAGCGCCTGTCCAAGCGCCTGTCCCCGGTAGCGGAATGGCCACTAAAATACACAATCCCAGCCAGCGATATTTTTTGACATTTTGACTCTTTAAATGCGCCCGTGTTTCTATTTTTTCTGCCCATATTGCCATGCGCGGAATTGAGCGCATCCAATTTAAAATATGCCGCATTAGCAATAGTATAAAGGGCACCGGAAGCATGTTGCCGATAATGCTGACCAATACCACCGGTATGAAGGGTAGGCGAAGAGAAGCACCGAACGGAATAGCAGCCCGCAATTCAAGTACCGGTAGCATCGCCGTAAAAAGCACAGACATAAATTGACCGATTTCACCACCTGCAATATCAGCCAGCATGCACGACCTCCTTTTGGAAATAGCTCTTTTTAGGCAACAGGTCAACCGCATATGAAAAAAGGACACTGAGCGACGGACCGCTCGGTGTCCAAATATTTTTAAGCAATGGCATCCACTTTGTCGGCTTCGCCAGTATTGTCATCAATGCCTTTGACTCGCCATACGGAAGTATAGTCAAAGTTCCAGCCATTTGTTTCCATGTAACCGTAAACCACACCGAAGGTCCCACAACTTTCCAAGGTCACCGGAGCGCCGCTGGCATCTTCTCCCCAATAGAAAGCAACGTGACCATCGCCCAAGATAATGTCCCCCGGGCGAATATCGTCCCAGCTGATTTGTTCAAGATATTCTGTGTAATTTGGCAGTGTATAGGTGGTAAACGCCCAACTTTCGCTCGGCATAAATCCGGCATCCATTAAAGAGGTGTGCACAAAGCTGGAGCAATCACGGTATCCATTGGTCATCCGCTGAGGTTGACTGTAATGCCAACCCAGCATTTTTTCAGCTTCTTTTTTCAGCTTTAGCCGTCCGCTGGATGGAGAAAAATCTTTCCAGCTCATCACAGAACCCTTGTAATATCCGGTGGAATCATCTACATGGTATAAAGGATTCGCCGCAATATAGGCATCATTGGTTGTCACCATCGGTTGCTGAACAACCGATCCGGCATTTTTCTTCGGCACGGGAACAAGCGCCAGATCATCAACGGTATTTTCCTTTTCTTTTTGGGTGGCCACAACCGGCTTATCAAGCGTTTGTGCAAGGGCGGCCGAACTCTCTGGTGCTGAAGCAGCCGGTTCAGTGGCTGTAGCTTCCACTTTATTTGCTGTTGCAGGGGATGATTTAGCATCCTGATTTTTCTTATCCTCTTGCTCAGAATCGACGGCTTTTTCTTTATCTTCTTTAGCACCCTGGGCCTCTTTAGCCGAAGACTTTTTGCTGTCTTTCTCTGAAGTTGCCGTGTCCGCTTTAGCTTTATCTGCTTCGGCTTTTTCGGTTTCTTCGGCAACTAAAGCTTCCAGTTCCTTAACTTTTTCCTTATCAACTTCTTCTCCATCTTTATCAACAAAGACATCGTGTCCATCTTTTACAATTTTATAAATAACAATATCTTTATATTCTAAATAGGGTTTGTCCGGTAATTCTGCTGATAAACCCGCTAAAGGAGAAGCGAGCAAACCGGCAATGGTAATAGCACCAATCCATTTTTTCGCACTTTTATTCATTCAGCTTGCCTCCATAATACAATTTATATTAACGAAACTGCTCTAGGGATACGTCTTAAATTCACTACCTAATACTATACCTCAAGGCGCTGTATTATGCTAGACCTACAAGTCATTTTTTAACTTTTTCCTTAGAATTTAAGCATTTTTTAAGTTCAACCACTACCGTCCAATTCAACGCCCCATAAAACCGACCCGGTCTACCATAATAAATATACTCGCCGAAAAAAACCGGATTGCAGTTGAATCCGGTTTAGAAGATAGTCCATAAAGAGCGTAACCTTTGAGCGCTTTGAAGAAAATGAAAAATCGGATTTAAGCTGGACCCGATTTATGAATACCCATAAAAAATGTAAGCTCTGAACGTCCTTGAAAAAAAAGCAATAAAAAAAAGACCTTACCTAGGTCTTTTCGAGGATGCGCCATAAAGGACTCGAACCTTTGACACCCTGATTAAAAGTTTTATCTCCTATTGTTTGCTTTAATCTATCTTCATAAACTTGTATTTCATTTTCAAGGAATGTTTCTATTGGTATTTTGTATTCATTGGATATTGCAATTAGCGTATTTATATTTGGTGTAGCTATATTATTCTCGTATGAATGTATTTTATATTTTGTTAGGTTGAATTTTTGAGCAAATTCTTCTTGTGTTAGATTATTTTTTAATCTAACATTTTTTAATTTTTCACCTAAGTTATGACCTTTTAAATTTTTTTGTTCGTTTATATTATTTATATCATTTAGATTGAGTTTTAGTATTGGCTTTAGTTCGATTAATTTTTTTATTGGTGGTGTACTTCTATTTGTTTCGTATCGTGATATTTGTGTTTTAGATACATCTATTATTTTTGCCAGTTCTTTTGATTGTATTCCGTTTTTTAGTCTATTTTCTTGTAGATAGTCGCCTATCATTATTTTCACCTCTTTTCTAAAAATATAGGTTGCTTTTGTATTTGATTTAATGTATTCTTATGTTAGATAAATTACATTAAATCTGATTTTACTGCACCTTATATTATACCCTATTTTTGCTAGTAATATTTTAAGATAGACTAAAAATCATGAACACATGAAAACAGAAAGGATGATGAAAAATGAAATTAGTAGCAGAAGCAGTATTTTTAGGTGGTACTACTGGAAAAAGTAAAAATGGTAATCAGTTTGGCATTTTAAGATTTGCTGATAAAAGTGATGGCTCTTTGCTTTCGGCTTTTACTGATGATTTAAGCGTTCAATATTCTTTAAAACAATTCAAACCGCATACTTTAATCGTTGAATATACAGAAAACGGTAATTTTAAGTCAATGTCTTATGTTTCAGCTGAAGAGATTAAACAATGAGTAAACCATATGATTCTGATATTAATGCGGATGAATCTAGTGATTTACATGCTAATGATTCTGTGCCTGAATCAGATCCACAACCAAAACCAAAAGACAATACACATACAGCAGCATTAAGTGATCAAGACGTATTAACATTGGTGAAGCATGTTGATGATATTCATACTATAGCCTACAACACTTACTATATGGAAGCTTTTGCTCTATCTTTCATTATGGTTTGTGCATTTGCTTTAGTTTTGATTTCAGCATTGAGGCGATAATATGTTATTAACAATTGCAACTAACTATTTAATTGATTTTTTCAGTATTTTTTGGCAAATGTATGTTATTACAATGTCTATAGCCTTAATATTGTTAGCCGGCAACTTTATATTTTGGCTTTTAGATAAAATTTAAAAATGAGGTGATCATATGAAAGCATTAGAAAAGTTAAACGCTAAAATGGCTATTCCTGTTTGTACTCTTATGATTGCGACACCTGGCGTTGCAATGGCTTCGGAGGGTGCCGGTAATGATGTTATGGGTATCATTCAAACGCAAATTACTTCATTGACCAGTTCTAGTAAAACTATTATTGGTGGTGCTATCGGCTTATCTGCTATTTTCTTTGGCGCTAAGTTTGTTTGGACTAAGTTTAAATCTATGGCACGTTAAATTACTAGTTGCATAATATTAGGGTGATTATTAATTAAATAATCACCCTGATATTTAATTTAGGGGTGATGAAATGACTTTAACAGTAAAAAAATCATTATCTATATTTTTAATATTTATTGTTATTGTATCGTCTGCTATTGTCCCTAAACGCTCATATGCTATTGCTCCTGCTGTTGCTGCTGGTGCAGTTGAGGTTATACAACTTGCATTGGCTTTATCTGTTGTTGTAACTGGATTGGTTTTAACTAAAGGTGATGTATATCAATTAACGGAGGACTTTATAAACTCTTGTGATGATGCACAACTAAGAACGCTTGAAAAAATAGCAACGAAACCTAACGTTGTTTTAACAGCTGATTTATATTTATTGTTAAAAAAAGCAGCTGAAATAGCTTTAGCAAATCCAACGATAAAAGTATATAAAAATCCGCATTTTAGCCCAAGCAATATAGGTGCTAAAGGTGAAACAATACCTTTAGCATATACAGATAGTACTAATTTACCTAAGTATGTTAAGTCTGATATTGCTGATATTGCTAGTAATCCTAAAACGCTTGAATTATTTAGGATGGCTAATTCTGCTTATGTAGTAGCTTTTTGTGCTGCTACTGAATGGGGACAAATGTATACAATTTTAAATCCTGGCTTATCTTATTATGTCGTTGATGAATTTGGTAAATACAGGACAGGTGTTTCTTCTTATCAATCAATACCTGTTTACAAGTATAAATATGGTGAATGGGTGTTAGTAGGAACAGAAGCTATTTCATTTACTTTATCAGCTTTGTTAGATACTTTTGATTATCTTTATACGCCTGATGGGCAAGCTGTTCCGACATCTGTTGACGCACCTACTCAAGTTATTGAGATACCGACACAATTAGATGCTCTTTTAGAGGGTGATATTGTCGGTGATGTTTCTTTACCGGCTGTAGATACATTAACACTTAATCCAACGGCTGTTTCACAATCAATATCTGCTGATTGGGCTACATCTCTTGATTTAGTAGATGTATCTGTTTCTGTCGGTGATGTTTTAACTGGCGTTGATGTAGGTGACGCTTCAATTGATATTGATTTAGATACATCTATTTTAGATAAAATACTTGAACAAACTAGAGTTGCTTCTAATGCAGTGTCTCAAGTTTTAACTGGTGTACAATCTATACCTGCTACATTGTCAGCAGCTTTATCAGCAGCTTTAACAGGCGTACAAGCTAAATTGGATGTTATATCATTAGCACTTGATGGTTTTTTTGATATATCACAGTTTAGTTTTGATTTAGCACCGATTAAAGCAGCTGGAGCAGATTTATCTAAGGTATTTCCTTTTTGTTTACCATTTGACCTTTTAAAGTCTATTAAAGTTTATTTGGTGCCAGCTCAAATACCGGATTTAACGATTGATATTGATACCGATTTTGTAACTGTATATCGCAAGATTGATTTAACGTCAATAGTTTATGTTTTAGCTTTTGTTAAAGTGGTTGCAGTTGTTTTTTACATGAATTGGCTTATAACCATTACTAAAAAATTAATAAAGTGGTAGGTGATTATATGTTTTTTAAAGCAATTGGAATAGTGTTATCTAAAATTATAGCTGTTATAGCAGCAGCTATAGGTTTGTTAGTTTCTTTGTTACCGCCATCTCCTTTTCAATTGATGGATACTTCCGGTTTTGGTGATTTAATTTCTCAAGTTAATTACTTTGTACCTATTAACGAGTTTGTGGTTATAACGGAAGCTTGGTTAGTATCTGTTGGTGTTTATTACATCTATAGCATTTTTGCAAGATGGCTTAAAGCAATACATTAATTGGAGTGATTACATGATATGGATGTATACCGGTACGCCTGGCAGTGGCAAGTCATATCATGCAATGTATGATATTTATAATAAATTACGTCGTAAAACTAAAAATAATGTAATAGCTAATTTTCCCATTTTTACGGATAAATTCGATTTTAAAGGATGTTTTAGTTATGTTCCTAATTCACAACTTACTCCGCACTTTTTCGTGGAATACGCTAAGGCTCATCATGATTTACGCACTGAAGCTGAAACGCTTGTTGTTCTTGACGAAGCGGGGGCGTTATTTAACTGTCGTGATTATGGTACTAATTCTAATACTAGGATGGATTGGATAAAGTTTTTTAGCCAGCATAGGAAGTTAGGTTATAACTTTATATTGATTGCTCAATATGATAGAGCTATAGATAAGCAAATTAGGACCCTTGCTGAATATGAAGTCGCTCATTTTAAAATGAGTAATTTTTTTAAAGTGCTACCGTGTACAGCTTTTCTTGCCGTTGAACGTTGGTACTCTCAAAAAATGAAAGTTGGACATACTATTATTTTGTATCGATCTAAAATTGCTGATTTATACGATACGTTTGCACTCTTTGACACTGATAAAAGTGAACAAGAATTGGCGGACGTGGCGGTGCGGGGATTGAGGGGACCCGCAACCGACACATCCGCCAATAAGGTAACTAATTTATCAGCGTTAAAAGAGTACTACCGCACGAAAATACTAAAAAACAATAATGTAATTTGAACCCCCCTATTACTAACAGGGGGTATCTGAATTACATTTCCAAAGAACGGGGTGTAAAAATGATTAGAAAATTATTATCTTTTTTTCTAATAATATTTTTTACTTTAAATTTTTTTACTCCTGTTTTTGCTTATGCTTTTCCCTCTCCTCTTCCTGTTGTTTCTCTTTTTCCTTGTGAAGCTAAATATACAGATTACAAAAGTAGTGAATATAGTGGCTATTGGTTGCATGAAAAAGGTCCTAATGATAGTGATACACAATTTATAGTAGCAGCTTATCTTTTTTATGCTATTGCTATGGATGCTTTCTATCGTGATGATAGTGGTGTTACATTTCCCGTATTTTTTGGAGATATAGAAAGTTCGCTTGGTTACCCTCGTACAAAATTAGTTCATGGTGGTTCGTGGGAGTTTATTTGGTTAAATGATCCGACACCTGCCAAACCTAAGTTGGAAACTTATCGGGCTTTGATTTATGGTCAACAAATTCAATATACAAATTTTTTAAGTTTTGCTAAAACCAATTACTATTCTAAACTTGTAAAAATTGGTAATGAAATTATTCAAGGATTAGAGCCTTTAAAAAAAGCACCTGAATCTAAGTGGGATTCGTGCATTGTAACTTGTGGTCGTGATGTTGAAATATATAGTATGGAGTTTATGCCTTTATTTAATAAAGCCTTTGAATGTCTATCTCAAACGCCATATATTTCTGGTGCTAAAAACCCTGATATTTTAAGTTATTATCAGCGTGCTGATGGTATAAAAGTTAAAGCTGTTTATAAAATCAGTGAATATGCTTCTATGTGGTATGCAAGTCATCATCCTGAATTGGGAAATGAAAATAATGTATTTAGAGCTTATACTGATGATGGTAGTAGTTGGCAATATTGCTTTTATCGTGATTTATGTTGCTTTGAATTCATCTATAACTCTATTGTGCCTAGTTCTTTTTGTGCAGATATGATAACTGTAGATTATCATCCTAAATTAAAAAGTTACATTGCAACATCTATTGTACCTGGTGTTGGTGATGATGGCGGTTATAAGTACGATATTGATAAGTCCAACAATCCTAATAAGGATAAAAAAGATGATGTTGGTAAGGATAATTCAGGTTTAATCGCGAAAATCAAATCATTATTTGGGGTGATAAAAGATAAAGCAAGTCAAATTTTAATTGCTTTAAAAGATGGAATTAACCCAAAATTGGAATCAATAAAAAAAGCATTAAATGAAGTTAAAGAGGGTATAAAAAATGCCCTTTCTTCTCCTTTCTCTGTTATTACTAAAAAGTTAGATGTTATTACAGATAAAATTAAATCTTTTTTTTGATGTATCTGAATTTAATTTAGATTTAGAACCATTAAAAACATTGGGTGGTATCTTGAAAGGTAAGTTTCCGTTTTCGATACCTTTTGATTTTTACAATTCTATTAAAGCTTTAAATTCATCTCCTAGTTTAAACTTAACTTTGAATATAGATAATGATTTTTTCCAGCTTCATCATACAATAGATTTTTCGCCGTTTGAGTTTTTATTGCGGTTTGCTCGTTTTGTGATGATAACTATTTACGTTGGATTTCTTATTGTTAGAACTCGTGATTTAATGCAGTAGGTGGTGAGTAATTAATGCAGATGATACAAAACATTGATACTCTTGATTTTTCGGTTCTTGTTGCTGATTTTGATGTATATATGCAAGCTTTTCGCAAGCCACTGAAAGAAGCAAAGTTACAATCAATTGATAGTAGTAAAAATACAGTTGTACTTTTAGCAGGTATGTCATGGGAGGTTTATCCTTATTCTAATCGTCGTTATGTATATATTTTGCATAATGAAATGGTTGAATTGAGATTATGCGATAGCTGGCAAGACACAGATAGTCATTATCCTATATTTGTACGTCTTAAAAGTTATGGTTTGTGGCGTTTTGGCTATTTGCAAGCATATAAAAAATTCATGCAGTATTTAAGTAAGCTATTTAATATTGTAGATACAAAAATTTCGAGATTAGACATAGCAACGCAAGTAAACAGAAAAGTTGAGATCGATATTGATATAGGTGCGGAAACTGTGTCGAGAACTAAATTTAGGCATCAGTGGTTTAGTGATGGTGTTTGTACTGGCTACCAGTTTGGCAAAGGTGATATATTATTACGGATTTATGATAAGGTAAAAGAAATTGAAGTATCTCGTAAATTTTGGTTTGCCGAAGTTTGGGATTCTGAAAATTTTAGCTTAGAAAGGGGTGTTTGGAATATTGAATTTCAGTTAAGACGTGATTTCTTGAGAGAATGGGACATTGACAGTGTAGAGGAGGCATTCAATGAACTTGAAAATTTATATAGTTATTTAACTCGTAAATGGTTTAGAGTTGTTGCGAAACAAGAAAAAGATACTAATGTTACAAGACGTGATACTTGTGATTGGTGGCAAGTACTGCAAGAAAAACATGATGGAATTGATAAAAAGCCGAAAAAAGAAAATAAAAAAGTAAAGCCATCGACTGACCATTTAATAGCTTGTATTACAGGCTATTTAATTTCTATCGGTGCAGTTGATGACTTGGATATAAATGATTTAATGATAAAAGTTAAAGACGGCTTGGTAAAAAATTTAGAAAAAAAAGAGACCACCTATCAACTGGCCAAAGAAGAAAGGCGGTCACTATATGTTAAAATCTGATTTCTACAGCTATTGTACTCTAAAAGGATTAAGCAAGTCAACGCTAGAATACTATGAAGATGTTTTGAATTATTATCAAGATTTTTTAGGCGGTAAAGCAATAGAAAATACTTCTGTTAGTGACATTAAAGAGTATCAGCATTACTTGCATGATAAAGATTTAGCTTTAGCAAGTATTAGAAATTATCTTATAGGGTTAAAAGTTTTTTACAGGTATATTGGTAAAATGGATATAGTAAAATCGATTGTATTGCCTAATTTGCCTAAAAAACAAGTGGAAATTCTATCAGTTGAAGAAATGCAATTGCTTTTAAAATCATGTAAAACATTAAGAGATGAAATTATAATTTTACTCATGTTGGATTGTGGATTGAGACGGTCTGAAGTGTGTCGTTTAAAGGTGACGGATTGGCAATTTAATAAGCGTTTATTGCTTGTTAAGGGCAAAGGTAGTAAAGAGCGTTTTCAACGAGTAGGGCATATTTTAAGCGACAAATTAGAGGTGTATTTAAATGATTGTCATAGTAATACTACTGATTACCTTTTATATACTAGGCGTAGCCCTTTTTTAACGCCTAGTTGCATTGCTAAAGTGTTTAGTAACTTAAGACAGGCAACAGGTATAAATGTTTATCCTCATATGCTTAGGCATAATTATGCTACTTTGTACATGGTGCATAGTCTAATGCAAGGTAATTCTGATTTATATAGATTACAAGTTCTAATGGGGCATAGTTCGCAAGCAACAACGCTAAAATATTTGCACATAGCACAAGAGCAATTAATACTATCTAATTCCTATAGCATAATTGATGATATATTAAGTTGCTGACTGTCAATAAGTATTTTTGGTTTTTAAAATACTTGTTGACAGTTGTAGTAAAACCGTAAAATAGTAAAGCCCTAGCATACGCTAGGGCTTAATTACCAATTACGGTAGCTTATAAAAACACATTAAAACAAACAATAAGTGATGCGCCATAAAGGACTCGAACCTTTGACACCCTGATTAAAAGTCAGATGCTCTACCACCTGAGCTAATGGCGCAAATGCTTTACATGTAAAGCAACTGGGGTAGCAGGATTCGAACCTACGAATGCGGGAGTCAAAGTCCCGTGCCTTACCGCTTGGCGATACCCCAATAAAGGGTGGATGATGGGAATCGAACCCACGAGTGCCGGAGCCACAATCCGGTGCGTTAACCACTTCGCCACATCCACCAAAACAAAATGACACGCGCCTGGAGGGATTCGAACCCCCGGCCCTCGGATTAGAAGTCCGATGCTCTATCCAGCTGAGCTACAGGCGCAAAAGCTGGTCGGAAGCGAACACCGTAGCTCCCTTTTAGGCGGCCGTTTCCTGTGTCACGCATTCAATTGTACCACAAGTCTATACAAAGGACAAGCAGTATTTTTACATTTTCAGTAAAGCGGGTGATGGGAATCGAACCCACGTAGCTGGCTTGGAAGGCCAGAACTCTACCATTGAGCTACACCCGCATGCACTTATCGGGGCGGAGGGATTCGAACCCCCGACCCCATGGTCCCAAACCACGTACGCTACCAAACTGCGCTACGCCCCGACAACAACGATGATTATAGCAAATTGTTTATTCATCGTCAAGCATTTAAAAAGTTTTTCAGTGCAGTGCCTTGTCCTACCGCTCTATAAGGCTTGAACTTATTTCCCTAATTTTCAAATGGCTTTATCCCTCAAATTTACCTGATTTTATGATTATCACTTTATTTTAAAGCCAAAATACGGTATCTTATTAGATGAATAAATATTTCATCTTTTAAGGAGGATGTTATGAGTACAAAAATCGGTATTAATGGCTTTGGTCGCATCGGGCGGTTGGTGTTACGTGCTGCCATGGAGCATCCTGATGTTGAAGTTGTTGCTGTCAACAGTACCTCTAATCCGGAAGGCACAGCGCGCCTCTTTGAATTTGATTCCACCCATGGTCGCTATCAAGGTGACGTCACATTTGATGATGAGCATTTGATCATCGATGGCAAAGCGATTCACCTGTTCAGCGACCGAGACCCTAAAAATTTGCAATGGGGTAAATTTGGTGCGGATATTGTTATTGATTCCACCGGTAAATTTAAAACTGTTGATGCTGCATCGGTACATTTGGAAACCGGTGCCAAAAAAGTTATTATTACCGCTCCCAGTCCGGACGCCCAAATGATTGTAATGGGGGTTAACCAGGACGCATACGATCCCTCCCAGCCGGTTGTTTCTAATGCCAGCTGTACAACCAACTGCCTGGCTCCAGTGACGAAGGTCATTCATGACCACTTCAATATTGTTGCCGGGATTATGACCACCGTTCATTCTTTCACCAATGACCAAAAGAACCTGGACAACCGCCATAAAGACCCCCGCCGTGCACGTGGCTGCACTCAATCAATCATTCCTACGACAACCGGCGCGGCTAAAGCAATGGGCAAGGTCATTCCGGCTTTAAACGGCAAAATGAACGGTTTTGCTTTGCGGGTGCCTACGCCAAATGTGTCCCTGACAGATGTGGTGTTCCAATTAGAAGAATCTCCGAGCGTCGAAGAGGTTAACGGTCTCTTAAAAGAAGCTGCCGATGGCGAATTAAAAGGCATCCTCGGCTTTTCTGACCAACCTTTGGTTTCTATTGATTATAACGGCGACCCCCGCTCCTCCATTGTTGATGGGCTTTCAACAATGAAGGTTAGCGATCATTTAATTAAGATTATCGCCTGGTACGATAATGAATGGGCTTACAGTAAGCGTTGCGTTGACTTAGCCAGCTTTATCGATGCCAAATAAGTTTAAAACTTTCCTAGCTTTTTATGAATAAAAAATGCGCATTGCCCACCTGTCTTAGGTCAGCAATGCGCATTTTTTGTATTTTCCACCGGGTTTATCCAGTGCATCCCGGCAAAAATTTATTTATTTTTCTGCTGTTTGGCAAAGCGGTCTTTTAATTGCTCCAACCGCTTGCTCCGTGACGTCTTATTGTTACTTTTAACCGGATGCAGGGGCTCTACATTGCGGTTCCATTTGTCCTTATCACGCGGCGTTTCATATAAATTCTTACCCATTGTCCTCATCCTTTGCTGCAATCAAATCCATCAATTTGGCGCGCTTGGGCGGTTGGCTACCGTTGGCAAAGCAACGCACGGTTTCTGTACCTTCAATGGCCTGCCGGATTAACTCATCCAAGCCTTCTATACGACCTTCTTCACGGGCACATTCGTGACGTTTGGGCTTGGTCTTCGGCTCTTTTGGGACGAACACGGTACAGCAGTCTTCATACGGCAAAACCGATGTTTCGTAGGTATCAATGGCTTTTGCAATTTTTACGGTATCCACCTTGTCATAAGTTAAAAGCGGGCGTAAGACCGGCATGGTGGTTACTTCATTAATGGCATAAAGGCTCTCAATGGTTTGGCTGGCAACTTGTCCAATGTTATCGCCCGTTACCAAGGCTTTGGCGTGACGCAAGTCGGCAATCTGTTCAGCAATACGGAGCATAATGCGACGCATCAAGGTGATCCGAATATTGCTGTGGCAATTGGCGCCGATGGCTTCTTGGATTGGGGTAAAGGGCACCAGGTGTAGGTCAATATGGCCACTGTAGGCGGCCATTTTTTCCGCCAAATGAAGCACTTTTTCCTCTGCTTGTTTAGAGGTGTAGGGATAGCTGTGAAAATGCAGCCCCTCAACAACGACACCGCGGCGCATCATGAGCCATCCGGCAACGGGACTGTCAATGCCGCCGCTCAAGAGCAGTTCGGCACGACCACCGGTTCCCAACGGCAACCCGCCTAAACCGGGTCGTTTTTCCAAAAAGATATGGGCCTGTTCAAAGCGGATGTCAACGGAAATTTCCAAATCATAATTGGTCAGATTGGGCACCAGTTGAGGATATTTGGCCAAAATGGCCTCTGCCAGTTGCAGCTGAAAATCCATGGACCGAATTGGAAACCGCTTGTTGGCACGGCGGACACTTACCCGAAAGGTCTTGCCCTCCAGTGGCACCTGCGCCAATTCAGACAATACAGCAGCTTGAATGTCTGCAGGATCAAGGCTGGTGGTCATGACAGGGCTATAGGTTGAAATACCGAATACACGGTCTAAAGCCGGATAAAACGGCTGCGGTGGTTGACCCTTCAAAGGAATGGATAGCCGCCCCTGTTCGCGAATAACGTCAGGTCGCTTTCCAATTTCTCTTTCCACTTGACGCCGCATATTGTTGACCAGCGTTTTTAGAAATTGCTTTTGGTTTTTACCCTTCAGACCCAACTCACCATATCGCACTAAAATATGATCGTATTTCATGACACCCGGGGCTCCTTTCCATTATGAACTTTTGCGTCGAGCGGCTTGTTTCCGCTTATCATTTTTCCCCTTGTAAGAGTCTTTACGTTTATCTTTCCCGTAATAAGACCTGGTCTTCCGACCGTGGTGACCTTTTGAGCGATTGCCGCTATAATTTTTTCCGCCTTTACCGCTTTTATTTTTATTATAGATCGGCTTTTCTGCGGTTAAATTAATGCGTTTTGCGGCCGTATCTCTTTCTTCGCCATCGGTAATGAGTGATAAGGTTGCCATCAGCGCTTCTTCAGCGCCATACATATCAATTAAATCCTGTGCCACACCGCTTAAATGCTGACTGCCACCAGCCTCTAAAGCCTCTACGACTTCTTGATACAGGTTGGCTCTGCGCACCTGCCGCGTATCCTTATCACTGGGAATCGGTGAGCGGGCAATGGTCTGCTTGATGGTGCGTTCAATGTAGGCCAAGTGGTCTTTTTCCCTCGGCGTGACAAAAGACATGGCCAAGCCGTCATTGCCGGCACGACCGGTACGGCCGATGCGATGAACATAGCTGTCGGCATCTTGTGGCAAATCAAAATTAAATACATGGGTCACACCCTGCACATCCAACCCACGAGCGGCCACATCCGTTGCGACTAAAATATCAATGCGTTTTTCACGGAACTTGCGCATGACTTGGTCCCGTTGATATTGGCTCAAATCACCGTGTAACCCATCTGCACGAAAGCCTAATTGCTGCAAGGCACGGGTCAGTTCATCCACCCGTCGCTTGGTCCGCCCGAAGATCATGGCCAAGTCTGGTTGCATCATGTCCAAAAGACGCGACAAAAGTAGCAATTTTTTATCTTCATAGACAATAAAGGCTTCCTGGTCGATGGCCGGCACCGTCAATGTTTCCCGGCTGATGGTCACCATTGCCGGGTCCTTCATATACGTTTCCGCAATGTGTTTAATTTCAGGCCGCATGGTGGCTGAAAACATCATGGTTTGACGCTCTTCCGGACAATTTTTGAGAATATCTTCAATATCTTCCACAAAGCCCATGTTCAACATTTCATCCGCTTCATCAAGAATCACCACTTTTATGGCACTCAAGCGAATGGTGCGTCTCCGCAAGTGATCTTTCAACCGTCCCGGAGTTGCAACAATAATTTGCGGCCTGTTTTTCAAAGAAGCAATTTGGCGATTAATATCCTGGCCGCCATAAATGGCCAATGAGTGCAAGGGCAAATACCGGGATAATTTATAGATTTCTTTTTCAACTTGAATGCACAGTTCACGCGTCGGCGTTAAAATGAGCACTTGAATGGTGTCATCATCGGTGATGCGTTCCAGAAAAGGGACAGCAAAGGCCGTCGTCTTCCCGGTTCCCGTTTGCGCCTGACCAATTAAATCCTGTCCTGAAAGACCAATGGGGATGGCCTGCTCCTGGATTGGCGTCAGCGATTCAAACCCCATGTCATCAATGGCACGCTTTAAGGGGGCAGATAATTCTTCTATTGTAAAACTCACATTTTCCTCCAAATCATTTATCAAAACGATTGTTGCATTAGAATACAAAAAAACATTATACCACATTTTAAGAGCTAATGGTATTATTTTAGACAAAAAGTCGCCGGATACTTTCCGCATCCGGCGACTTTATTTTTATGCATTGATAAATTTATCGAAGGGCCAGAAGAAAATGCCGCCTTGCAAGAAGCGTACTTTATCAAATCCGGCATGTTCTAAAATCAACTGGGCTTCATAGCCACGTGTTGACAAGATGCAGAAAAGAATGATTTCCTTATCTTTCGGCAGTTCACCAGCACGTGCCCGCAATTCTTCAATGGGAATATGGGCTTGATGTTTTGCTTTAAATGCGCCCATTTGGTTGACCTCATCATCACAACGCAGGTCAACAAAGATAACATCGTCACGGTCTAAGAGGTCCAGGCAGGAAAAGAAATCGATTTGTTTGGCTCTGCCTTCGATGACGTTTTGGATGACATTGGCATTGGTCAAAAGGTTGTCCACAGCAGATGAGTAGGGCGGGGCATAAGCCAGGTCCATATTGGCCATATCGTAAGCCGTTAGCTGGGGATTGGCGGATAAGGCGCCTGCCATGGTGTCAACCCGTTTGTCAACATTACCCGGGCCAATGATTTGAACGCCTAAAATGCGGGCCGTCTTTTTATCGGCAACCACTTTGACCATAATGAGCTTTTTGCCCGGCATAAAATGCGTAATGTCCGGACCTGGCACAATGCAGGTAACGGCGTCAAAGCCTTGGGCTAAAGCATCTTTTTCTGTCAAACCAACCTTACCGGCCGTCCAATCAAATTGCTGCACCAAACTCGTCCCCAGTACGCCCGGGAAGGTTTGCGTATTGCCTTGGGCAATATTTGTGCCAATAATTCGGCCGTGTTTGTTTGCCGTTGACCCCATCGGTGCAAAAGTGCGTTTGCCGGTAATCCGGTGGTTGACCATGACGCAGTCCCCGCCAGCATAAATATCCGGGTCGCTCGTTTGCAAGTATTCGTTCACCACAATGCCGCCGTCGATCTCCAGGCCGGCATCTTTGGCCAAGGCAACATCGCTGCGCACGCCGGTGGACACCAAAACCAGTCCACATTCCAATTCTCCTGCGTCCGTAACCACACCGCGGACTTCTCCCTTGTCGTCCAGTAAGACTTCCTTTAAAGCGGTGCCGGTCAAGATATTGATGTCTTCCGATTCCAAATAGGCTTGTAAGACCGCAGCCATATCCTTATCCAGCATTTTCGGGAAGATTTGGTCTTCCATTTCAATGACGGTGACCTCCAGCCCCCAATTGGCGCAGGCTTCCATCATTTCCATGCCGATTAAGCCACTGCCGATAATCACCGCATGGCTGATACCGCCTTTCAAATGGCTCAAGATATCTTGACCGTCTTGAGGGGATTTAAGCTGGAAAACGCCCTTCCCGTCCAGGCCTTTAATCGGCGGTTTGGCATTGTAGGAACCTGTCGCTAAAACCAGTTTATCATAGGGCAGGACCTGCTCCGTCCCGTCTGCCACATGTTGAACCGTAACGGTTTTGGCCTTACGGTCAATTGCCGTAGCAGCATAACCGAGCAAGGTATCAATGTCTTTTGTCGCCTTCATAAATTCCGGCGTACGGACCGCATCCCAAGAGGTGGTCATCAGGTCATTTAATTCTTTAACCGTCGCACCAATATAATATGGCAGCCCACAGCCACCGTAAGAAATCCAATCGCCTTTTTCCACCAAGGTTACCTTGGCATCCGGCATTAAGCGTTTCAGGCGTGCTGCAGCTTTCGGCCCGCAAGCCACCCCGCCGATGACAACAACATTTAAAGCGTCACTCATGGTCATTCTCCTTTATCATTTATTCTATGGTTCATAAGTTCTAGCTTCTATTGTACATGACTTTCCTTGAAAACTCGATAGGCCATAAAAATACAGCATTATAATCGATAATAGGTGTGATTACTATTTTCTATGTCTCTTCTGTCAAGTGCCGGTCAAAATTGGTACTAATGCGCAGAAAAATCTGATATGATAGACTCGTGAGATTTAGAACAAACAGCGAATGCGCTGATGTTCAGCCGAAAATAAATCAAAATTTTTCGGCGTTCAGAAAAAAGGAGGTAGTATAGAATGTTCTTGACCCTACTCTGTTGGTTTGCCATCATCTTCTTCATTGCGGCATCTGTGAAAAAATTCCGTTTTTATGCCAAAAAACCGATGCATGGCAGACAAGACCTTTACCCCATCCCCGGTGAAGATCCCGATCGTGCCAAATACGGCGGCTCCTACTATGAAGAGCAACGTTGGTATGAAAAACCGCGTGCTAAAAACCATCGTGGCGAAATTCTCGACATGATGGCTGAAATGCTCTTTATTAAAAAGCTCTTTAAAAAGCAGCCGAAATTATGGTGGGTCTCTTATTCTCTTCACTTGGGCATCTACTGCATTATTGCCGCTATTGTTATCGCTTCTGCAGCCGTATTGCTGCCCTTTACCGGTGTTTTAGCAATGCTCTTAGGCCTGGCCTTGACCGTTGCCGGTGTGGCCGGTGCTGTCTTGATTTCTGTCGGCACCATTGGTCTTCTGTTTAAGCGCATTACTGATCATGAATTCCGCAACTACACCACACCGCAAGAATTTTTCAACTTAGCCTTTCTCGGTGCAGGCGGTCTGACCGGGTTGGCATCATTCGTCAGCAACGGTTGCCGTTTCAACTATGTCAAGCAAATCTTTAGCGATATGTTTCATTTTAGACCTATTAAGGGGTTAAATAAAATCACCGTTGTACATGTGCTGATTTTCTGTGGGCTCTTAATTTACATTCCTTTAACCAAAATGAGCCATTATGCCGGAAAATACTTTGCCTTCCATAGCGTCCTTTGGGACAACCGTCCGAATACGCCCGGCAGCAAGGTTGAAAAGCGCATCATTGATGAAGCATCCATCAAACCGAGCCCGGATATGCAATGGTCCGCCCCTCACTATCATCCGGCTCCGAAAAATGAGGAAAAATAAAAACTGTTGCCTTGGACTATAGAGGATTGGAGGACTTTAAATGATAGATGGACGTCATATTCGCCCGCGCGATATGGGTATCCGTGGAGAACAATTAACCACTGTCAACGACAAAAAGCACCTCATGCCTTTACCGGCACCCTTCGAAGATCCGGCCTCCTGGCCTGAAATTGAAGAAGCAAAACCGGAATGGCGTGACACCTATTATGCTGACCTGGACGGGTTCATCGCTTTGGATGACTTTAAACGGCCACAAACCAAAGAAGAAGAGGATGAACTGGTCAATAAGTTCTTAAAAGGTCTTGAAAAACTGCTCAATGATGAAGCCAACAAGGGCATGATTCAGGTCTTGGATTTGACCATGGAATATTGCGCCAAATGCAATACTTGCTCAGATGCCTGCCACCTGTTCGTCGCAACCGACCGCAATGAAATTTATCGCCCGACTTACCGCATTGATGTCTTGCGACGCATCATCAAGGGCTACATCAATCCGCCGAAAGGCAAATTGGGCCGCTGGAAGGCAAAATTCACCGGCGCAGATGTGGATTTGAACTGGGAAACCATTATGCGATTGGCAGAAAGCGCTTACCGCTGCAACCTTTGCCGCCGTTGCGCCCAGGCCTGCCCCTTGGCTTTGGACAATGGGTCCTTGGCCAAAGAAATCCGTAAAATCTTCTCTCAGGAAATGGATATCGCACCGAAACCGGTTCACGATCGCGGCGCTAAAATCCAATTGCGGACCGGTTCTTCTACCGGTATTACCAGAGCCGCTTTCCTGGATACTGTTGAGTTCTTGGATGAAGACTTAAATGACCTTTACCCGGGCAACAACTATGAAGTGCCTATTGATAAAAAAGGCGCTGACATTCTTCTGATTCATAACGCCGGCGAGTATATGGCTTGGCCAGAAAACCCCATGGCATTTGAAATTTTATTCAACGAAGCCGGCTTGTCCTGGACTCTTTCCAGCGATATGATTGGCTATGACAACGTCAACTACGGCATCTGGTATGATGACAAAATGGCCCGCGACATCGCTCTGCAACAAATCGAAGCCGCTAAAAAGCTTGGCGTTAATCGTATTGTCGTCGGCGAATGTGGTCATGCCCACAAGGCCATCAGCGTCGTCAGCGACCGTTTCTCACCAGCAAAAGACCGGGTACCGGTTGAAAGCTTCTTGCCTATGCTGCGCGATTTGGTGTTAGGCGGAACCTATGACCTGGATCCCATGCGCAATGATTTTGCCGTCACCCTACATGACCCTTGCAACTTTGTACGCCAGATGGGTGTTGTACAACCGCAGCGTGACATCATCAACGCAGTGGTGCCAAAAGGCCGGTTCATGGAAATGTACCCGCACGGGGTTGACAACTACTGCTGTGGCGGTGGCTCCGGCTTTGCCATCATGAACAGCATGAACTTCCCGGCCTATCGTGAAAACATCTCTACTCGTATGAAACTCAAACAAGTATTGGATGCTTTTGGACCGGAGAACATTTACAACAAAGATTTGGTCAAATACATTTGCGCTCCCTGCTCCAACTGCAAGGGGACTTTCCGCGAAATGCTCAAATACTGGGGTCTCACTGAAAACTATAACTTCCAGTATGCCGGCTTAGTGGAACTGGTCGTCAACGCCATGACAAAATTCGATACACCTTATTTCGAATGGATGCGCGATGACGCCGATGAATTTTCCATGATGTAAGATGGCTAAAATGGACAAGTTGGTCCAATAAAAATAACCGACTGCCTTCACTGGCGGTCGGTTATTTTTATTGGGTTTGCTCTTTTATGCCCACCTAGCGGTTAGCCCTATCTTGGCCAGCTCCCCCTTACAAGTCATATGAGCAGCCTTCCCGCTAGCTGCAATCCTGTCAAAAAAACAGCGCCGGCATAATCTATGCCCAACGCTGTTGGTCATTTACCGAAGCATATGGCCGGTGATTTTATTTAGACAACAGGCGGTTTTTGCCAGAGTAAGCAGGCAAAAGCCCCTCTTTCGCTTTGACTTAACCGCATCTCATTTTCCAAAGTTAAGGCTTCCGGCCCGGCATTCGGGGGAACAAAAACCGACTCCCGCGCCGCAAGCAAATAATCCGGCGCCAAGGCTTTCATTTCTTCCATGGTTTTAAAGGCCGCCTCATGAAAAACCGAATCTTCACGAGGCATGTGGGTTAGGTACTCTGCTCCCCAAGTGGAATCCCGGGTAATAGTGCCAATCATGATATAGCCGCCGGGCCGCACCACGCGAAAACATTCATCCAAGGCTTTTTTACTGTCCTGGATAAATTCAAAAAGCGCCATAGAAACAACACCGTCAAAGCTCTCATTGGCAAAATCCATATTGGTGATGTCCATTTCATGAAGTCGCGGTGCTAAACCGGCGTATTTCAGCTTTTGCCGGGCAATGGCAAGCATTTCAGCTGACAGGTCAATGCCGGTCATGCGGTGGCCCAAAAGGCTCATTTTCAAAGTAAATCGACCTGTCCCGCAGCCGACATCCAGGATATTTTTCCCCATTTTCACTGGCAGAAGGGACAGGGCACATTCCGTCTCTCTGGCGTCTACAAACCGTCCAAGGGGTGTCTCATACCAAGCATCATATTCCTTTGATTTTTCGGCAAAATCCGCCATTGACCTCATCCTTTCTGCCCCTATCCGCCTTATTGATCTGCGTGTTTTGCGTACTTTTGGCGATCAGCCAGACGTAAAAAGCGTTTTCTCAAGCGCAAATGCTGAGGCGTGACTTCCAGATATTCATCCTGTGCCAAAAAGGCAATGCATTCTTCCAAGGACATGCTTCGGGCACCCTTTAATTGAATGGCATCGTCTTTACCGGCTGCACGGGTATTGGTTAATTTTTTCGTTTTGCACACATTGATGGGAACATCTTGACTACGGTTGGCTTCGCCGATGACCATCCCCTCGTACACGTTCACGCCCGGACCGATAAACAGTTCGCCTCGTTCTTCGGCAGCCTTCAGGCCGTAAGCAGTGGAAACCCCGGTTTCAAAAACGACCAGAACGCCACCATCCCGGGTGGTAAAAGTCCCTGCAAAGGGACGGTGGTCTTCATAGGTTGCATTCATAATCCCATAGCCGTGAGTTAATGTCAAGAACTGGGTCCGGAAGCCAACCAAACCGCGTGTCGGTACAATAAATTCAAGACGGGTTTCACTGCCGCGCGGCATCATTTGCTGCATAACGCCATGACGGCGATTCAATTCATTCATCACATCGCCAATGTAGTCTTCCGGAATATCCAAGGTGACAAATTCAAAGGGCTCGCATCTCACACCGTCAACTTCTTTATAGATAACTTGCGGCATGGAAACTTGAAACTCCAGCCCTTCACGGCGCATTTTTTCGATTAAAATGGCCAAATGCAGCTCGCCGCGGCCGGCCACACGGAAGGCATCCGCTGAATCGGTGTCGCTGACTTGCAGGGCAATATCCGCTTCACACTCTTTCAGCAACCGTTCTCTAAGTTTTCGACTGGTCAGCGGTTCCCCGTCTTGTCCCGCAAAAGGCGAATTATTGATCAAGAACCGCATTTCCAGCGTTGGTTCTTCTATTTCTATAAAGGGCAAGGGATCCAAGCGGTTAACATCGCAAATAGTTTCACCGACATTAATCTCGCCCAGGCCACCAATGGCCACAATATCCCCGGCGCCGGCTTCTTCAATATCCACCTGCTTTAAGCCGTCAAACCCGTACAATTTATTGACACGCACTTGGCGAACATCTCCTTGGCGGTTCATAATCGCCACCGAGTCACCAAGGTGCAGCATACCCCGCTTAATGGTACAAATCCCCATTTTGCCCACGTATTCGTTATAATCCATCAGTGTGACCTGAGCCTGCAAACTGGCATTTCTATCGCCCTTCGGGGCCGGAATAGTGGTGACGATTTGATCCAGCAAGGCCTTGAGGTCTGTTGTTGCGGATAAATCCGGCTCCGTTCCACAAATGCCCTTAACGCCAACGGCGTACAGCACAGGGAAATCAAGTTGCTCTTCATTAGCATTCAGATCAATGAACAAGTCATATACCTCATCCAAGACCTCGGCCGGTCGAACAAAGGATTTATCCATTTTATTGATAATGACAATCGGCACCAGATTGGCCGCCAGGGCTTTTTTAAGCACGAACCGGGTTTGGGGCATGCAGCCTTCAAAGGCATCCACAACCAAAATGACGCCATCGACCATGGTCATGATGCGTTCCACTTCACCACCAAAATCAGCGTGCCCCGGCGTATCGACAATGTTCATGCGAACGCCTTGATAATCAATGGAGGTATTTTTTGCTAAAATGGTAATGCCTTTTTCGCGCTCCAAATCATTTTTATCCATGACTCTTTCGGCCACGGTTTCATTGTCACGAAAGGTCCCGCTTTGACGCAAAAGTTGGTCCACTAAGGTCGTTTTCCCGTGGTCAACGTGTGCAATGATGGCTATATTTCGAATGTTATTTTCGTCTCGCATACGGCCTCCTAGCCTGAAAGAAAAACACCCGACCAGGCAGACCTGTTCGGGTGAGTAGCTTATTCGTCATCCTGTGCAGCTGTCGTTGCCGGAACTTTTTCGGCACCGACTACACGGCCATCATAATGACCGCAAGACGGGCAAACATGGTGGGGTAATTTCGGTTCATGACAGTTCGGACACGTCATTGCGGAAACAGCGTTCAGTTTAGACCAAGCGCTGCGCTTGATGTTTCTTCTGGCTTTGGATCGTTTACTTTTTTGGACACCCATTTATTCCACCTCCCCGTCTCGCAGTTGTGCCAATTTGGCCCACCGCGGATCAATTTCAATGGTTTCACATTGACAATCGCCCAGATTAAGATTTTGCCCACACTTGGGACACAAGCCTTTACAATCCTCCCGGCACAAAACCGTCACCGGCAAGGTTTGCAAAAGCGTATTCACCAGCAATGGTTCAAAATCGTACATGGTCTTGTCATAAATCCAATAGCGTTCTTCCAAGTCACCCATCTCTTCACCCGGTTTTATGACATTGGGGATGTCTAAGGCATACACCAAATTTTCATCAATATCTGCCTGCACATTGATGTGAACCGGTGTCAAGCACCGATCACAGGGCACCACCAAGTGCCCGCTCATATGGCCAAGCATTTGCATCTCGTATTGGGCAACACGAAAAATGCCGCTAACCTTAAGCCCATCGACAAAATGGTAGCCTGCAGGTAACAAAGGCAAAGCTGCCGCTTCAAAGTGAAACGGCACATCGGATTGTACTTGTGGTCGAACCGATGCCAAATTCAGTGACAGCATGGCGCTCCCTCCTAAAATGATGACAGCGTTCAACTTGTACTATTATAGACATCTGAGGACCACTTGTCAATTGTTTTCACCGCTATTCCAGGCCTTTCTCTTCTTATTTTTATCGGCTAAGCCTTGACGGTGCAGCCTCACTCTTTTTCTCTTCCAGAACTGATCGGTTTACCCATGGGGAAGGTCAGGGCTATTGCCGATGACGCCTGCGGATGGTATGATCATCCATATGAACTGCTGCCATACTGTTAGGTGAATTTTAGGGGGGCTACCATGCAGGTGTGTGGGATTATCGCGGAATTTAATCCCTTCCATAAGGGACACGACCGTTTATTAACCGCTGTGCGCGAACAGCTTCCGGAAGCCCGGCTGGTCTGTGTGATGAGCGGACCCTTTACGCAACGTGGTGAACCGGCTATTTTAGACAAGTGGGCGCGCGCTGAAGCAGCCGTCGCTGCCGGAATGAATGTGGTTTTTGAATTGCACAGCGCTTGGGCGACCGCATCCTTGCAGTCCTTTAGCTTCGGCGCGGTGAAAACATTGGCCGCCACCGGCCTTGTCACCCACTTGGCCTTTGGTAGTGAGTCCGGTAACCTGCCAGAATTAAACCACATGGCGGCCCTGCTCCAAAGACCGACGGCCACTTTCCAACAGGTCTTGAAAGCGGCCCTGGCCAAAGGCGCTCCCTTTGCCGTCGCTCAACAAGGGGCTCTTGAAATGGCCTGTGGCGCCAGAGGCTTACAAGATCGGCCCAATGACCGCCTGGCCATATCCTACCTCCGGTTTGCCCCAACCGACTGGACAGCCCTGGCCGTCCAACGGGACACCTGCCATGACGGTGCCTTGTCGGCCCGGGCCATCCGCCAGGCCTTACAGCAAAACCGTCTACCGGCGAATTATTTAACGGCGGAAAGCGCCAGTCAACTAAAAAAAGCCACCACAAATGGATGGCTTTGGCCGCACCTGGCCGATTTTTATACCGCCTTACAGTTGCGCCTTATCAATCTACCTGTGGCAGAAATTAGCCGCATAACCGGTTGTAGTGAGGGCATGGCGGTACGCCTGCGTCGGGCAGCCAGGACAGCAGAAAGCTTTGATGCCTGGCTGGATACGGCCCTAGACCGTCACCTTTTTGAGACCACCCTATCCCGGGCGGCCCTCCAGCTCTTACTGCCGGTTTCCACCCCTGCTCAGGTACCTTACTTACGGGTCCTGGCTGCCGATGCAGAGGGCCGTCGCTGTTTACGAGCCATTCAACAAACAGCCTCTACCCCGCTGGTCACCAATACCGGCCGCGACGGGAAAAAGCTGACGTCTAAAGCCCAGGCCGCCTTACAGGCAGATGTGGCGCGCCAGGAGGCCACCCGTCTCTTACAGACGGCCCCTGCCTACCGGCGCCCCATGCGCGACTATTATGAACCGCCACGCATGGTCTAACCTGCCCCTATTGAATCACCGTCCGCACCCCATGGCGGAGCCAATACAGGCTTTTACTGATTACGGGTACCCGGCGGGCCTCTGCTAGCGCCTTGGCATAAAGCTCCAATTGCAACCGGTAGTCTTCAGGCTGAACCTGCCGATCGCTTTTGAAATCAATAATATGGTAACCTGCCTCATCCCGATAAATTAAATCAATCTGACCGTCAATCAAATGATCCTCGTAAAACATGGTGAAGGACACTTCCTGTTCCACGCTGTCCTGATATTGCCGCAAAACGGCCGCTGTATCGCTTGCATAATAGTCCAGCAGGAGGGGTCTTTCAATGGCGGCGACTTCATCAACCGTCATCAGCGCACGCTGGACCAAGTCCTCCAAGGCCTGGGTCAACTGCTCGGCTGTATAGGGCCGGTTTGGCAAGAGCTGGACTGCGCGGTGGAGCAAGGTCCCTTGTTCTCGCGCGGTAAAATGCCATTTCCCGTCCAGAAAATCAGGGCGTCGGTGGTGCTCTTTAGCCAAGGCGCCCTTAAAGTAGGTCGGCCAGGCCCCACTCACATCGTCAACCAGTCGGTTTTCCGCCGATAACTGGCTGACGGTTTTTTTATAGGGTTCTTCGGCTGCTTCCGCATAGGGATAAGCTTGAGCCAAGCGGCGGGTCAATTCCTTGAGTGCCTGTGGATCAAAGGGCAAGTCAGACGGCTGTAACCGACTTTCCCCCTCCGACACCTCCCAGGAAATTTCTTCGTGCCTTATACATAAATCTGCCGTTGGCAGAAGTCCCGCCTCTGTCAAGGTGTACAGCCAATCCCCGTAAGACCGTCCGGCCGCCAGGGCAAAGGGCAGGGCCCCGTCGCCAAGGGGCGGGACTTCTTTTTCAGGTATTCTGCCGACCAGAAACAAGCGCTTGATGGCCCGGGTCATTGCCACATACAAAAGCCGAACCTCTTCGCTGATATTTTCCCGCCGCATGTGAAAAGCGCTGAGTTTCTTTTCAAATGACGGCCGCACGGTATGCTTGTCCAGTTGGACCACATCCAGGGCACAGCCCAAGCTGGGGTGAACCAACAGCGCCTCACTGGTATCCCGCATATTGAAGCGGTGATATAGGTCTGCTAGGAATACCGTATCAAACCCCAGCCCCTTGCTCTTATGAATGCTCATGATGCGCACACAGTCATCTTGCTCGGTCAGGGCAACCGCCGGTTGCAAGCTGTCACCGGGCGCTTTTTTTATTTCTTCGACATGGCGCAAGAAGCCATCCAGTCCGGCATGCGAAAAGTCTCCATAAGTCCGCATTAAATCAATCAAGGCGCATACATTGGCGTAACGCTCGGCGCCATGCGGCATGGCCTGAAGAAAATCCCCGTAGCCGGACGATTGGAGCAATTCTTCAGCAAAAAGATCCGGTGAAATCATTTTCAACCGCAAGCGATAGCGGCTCAGTCGATCATAAAAAAGCTGCAGTTTATTTGCCGTAGGTCCTTCTCCCTCAGCAGCCACCCAACGGGCAGCGGCAGAAAACCGGCCTTCCGGCTCTTGCAGGCGAATGTTGGCCAGGTCATCATCGCTACACCCTCCAAAGGGTGATACAAGCACCGCCAGCAAGGGTTCATCATAGCTGTCGTTGTCGATAACACGCAGCATGTCCAGAAAAAGCCTAACTTCCATGTTTTCAAACCCGACCAGGCTGTTCTCCGAGTAGTAGGGCACTTCCGCGTCATTAAAGGCCTGTTCATATTCTGCCAAATGGGTGCGGGGCGTCCGCATTAAGACCGCCATATCCCGATAATGTTTACCTTCTTCCGCCACCAGCCGCCGGATCCGGTCAGCAATCCAGCGGCCTTCAGCATAGTGGGGGGACGCGTCTTGCGGTACTTGATCATCCGCCAGCCAGACAAATTCTGCAGGGCAATCGGCCTCTGATGGCTCTTGTCCGGGAACCAGGGCCTGCCCCGGTGCAGAATAGTCAATGTCGCCCAAGGCCGACGTCATTAAGGGCTGAAAAACAGCGTTACAGGCGTGTAAGATACGCGGCTGGGACCGGAAATTTTCCGATAGGTGAATTAGGGCTTGGTCCCCCTGCTCCCTGCCCTCGTAGGCATGGTAACGCGCCAAAAACAAAGCCGGATCAGACTGACGAAAGCGATAGATGGCCTGCTTGACATCGCCGACAAAGAAAAGCTGGCGTGGGGTGGCCAAGGCCTTGATAATTTCCTCCTGTATTTGATTGGCATCCTGGTATTCATCAAAGAAAATATAGGCCGTCTCCCGGCGAATCATTGCCTGGCTCTCGTCATCCGCCAGCAAGGCCAAAAATCGCGTCTCTAGATCGGCAAAATCTAAGCTGTTTTTCTCTGCTTTTAGAGCCTCATACCGCTCCATAACCGCCTTTGTTAATTGGCCCAGGGCATATAAACGCGGTAAAGTGCCCTGCCTGTCTGCAATGACTTGGGCCATGCCACCGGCCGGCAAGAGCTTACGCAAATGGGTCAGCGGGGCCTTAATGCCACTTTCGCGCAACCGCTTAAAGGTCTCCTGAAGGTCACGGACCGCCTCGTCATCCTCCTTCTTTAACCGCACAGCTTTTAACCGCGCCGGCTGTAAATCGGTTAAAAGGGCCAAGGCCTCCGGCACTTGCAGGCAAGCGGCCTGGTCAACCGCCGTGACCAAGCCCTGATCCTCCACCACCGTATCCCGATAGGGACTGAGCCTTTCCGCTTCCGGCGATTCCAACAAGCGGGCCATACTCTCCAATGCCGCCATCATCTGCTCGGCCGTTGCTTCCAGCACTTGTTGAAAGGCGCTTGTAACAGCCTCCGGCAGCACTTCAGGGGCCTCCTGACCCAATTGGTCCAGCCAGGCCGAGGGCACAGGATGCGCCCGTGCAGCTTGCAGCAAGCGGGTAACCAGCCGGCGTACATTCGCATCGTCATTGGCTGTCCCGTAAGCCCAAATCAAATCGCTAAACTGGTCCTCCCCACTTTCATACGCCGCATCAAAAACATCGGTCAAGGCTTCGTTCAGCAATTTGCCGGCCGGCGCACTTTGCAAAACGCGAAAATTCGGTTCTACACCGGCCGCTTGAAAGTAACGCCGCAGCATTTTGGCACAAAAAGCATGCAGGGTGCTGACATTGGCTTGGGGGAGTGCCGTTAGCTGGTGCCGTAAAAATTTGATCCGCTCCTGATCTCCAGCCGCCATCGCCAGCTGGAGCGCATCTTCCAAGCCTTTTGCCAGCCGATCCTTTAATTCACCGGCGGCTGCACGGGTAAAGGTGACCACCAGCATTTCTTCCAGTGAAATATGCTCTTCAGATACCATGGCAACAATGCGGTCAATGAGGACCCGCGTTTTTCCGCTGCCGGCGGCCGCTGACACCAAAATATCCTGATTGCGTAAATAAACTGCTTTTTCTTGAGCTGCCGTCCGTTTCATCGTGTCCCTCCCTTCGGAATATCCTCTGCTGAGGCGGTTCTCTCCGGCATACCCGGCTCAAATCGACAGATGCCCTGATAGCGGCAAAAATGGCAAGAAGATTGGTTGCCAATGACCATGGGCTCGTTAGCAATGTAGCCGGCCAAGGCGTTTTGCGCAGCGCAGTTCGCCATGTCTTCCGCATACCGCATCATGTCATCAAACGCTTCCTCTGCAATGACATTATTTTTCTGCGAAATAGCCTTGCTGCGTCCGCGCAAGCGCAACACCGTCCCGGCCGACTCGGTGACGCCCGGGTCCATTTTCTCCAAGATGGCCGGGTCATCAATCACCAGGCCATCCAGCATCAGAGCCTGTACAATCGCATTGGCAATATCGCTCGGATCGTCATTTTCATTTGGAATCAGCAGGTCTTTGACGCGCAAATAAAAAATACCGCCGGCTTTATCCCAAGCTCCGGAGGCCAAGGCCGCCCGCAAATACAGCAAGAGCTGCAACTGCAAGCCACCGGCAACCGCATCCGGATCAAAGCTTTTACTACCGGTCTTATAGTCAATAACCCGCACCGCATCATCAGCAGCATCAATCCGGTCAATAATGCCCTCCAAGCGAATGGTCTCAACGCCTGTATCTAAAATAATTTCCGGAAGCGCTTGATTTTTACCAAAGCGCACTTCTTGACCAATCGGCTTAAAATCACCTGCTTCCAATTGTCGAAAAATCTGCAGGGCAGACCGCTCCATATGGCCTTTCAAGCGTTTAGCGAATACTTGGTTGCGTCCGTTCTGCGCACGATTTTTGCCGATTACCTGGTCGGTTTCTCGAGCCACTGCCGCCCGGATCAGCGGAATAACCTCCGCCTCATTTAAGGGGCTATCCGTTTTTAATTTGCTGCTATAGACCTGGGTTAACTCTTTCAAGGCGGCATGAATCAAGGTACCGATCTCACGGTATTGCATTTCCAGGCGATCTTCTTCATGAGGCCGAATCCCATAGCGGATAAAATGCTGGTAGGGGCAGGCGCACATGGATTCCAGCTCAGAAACACTTGCACGCCCACGCGTCAAGGCCGGATAGAGACGTTCGCCTAAGTGGCCTGCCAGGGGTGGCCGACGATTGGTATAGCCCATCCCCGTCTGCAAAAAATAACGACGCGGCCCATTTTCTTGCATGAAATACCGGTAATACGTCCCTAATGTCCGCTTTTCGCTGTCGCTCACCGCGGTACCGTCTGACAGCTTTTGCAGGTTTTTCAAGGTCCAGCGCAGGGCAATCGGTTCACTGTAACTTTTCAACCGCTCCAAGAGGGCGTAGGCCCCAATCACCTGTCCATCCTCCACCGCTTCTTCCACCCGTCGAATAAGCCGTGACCGGTTCATTGTTTGTCCGCCCGCATCCGATCCCGGCCAAGATAAGACCAAGCGTTCAGTGGGGCGGGTAAAGGCCTGGAAGAGCGCCATGGCTTCTTCACCGGCGGTTTCTTCTGCCGTCCGGCCAAGGGCAAGGCCCACCTCCTTCAAAGCAGCTTGATCAAGGGCATCAAAGATCCCCGTTTCAGGTGATTGCGCCGGATACCAGGCATCCGATAAACCCAGAATCAGCTGAACCGGCGCGCGACTGGTCCGTGTGCGCCCTAAGGCCCCAACCAGGACCTGGTCCTGAGCCGGTGGGATAATCCCAATTGAAATTTTTTCAAGCCCCTCTCTCAAGAGACGGGCATATTCTTTAAATGGCATGGTCCGGTCACCCAGCGCCGTCACCAGCTGCTCCAAAAGACCGATTATCGCCTCTACAATTTGTTCGTTTTCCTGTACCAAGGCTTCATCCGGCCAGGCACCAATCTCCGCTTGCAAGTGGTGCCAGCCTTCCGTCCACTCCGGTCGGGTGATGAAGTGGTAAAATGCCGTTGAAAAATGACGCACCGTTTCTACTTTCCGGCAGGAAAGGTAAAAATCTTCCAGTTCGGCCTTCAGAACCCGCGCCCCTTCTTGGGCCAGACGCGCATCTTCACAGGCCATGGCCAGCCCTTCTGCCGAATGAAAACGGGCCTCATCGACCACGTAACTGCTTTCCTTAAAGAATAAATTACCGCGCAATTTTCTGGCCGTAGCATGCCGCTCAAGGCTTTGTAAGGCCTCGCCGTCAATGGCGGATAGACCGCCTTTCAAATAGGCAAAAACATCTTCCGGACGAAACTGGTGCTCCACCATGGCAATGGCGGCAAAAACGGATTGCAGCAAGGGATTTTCAGTAATGTATCGTTTTTGGTCAATAAAGACCGGAATGCCATGGGCTGCAAAAATCCGTCGAATCAAGGGAAAGTAGGCTTCCGGTCGGGTCACGGATACCGTAATATCCCGCCAGCGCAGTCCATCGTCAACAACCCGCTTCCGTAAAAGCGCAGCCACCGCTTCCACTTCAATTTCTGTGCTGGGCGACTGCATGAGCCGCAAGTGCGGGGCAGACGGCAGCGGGGGCGTTTTGACCTGGTTAAAAACCCCTTGCGCCACAGCGGCCAAGTCCGGTAAAACCGCCTCAGCTGCATGTACTTCCCTGATGCGCAAAGAGGCGCCGGCAATTTTTCTAAGTGCGGTTAAAAAAGCCCAACTCCCGGCATAGGCCTCGTGTTCACCAACGGCTGCCGGCATTTCCGTCGCATAAGCGGCCCCATAAGGCAGGGTCACAACCACATGCACGGCAACCCCCAATTGGTTTAAGGCCTCAACTATCGCCAATTCCAATGGCGACATGCTTTGAAAGGCATCAAAATAAAGATGCACCTTGCGCAGATAGGTCGCCTTTGGCACCACTTCTAATAGCGTTTGTAAGCGCGCTTCCACATCCTGGTAGCGATCGCCCAGGAGGGTCTCGTAGCGCTGCTGTATTCGTCCCAGTTCAACACATTTGCGCCGTAATTCAGAGGGCAGGTCTTCCCGATCAGCCAAGGCCGATAGCCCCTCAGCACTAATTCCGGCCGCGTGCAAGGTCGCTACCGAATCGCTAATGGCGGTCAAGACGCCGCTTTGCAAATGCGCATTTTTGTAAATCGCTAAATTCTCATTTTCTTCGGCAATCGCCTGGTAAAAAACAAGTTCTCGGGCAGCACGCCCAACAAAAGTCCGGCTGGCTCCCTCAATCCGTCCCAGCACTTCTCTGGCCAATGACGCAAAGCTTTTGACCTTAATGTCCATCACCGCATTGACCTCCAGGGCTTCCAACAGGTGAATATCGCTTTGCAGGGTAAACTGCTCCGGCACCAGCAAATAAGCCTGTTCCCGGCGTTCATGATGCCCTCGCAAGGCTTCCATCACCGCATCGTGGGCCATTTGTTCATGAGGGGCGACGAATAGCTCCATGGCTTCCTCCTGTCTACAAAAAATGCGGACGCCCTGAGTGCGTCCGCATATCCTGAGGCTTACTCAGCCTTGTTTTTCAAGTACTTATCAATAGCAAATGCTGCCTCTTTCCCGGCACCCATCGCTTTAATAACCGTAGCGGCCCCTGTGACCACATCGCCGCCGGCATAGACATCATCAAGTGAGGTTTGCGCCGTGTCATCGGTAACAATCAAACCCCGTTTGGTCAATTCCAAAGCCGGCGTGTTATCGGTCAAAATCGGATTGGGCCCTTGACCGATGGCCACCACCACCGTATCAATCGGCATTTCGGTGACATCGCCCTCAATCGGCACCGGACGGCGGCGTCCGCTTTCATCCGGTTCGCCCAACTCGTATTTCTGCAGCTTCATGCCCGTTACAACGTCATCTTCATTGCCAAGGTATTCAATAGGCGATGAAAGGAGCACTAGTTCAACGCCTTCTTCCAAGGCGTGTTCCAGTTCTTCCTTGCGCGCCGGCAACTCTTCTTTACTGCGCCGGTAGACAATATAACTCTTTTCCGCCCCCAGACGCAAGGCTGTACGAGCCGCATCCATGGCCACATTCCCGCCACCGATAACGGCCACACGGCGGCCGATTTTAATCGGCGTAGCATGGTTCGGGTAATCGTAAGCCTTCATCAAATTGGACCGGGTTAAAAATTCATTGGCGGCAAAAATACCGTTATAATTTTCGCCTGGCAGATGCATAAAGTGCGGCAAGCCGGCGCCGGTACCGATGAAAAAGGCTTCAAAGCCCATATTATCGCGCAATTCATCAATGCTGTACAACTTGCCGACAATGCTGTTTACTTCAAACTGGACGCCCAGTGAGCGGATATAATCCACTTCCCGCTGTACCACTGCTTTTGGCAGGCGGAACTCGGGAATCCCATACATCAATACCCCGCCAGGCGTATGCAGGGCTTCAAAAACGGTCACTTCATAGCCCATTTTCGCCAAATCACCGGCGCAGGCCAAACCGGCCGGCCCCGCCCCAATAATTGCCACCTTGTGTCCGTTCGTTTGGATGGGCTCAGGTGCCGGCGTCCCTTGGTCCGCCTCCCAATCTGCCACATAGCGTTCCAAACGCCCGATGGCAACCGGGTCACCTTTAATGCCCAGCACACAGACCCCTTCGCACTGATTTTCCTGGGGACAAACACGGCCGCAAACAGCCGGCAAGCTGGTTTTCTTTTTCAACCGCTCAGCCGCCAGTGACAAGTCGTCCTGGGCGACCGCTTCAATAAATCCGGGAATATCCACTGCAACAGGACAACCGGTGACGCAGCGCGGGTTTTTGCAATTTAAGCAACGTTGGGCTTCAGCAACCGCCGTTTCGTGGTCATAGCCCAAGGCCACTTCATTAAAGTTCCGAATGCGAGCCGCCGCATCTTGGGTCGGCATTGCATGTCTTGCTGCTTTAGACGCCACGACTATACCTCCTTCGCTGCTCGGTCATCGTGCTCTAAACCGAGGGTACAGGTATGGTCATGGTAATACTCCCGGCCCTTGGCTTCCATATCTTTCAAGTAAGCAGACCGTTTCATGGCCAAGTCAAAATCGACCAGGTGGCCGTCAAATTCAGGTCCGTCGACACAGGCAAACTTGGTCTCATCACCAACTTGAATGCGGCAACCGCCACACATGCCCGTTCCGTCAATCATCACCGGGTTCATGCTGACAAAGGTTTTAATACCGTAAGGCTTGGTAACCCGGACACAGTTTTTCATCATAATCATCGGTCCCACGGCCCATACGGCAGCAATCTCTTCTTTTTGGCAAATGTCGTCAAGGATGTCTGTGACAAAGCCTTTATGCCCACAGGATCCGTCATCGGTTGCAATGTGGAGTTCATTGGAAACGGCCGCCATCCGGTCTTCCCAAAAGAGCAGGTCTTTATTTTTAGCGCCGATAATGGAAATCACATGGTTCCCGGCTGCCTTAAGGGCTTTGGCAATCGGATAGATGGGCGCAATCCCAACCCCACCACCAACGATAATCACTTTGCCATATTTTTCAATTTCGCTGGCGCGTCCCAGGGGACCGACCACATCAGAAAGGGTATCGCCAACTTTATAGGTCGCCAATTCTTCCGTTGATCGACCGATGGCTTGAAAGACAATAGTAATGGTTCCCTTGTCAGGGTCTGCATCGGCAATGGTCAGCGGAATGCGCTCCCCCTCATCATTCATGCGAATGATTAAAAATTGACCGGCTTGCGCCTTTCTGGCCAATTGTTTTGCCTCAATACTCATTTCATGCGTTAATCCACCTAAATGCTTATAATCAACGATGGTGTACATGTTATTCCTCCTTAAATCCCCCCGCAATTTGCCTTTATTCAGCTGCAAAGACAAAAATCCTCCATTATCAAATTGTACTTATAATTGGATAAAGTGTCAACTCAAGCCCTCTTCCTTAGCAGGCCCACTGGCCAGCAAAAAACCGCCCCTGCTGCTGCAAAGGCGGTCATGCAACCGGTTAAAGCGTTTCCATATTTGATTCCGAATCAGCCGGTGGATTATTGCCACGGCCTGGCACTTTTTTAAAGATACCGGTCACCATCAAGCTGATGGCACCATCACCGGTAACATTGCAGGCCGTCCCGAAACTATCCTGCAAGGCAAATATAGACAGCAAAAGGGCCGTTCCGTTATCGTCAAAGCCCAGTACAGAGATGACCAGCCCTAGGGAGGCCATCACTGTCCCACCGGGCACCCCGGGGGCCGCAATGGCAAAAATACCCAACAGGAAAACAAAAATCAACATGGTTGATGTGGACGGCAATTGCCCATAGAGGATCTGCGAAACCGTCATCACAAAGAAGACTTCCGTTAAGACGGAACCGCACAAATGTGTGTTGGCACAAAGTGGCACCACAAAGTCGCGAATCTGCGGATCCAAAGTTTTAGACTTGCGGGCACAGCGCAATGCCACCGGCAAGGTGGCGGCAGAGCTCATGGTCCCGACAGCAGTCATATAGGCCGGCGGATAATGCCGAAAGACCTCTTTTGGGTTTGTTTTCGAAAGCATCCCGCCGAGGCCATACAAAAGCGTCAACCAAATGAAGTGCCCTATAATGACAATGAAAATCACCTTGATAAATACAGGCAATTCATAAATAATGGCGCCTTCATAAGCCAATCCGGCAAATGTGGCTGCGATATAAATCGGCAAAATATTGATAATTACTTTTTCCACAATCGCCAGAACTATTTGATGGAATTCATCTAGCAAATTTTCCCAGGTTTTAGAGCCGGTCCATAAGACAGCCAGACCGATGAGCACTGCGGTAATCAAGGCGGTCATCACCGGCATAATCGGATCAATGGACAGCTGAAATAAGGATTCAGGAATTTTCCGCGCAGCCGTCGTATCATTGGCGATATTCAAATGAGGAATAATCGCCAGCCCGGCAAGAAAGCTCATGAGTGCAGCCCCTACAGAAGAGGCATAGCAAATGGACAAGGTCACGGTCAAAATCCGCCCCGCACTTTGCTTTAAAGAGACGATTGCCGGTGTAATAAAGCCTAAAACAATCAACGGAACCATATAACCAATCAGGTCCCCAATAATGGCTTTAAGGGTCGAAATCACAACAATGACGGATTCATTCGCAACTGATCCCAGCCCAATCCCGATTAAAATGCCCAACAACAACTTAAACAATAAACTGTGTACAAATGATTTTTTCTCTGCCATACTACCACCTTTCCTAATGCCTGCACCTATCAATCGCCACCTACTATAATGCAAAGCTGAGTAAAATAAAAGTCTTTAGATCTTCTTAACTCTTTTATGCCTTGTGGCGTATATGATTTTTTTCGAAACAATCTACAAGTTCTGAGACTTAGTCAAGCCGGATAACCTCTTCCGCATAAAAAAGCCACCACACAAAAATGCGGTGGCAGAATAACTTGATGGATTCACTGCCTTAATCATTGGACTTGGCTTGATCGGCCGGCCCTTCTGAGCCCTCTTCCTTTTCTTCCGCCGTCCGATTATCGACAATCCCTTTGCGTTGCAGCTCTTTTTTGCGCTCCAATTCCTCACGATGCGCTTCCTGGGCCTCTTCCAGTTCCTCAAGAGACCGTCCTTCCAGTAAGCCGTTAAACTCAAAGTTATTGAGGTTTTCTTTTTCTGTCAAGGCTTTGGCAATGATGTCGAGCTCTTTGCGGTATTGATTCAGCAAGTCATGCGCCTTGGCATGGCATTCATCCATTAACCGCTTGACTTCTTTGTCAATAGAATAGGCAATGGCCTCACTGTAATTCCGCGAATGACCCAAATCACGACCTAAAAAGACCTGTTCCTGGTCTTCGCCAAAGGCAATGGTGCCGAGTTCATCGCTCATACCCCACCGGGTCACCATTTGACGAATGGTTTTGCTGGCACGTTCAATGTCGTTGGAAGCGCCTGTAGAAATCTCACCTAGAACGATTTCTTCTGCCACCCGTCCCCCAAGCATCATGGTGACTTCACTCAGCAAGTGGGTACGGGTCATGTAGTTGCGGTCTTCTTCCGGCAGAGACATGGTGTAGCCGCCAGCATTGCCGCGCGCCACAATAGATACCTTATGAATCGGATCACACTCCGGCAAATAATGCCCGATAATCGCATGACCTGCTTCATGATAGGAGACCAAGCGTTGTTCCTTCTCACTGATCTTGGCCGGATTTTTCTTTTCCGGTCCGGCGATGATGCGTTCAATGGATTGCTCAAACTGTGCATGTCCAATGGTTTTTAAATTTTCCCGGGCCGACAAGAGGGCCGCTTCATTGACTAAGTTGGCCAAATCAGCGCCTGTAAAGCCCACCGTCTGCTTAGCAATGACGCGCAAGTCGACATCGGCTGCCAAGGGCTTGTTGCGCACGTGAACTTTCAAAATTTCTTCACGTCCGCGGACATCAGGACGTCCAACGGTTACCTGACGGTCAAAGCGACCGGGGCGTAAAAGCGCCGGATCCAAAATATCCGGACGGTTAGTGGCTGCCAGAATGATAATGCCTTCATTGTCATCAAAGCCATCCATTTCCACTAAAAGTTGGTTTAAGGTTTGCTCCCGTTCATCATGTCCGCCGCCAACGCCGGCACCTCTTTGACGCCCGACTGCGTCAATTTCATCGATGAAAATGATACAGGGGCTATTTTTCTTAGCTTGTTCAAACAGGTCACGTACACGCGAAGCTCCGACCCCAACAAACATTTCCACAAAATCAGAACCGGAAATGCTGAAAAAAGGTACCCCGGCTTCTCCGGCGACAGCTCTTGCCAGCAAGGTTTTCCCTGTCCCGGGTGGCCCAAACAATAAAACGCCTTTAGGGATTTTCGCCCCAATTTGGGCATATTTACGCGGATCTTTTAAGAAGCCCACCACTTCTGCTAACTCTTCTTTAACCTCGTCAGCGCCGGCCACATCTTTGAATGTGACTTTTTTCTTATCGTCCATTTGCATTTTGGCTTTACTTTTGCCAAATTGGCTCATTTTGGCGCCGCCACCTTGGCTCTGATTCATAAAGAAGAAGAAGAGGCCCACAAGGAGTAGAACAGGTAAAAGCGTCCCCAAAAGGTTTAAAATCGGTGAGGGCTGAGGCGTTGCTTCCTGTTTGATTTTAACGCCGTTTTCCATCATGGTTTTTTCCAGCTGCCCTGCATCTTTCGGGATGTTCATCTTGAAGGTTTTTTTGTTTTTAGTCGTCCCTTCCACTTCCTGATAATTGTCATAGCTGGTGATCGTAATAGACTTGACGTCCCCTTTTTCCGCGCCTTTCATGAGCTCGGAATAGTTTTGGTTATAAATGATTTGTTCTGTTTGCTGGGTTTGACCGCTTGTAAAATATTCCAGCAAAGACAGAAACAACAAAAATATCACAAGATAGATGACAAAACTCTTCCATGCTTTTTTGTTCATGCACGTCCTCCTCTGTCTGTTTTTAGCCCTTGGGTCGATAGGTTTCGTCGTCCAAGAAGGCTTTTATATAAATACCCTTTTTCACGGTATTTTTACCATATTTTTGTAAATCGCTTTTGGCCAATCCGGGCAACCATAAGGGCTGGTCATCCTCATCGCATAAAATTGGCCATCGGGCCCGTAACCGGTTGGGGACACTATAGGTCTGAAAAAGCTTTTTTAGTGGCTGATGCCCAATTCCTCTGCGCCAGATAGAGTCCCCCGGTTGTCGATGGCGCCAGTAGAAGTTTTGTCCATCCTGGACACGATAGGTCCATAAGGACCGTAGGGGCAAGTTGCCGGATAAGACTTCCAGGCGGCCCGGCCAGTCCGGACAGTTCAAACAGCTCCCGACTTCCGGCTGCCAGCGAAAGGGCTCAAATTTTTTAGGCCGCAACCGCTCATCTGCTAAAATAATGTGTGCCTTTTCAATATACACCTTAAAACGACCGGCGTCTATTATTTTATCATTTTGTTGGGAATTTAAAAGATCAATATATGTTTTAAGCTGACCCTCGCCAAACTGACCCCCGCCAGCTGCCAAGGATTGCCGTAATAAAGTCAAGATTTCTTTTTGCACATAAGGCGCTTGTTGGCGGAGCAATTCTCGCGGAAAACTGATTTCACCGGCAAGAATAGGTCCTGAAGCCTCCAGTAAGGGCAGAATGACCGTCTCCGCCATGGCAGACCGAATTTCTTCTAAATGCCCCGCCATCTCGTTAATATGGTCTACAGCCCCGGTATTAATCTCCGTCAGCACAGGGATGACGTCCTTCCGAATCCGATTACGAGCATAACGCACGTCTGCATTAGATTCATCCACAGTATATAGAAGATTCGCTTGCGCACAATAAGCGAGGATATCTTCTTTGTGCGCAAACAGCAGGGGCCGGATAATCTGATGGCTGCGCGCAGGCATGGCAGCCATTCCTCTTGCACCGGCGCCGCGAATCATATTCAATAAAATGGTCTCAGCACGGTCATCGGCGTGATGGCCCAAGGCCAAAGTCTGTAACCGATAGCGATCCATGCTTTCCCGATAAAGGTTTTGCCTGGCCAGGCGCCCGGCAGCTTCTTCGCCCAGGCCTTTTTCTAGAGCCAAATGCGCAACATTAATCTTGGCGCTGATCAGCGGAATATGCTGGGCGCGGCAATAGCCGGCAACCGTCTGCGCTTCAGCATCTGCAGAAGGCCGTAAACTGTGATTTAAATGGGCCGCCATCAAAAACAGCCCCCAACTTTCACGCATCCGGCAAAGCAAATCGCAGAGGGCCATTGAATCCGGCCCGCCCGATAAGCCGATCAATACCCGGTCGCCATGGGCCAGCAAGCCCTGCTCTTGAATAAAGTCAACAAAGGCTTTCTGAAACATCATCACTGCTCACTTCCAGCATAGAGGTTACTGAGCAAGATGCCATCAAGGCCGTCGGTTACGCTAGCTGTATACCCTTCCAGCTGGAAGCTGCTGCAAATCACATCTAAAATAAGCAGTCCAGGTAAAATGGTATCCCGTCTTTCTGCCGCCAATCCGGGGATGTGCGCCCGTTCAGAAGGCGTCATCGCTGCATATGACTGCATAAAGCTAAGCCAGTCGGAGCGATTAATCCTACTCTTGTGAATCGCCTCCGGGTCATATGTATCCAAGCCTAAAAGGATGGCCGCCAAGGTCGTCAAGGTTCCCCCAATGCCAATCAAGCGTTTTTCCTTTAAAATGGACGCGGACAAGCTTTCTCCTAGGTCTGCTCGAAAGTGTCCAAGGCGGTCCGGATGATCTTTTAAAACCAAGCAGCCATAGGGAAAACTTTTAGATGACCAGCGGTCTTTATGAAAATAGCTGAGTTCTGTGGAACCGCCGCCGATATCAAGTACAAGCGCCTCAGCTGCGGCGGCATCACTGCCGGCCAGGGCCCCGGTAAAACCGTAGTAGGCTTCTTCCTGGGGAGATAAGAGCCGTACCGGCACCCCGCACAGCTCTTCAAGCCGGTCCATCAGAAAGCGGCGGTTAGGGGCTTGACGAAGCGCTGCCGTCGCCGTAACCAGCAAATGCTCCGAACACCGTGGAAGCCTCCCCAGATGGGGCATCAATGATTGCACAGCTTGAAAGGTTCTTAGCATGGCCGGCTCCGTCAAACTGCCATCAGCAGCCCGCCCTTCCGCCAACCGGCTAAAGGCCAAATACGTCTGCTGGTTGACCAGCTTACCATTTTTAACATCTGCCACAGCCAGACGAACACTGTTGCTGCCAACATCAAAAACTGCCCGCATATTCTCCTCCTATATAAAAACCACCCTTATCCCACTAGATAAAGGTGGTTGATCTTAATAGCGATTTCCGCTGCGACGTTTGGCGTTCATATTTTTGTTCAGGGATGCCAGTTTCTCATCGCTGTCTTTCATAAAGCGCGAGATTTTATCCTCAAAGCTGAGCGACGGACGTTGTGGCTTTTTCTTTTCTTTTGCGCGTTTGATGGATAAGCTAATTTTCCCCTTATCATCTGTACTGACGACAAAAACTTTGACAGGATCGTCAACTTTCAAAAAATCATTGACATCTTTAACAAAAGTATCTGCGACTTCAGAAATGTGAACCAGTCCGGTTTCACCACTCTCCAGCTTCACAAATGCGCCAAAATTGGTAATGCCCGTTACGGTACCCTTAATAATCTGCCCTTTAGCGATGGACATAGATGGTGCAAGCCTCCCCTTAGTTTAAATTATATGCTTTAATTCATTATAATGATCCAAAATGAACCTGTCAATACTTAGCCAGTAGGCGCATTGTCTTTTTGGGTAATCAAAACTTCTCCGGGCTTGACCATGCCCAGTTCTTCCCGCGCCACTTCTTCTACAGCTTCATCCGTTTTCATATACAAGACATTTTCTTTAATATTTTTTTGTTCTTTTAACGCTTCCACGCGGGTTTCAATCAACTGATTTTCTTGCGCTTTTAAATCAACAATTAAATAACATCCGGTCACAAAAGAAATACTTAAATAAAGAACCAGAAAGGCAAAAACGACATTACGCCATCTGAGCCGTTCAAATGCCGTCTTATATGGAGACGCTTCTTTTGCCTGAAAGAAAAAGCGGCGCAATACTTCTATTAAATGTCGATTGAACAACAGATTTTCTTGCGGCTTGTCAGCATGGCGCACCTTATTGCCCTCCCTTCAGGATTGATGAATGACCTGATACAATTCATCTGCCTCATTGGCACGAACGGTTTCACGTAAATCAAGCACTTTAACAGAAAGTGTTTTTTCACCGAAAGAGATTTCCAATCGATCACCGACGGCAACTTCTGTCCCGGCTTTTGCAACCCGATCGTTCACACGCACTTTACCGGCGGTACAAATGTCCTTGGCCACCGTGCGGCGTTTGATCAGGCGTGAAACTTTTAAAAACTTATCTAATCGCATTCTGCCGCCTTTCCAGCAATTACACTACTTATTTAAAAAGACCTGTCAGTCGTGGACAGGTCCGTCTTTCTCATTTATTTGCCAACAACCGCTTCTTTTAAGGATTTACCAGCTTTGAATGCCGGCACTTTGGTAGCCGGAATAACAATCGGCTCTTTGGTTTGCGGATTTTGGCCTTGGCGCTCCTTACGATCACGTACTTCAAAAGTACCGAACCCGACCAACTGGACTTTTTCACCATCAACAAGTGTTTCCGTGATGGCTTCAAATACGGCGGCCACTGATTTTTCTGCGTCTTTTTTTGTCAGACCCGATTTCTCAGCGACTTTTGCGACTAATTCGGATTTGTTCAAGTATAATCCCTCCTCGGATCGGTTACAGGTATTGCAACAATGATTCCATAGCTTGCTTGCATTTTACCACATTATATTTGCAAAATAAAGCGGAAAAACAGGGAAAATGCCAATTTAAAGCGGTTTTTCGCCATAAAAGCCCCGTATAAAATCATCTTCTTCCCGCCAAACGCTTTTGCAACTTTGGCCCCAGCTTCGGAATCAAGAATAAGGTCTCCGCATCAATCCCCTTAATGATAAACAAGCAAAGGAAATACCCTAGGCCACCCACCACAATGGCCAGCAAGGTGGTGATCGAAAGGGATATGTGGGGTGTCAATAAATGCTCCACCGCAAGGCAAAGACCACCCATGGCTGCGCTGGCCAGGGCAGGCTTAATGAAAATTAACTGCGGATTACACCAGTGCCAACCGACAAAACCGAAGAGCCTGAAGACATTGAGGCAGGCGGCAAATCCAAAGGAGAAAACGGTGGCATAAGCGGCCCCTCTTGCGCCAAGTTGCACGTTTGCGGCTAAAATCCAGGTTAAAACAAATTTTAAAACCAAGCCGATCATCAGGTGATACATGGGGATTAAAACTTTTCCTAAGCCCTGTAAGATACTGGCCGAGCATTGGTACAAGCCAACGACAAGAATGGTAAATGCCAAGGCTTCTAAAACAGGGCCGGCCTCTGCATCGTTGTATAAAAGCTTCGAAATCCCGGTCGACAGGACCGCCAACCCGGTGGATGCCGGCAGCACAAGGACCATGGTCAAACGAATGCCTTGACCGATGTTGTGATACAAGGCTTTTTTATCGTCTCTGGCCAGGGCATCTGCCACTGCCGGCACCAAACTGGCGGCAATCGCAGTGGTGACAATAAAGGGTAAGTTAATGATGGGCATGGCATAGTTGGACAAATAGCCCAATTGCGCAATAGCGTCCCCATGAAGCATTCCGCCGGCTTCCAAGCGTCTTGCCACAAGGGATGAGTCAATAAAGCCGGTCATCGGCAAAAGAAGGGCACCGATGGAAATGGGCACCGCATAATAGAGCAACTGCTTCAAAACCAGCCGATCTTTATCGGAATCCCGCTTTGGCAAATGCCCCTGTCCAGCAGGCTGGCCATGCAAAAATCGGGCAAAGACAACCGCTAAAAAGAGGAAACCGCAGACACCGCCAACCATTGACCCAAAACTGGCCCCGGCGACAACAAACTCCACCGGTTTTTGGATCAGTAGAAAGAGCGCCAATAAAATTGTTCCCACGCGAAAAAATTGCTCCAAGATTTGCGATACCGCAGTCGGTACCATATTCTGCTGTCCTTGGAAAAAGCCGCGAAAAACAGCCATCAAGCAACTGAAAAGCATTGCCGGCGCTAAGGCACGCAATGACCAAGTGGCACGTGGTTCGTTAAAGTAAGCGCTGGCAATCCAGGGGGCTGCAAGGTAAAAGAAAATCGCTGCAGCAGCTCCGATGACTGTCAAAAGGACAAGCGCCACCCGGACAATCCGTAGGCTTTCGCCCTTCTCGGCTCTTTCTTCGCTCATGGCCACCAGTTTGGAAACGGCCAAGGGAATACCGGCCGTTGACAAGGCAAAAATAATGGAGTAGATGGAGTAGCTCATGCTGTAAATGCCGGCGCCTTCGGCGCCTACCATGCGATTAAAGGGGACACGGTAGGCGGCCGATAAAAATTTACCCAGGACGCCGGCCAAGGTTAAAATCATCGCACCGCGAAAAAATGTTTTTTTAGCCATAGTTTTCCGTTTCGTTTAAAAAATAGCCTCACGCACAATCGTTTCTTCGCGTCCGGGTCCAACTGCAACAATTTTTACCGGAATGCCGGCCAAGTCTTCAATGCGTTTCACATACGCTTGAGCGGCTTGTGGCAGTTCGGCGAAGGTCCTGCACTTGGAGGTATCTTCTTGCCAACCGGGCATGCTTTCATAAATAGGTTCAACCCGCTGCAAATCATCAAGTGAGGCAGGGAAATGCTGAATTTCCTTGCCATCCAGCCGGTAGCCGGTAGCAATTTTAACGGTTTCACAGGTGTCCAAGACATCCAGCTTCATGAGGGCAAGGGCCGTCATCCCCGACAAGCGAACGGCATATTTCACCACGCTCATATCCAGCCAACCGCAGCGACGGGTCCGGCCGGTCACAGTACCAAATTCATGGCCACGCGACTGCAGTAAATGACCCACTTCATCTTCCAGTTCTGTTGGGAAGGGGCCGGCACCAACACGTGTTGTATAGGCTTTGACAATGCCTAAGACATTTTGAATGCGCCAAGGGGCAACCCCGGCGCCAACAGCTGCACCGCCGGATATGGGGTTTGAAGACGTTACAAAGGGGTAGGTCCCATGGTCCAAATCCAATAGGGTTCCCTGGGCGCCTTCAAACATGACTTTTTTACCGGCTTCCAGCGCTTCATGTAAAAGCCAGGAGGTATCACAGACCATACCGTCTAAAAAGGCCGTATCTTCGGTCATTTGCGCCATAACATCTTCAATGTCAAAGGCTTCTTCACCATAAAGGCGGGTCAGCAAATTATTTTTAATGGGCAGGACTTCCTCGAGCCGGCTTCTAAACCGGTCGCGGTCCAAAAGATCCCCTATACGCAAGCCGATGCGGGCACATTTATCCATATAGCAGGGGCCAATGCCGTTTTTCGTGGTGCCAATTTTTAAATTGCCTTTTGCCTTTTCTTCACATTCGTCCTGACGAATATGATAGGGCATAATTAAATGGCAGCGATCGCTGATCCGCAACCGCGAAACGTCAATATGACGCGCCTTCAGGTATTCCATTTCACGACGCAGCACCTGAATATCAACCACGACACCGTTGCCGATAACGCAAGTGGCATTTCCGTTGATAATTCCGGAGGGGATCAAGCGCAGCTTAAATTCTTCCCCCTTGACCACTACTGTATGTCCGGCATTATTGCCGCCTTGGTAGCGCACAACCAAATCAGCTTCTTCCGCCAAGTAATCCGTTACCTTACCTTTTCCTTCATCGCCCCATTGAGCGCCCAGTAATACCAGTCCCGGCATACCCTTCACCTCATTTATTTGATCATAAGTTCCTGTAAACACAAAAAACTCAAACAGTAGACATTTGATGTGAACTGTTTGAGTAGCGGTTTCCCGTTACACCTTATTCTAACAAGTTTTCCGCGCAGGGTCAATTGATGAGGGCAGCTCGTACATCAGATTCACTGTCGGGTTTTCTTGGACCAGCTCGCGGAAAAGCGATAGTAAGGCATTCCCGTAAGGGCCCAAGGCGTCAACCGCTTCATCCGCATGCAGAAATACGATGGTTAACTGGTCGCGAGCACTCAATTCATCCCATAAAGCGTCCAAATTCTCTCCATAAAACTCAGATAGGTGAAATTGTTTTTTCAAATAGCGGTGTAATTCCTGTCGATTGAGCATCTCATTGCCGTCCAAAATAATCATGCAGGCCCCTCCTCACTAATGTCTGTAAAATGTCGGTAATGATCCTTTGTGTAGTAAATCCTTCCCTCACGATTGTAGACCAGCCGCTCTGCATTGCGCGGTCCACCCTCATAATTTACGTCGCACTCCCAATAGCTGTCCTTGGGCAAAATTCCTTCTCGATTATAAAAACGGTCACCACCAATGGTGGCCATCGGGGCAAGGTCGCGCAAATTACCTGCTTCAGCCTGCCAGCCTTGGGCACGTGCTGCCTGTTTCGTCATATAATTTGCCGGCAACTTGTGATAGGCGCGCAGATAGGCAGCTACCGAAGGGGCATCCGAATAAAGGCCGTCTTCTGCAACCGTTCCGGTGGTGCTGGATGCTATAGCCGCCGTACTGGTATCCGTCGGTGCATTTGCTTGCGGCGCGCAGGCGCTTAAAAGAAAGGCCAGAACCAGGCACAAGACCCCTGTCAATCGGCCAGCGTATTTGATCATATCAGTTCAACCTCATTGACTGCTTTTAGCCGGCGAATACTGCCCTTGCTTTCCAAAAAGAAAAAGGTCGCTTTTTCAAATATTCGATCACTTAGGCGCGCGCCATACCTATCGGCAATTTCATTGCCTTTTAAGTTGGTGTTGATCATCCAGCTGCGGCAACTGTTGTTGCGGTCTTCGATCAAATCTGTTAATTGAGCGATGACAAACTCGCTGATTGATTCTCGCCCCAAGTCATCAATGATGAGAAGATCACAGTGTTTTGCCCGCCACATTTCCCGGCCGGCACCATCCTTATCGTATAAGTCGCTCCGCAAATTTTCCATGAATTGATCGGCCCGCACATAGCGGACGCTTAGCCCTTCAGCCAAGGCCGCAGAGGCCGTTGCCACCGCCAAGTGGGTCTTGCCGCGCCCCACATCTGCCCGCAGGACCACATTGCCCAAAGGCTTGCCCTGGGCCAATTTATGAGCGAAGTCTTCCAGCCGCTTAACCTTGTCGGCAGCCTCGCTTTCCGGTGTATACAAGTTGACGTCAAAATTCTCAAAACGCATCGTAGCGTAATTTTCCGGCAAGCCGGCCTCCCCTAAACGGCGAATCCGTCTTTCATCTGCCCGGCAGACGCAAGGCTCACCATTTTTCCTAAAGCCGCGATCTTCACAAAGGGGGCAGTCCCAGTCTGGCGTATAGGCCTGCGGATCAATGCCATAGCGGTCAAGCAAGTCTTCTTTTTGCGCCGCTAAGGCCTTGTAGCGCTCATCCAATTCGGTCGTCAATCCCGGCGCCGTCACCGCTTCACGCAGCAAGCGAGCGACCAGCGCATTCTGTGCCTGGTCAAGGGCGGCCAAATCCGGATGAGCTGCATGAATTCGGGCCACACGGGCATCGCGCGCCCACTGCTTTTTTAAGCGCTTATTATTGATATCTGCCATCTCATTCCTCCAGGCTGTCGTAGTCTTCCGGCGTATGTGCTTGGAAATCCCGGTTGCCAATCTGCTTGCGGTTCCCGCGAATACGCTCTTTGCTGGCAGCGTCACGCTCTTGACGGCGTTGATAAACGGCTTGAGGGGTCTTAAGGTTGTCCTTGTGCCAACTTTCCAAAACCCGATCAATATAGCCAATGGATGGATTATCGGCATTAATGGTTTCATCGGCCGCCAAAAGAATCATCTCATGGCTGAAAGACCAGTCCTGCTGCCACTTCATATAATAGTTTTTCTGCGCTTCCGTCGGTTGATTGTACTTACCGATCCGCTGAAGGACTTCTCGCACTTTTTTAACGCCATAATCCAATTGTTCGCAAAAGGTTTGAAAATCTGCAACGGTTTCAACACCGGCCTGACCAGCCATATGGCAAAAGGCCGAAAAAGTATAGTATTTGCGCCGGTAATTGTCCGCATAAGCCAAAAAGGCCTGATAAACAAGTTCTTCCGGCCAACCGTACTTTTGCAAAACCTGAAGCAAGTCACGTTTATCCCGTTCAGATAAAAATCGACCGCTCGCCTGTTCATACCGTTTTACCAGGCGGGCATAAACCGCCGGCAAAGGCATTCGCTTAGGCCTTTCTGCCGTTGCATCGCCCTGGGCCAGTTGCAACATCGGTTCAAATGATAAACCATTCTCACCTTGCAGCACAAACCCGCGCTCTTCCAGCAAATGCACCGCTCTTTCCGCTCTCGCATCGCCCGGTTTTACGCAACCTTCAATATACAAAAGGTAGGTCAAGGCCCCCCATTCTTCTAAGGTTAAATCCATACCGTCCAAATACGCCAGCAAGCGGCGCGGAACGGCAACGGCGCCCCCTTGAAGTAACCAGCTCAACAACTGTGCCAGTGTCCTCACCCTCTATTCTTTATAAATACCGGTCACACGCACATCAATGGAACGAACGCTTAAACCGGTGATATTTTCCACCATTTGAATGCTTTCTTCCTGAAAATACTGCACTGCCTGCTGAATCGGCGTGCCGAAGCGCACATTTGCTTCACATTGAATGCGCACACCCCAGTCATTAATATCTACACTCGTTTTTATCGACCGCCCCAGTCGCTCATGTTCCTTGGCCAAATGGTTCACCAGCTGAATGACCACCTGTTCTGAAATGCTGACCTTCCCAAATTGAGAGAACTTTGGCCGCACAATGGACTTTTCCAAGGGCCGTTCATTGCCCTTTTTACGCATAAACAGCTCTTTAATGGGGCGAATCCAAATACCTGGGAAATTTTTCCGCACTTCTACGGCCGAAAGCGGGATGACATGCTTCCCTTCCCGGCGCATTTCCTGCGCCAAAGCCATCTCTTCAGCTGACACCACATCATGTATAAATATGGTCTGCTTGAGCGCTGGCAAGGCCAAGGCCTGGCCAATGCGGTCAATCATATGTTCACTGGTCCCTAAAAGCAAAAGCCGTTTCGGGGCTTCTTTTTGCAGGGTATGGCGCATATCCGCTGCACATTTCGGATCCATAAAAATAGCCGTCTTAACAGCTGCGACCATGGTGGGCTCAGCCTTGGCCGATTGCCCGGCGATTTTTTTGCCCATGTGAATCAAAAGACCGTCATCAATAATATAGTCAATGTCATATTGCTGCGCCACTTCCGTAGCATGATGGCTTTTACCGGTCCCGCTCGGCCCAATCAATGCAAATACATCCATTTAGCTCCGCCCCCAATCAATTGGCAGGAAGCCGTCAAAAAACGCTTCCGTCTCTGTAAAACGGGATTTCATAACGATAATATCAAGTCCTGCTGCTTTTGCTTGCGCCATGGCATCGGCTAAAGGGGCATCGTTTTGCCGGTTAAAAATCAGCTCATCAACTGCTTGTCCCATGGTGATCATCAGCAGGACACATCGATAGCCGGCTGCAGACAGTTCCAACATGCTTTCCACATGTTGACGCCCCCGCACTGTAGGGGCGTCCGGAAAAAGAGCGGTATGACCCTTCTTGAAATTGGCCGATTTCACCTCTAAAATGGTTGGCTTTTCCCCTGCTTCCAGGAAAAAATCAAACCGGTGACGGCCAATTTTCATTTCCCGCCGCCAAGAACCCTTTAACCCATACGGCGCAAGCAAGCCCGATGCCAACCACCGGTCTGCCAACTCATTGGCATAGGCCGCCCGCAGGCAAACCCAGGCGCCATCTTGATCAATCAGAAAAAGATCGTACTTGGTCTTGCGCGCCGGATTATGTGCCGGTGCTATTTTCACAGCCCGCCCCGGAATCAACAATTCTCGCATCCGGCCCGTATTGGCCAAATGCGCGTCAACCGCTTGACCATCAGGCAGCTCTACTTGCGCAATAAAACGGTTGCGTCGCTGTATAAATGTAGCGTCAGTCAGTTCAGGTAATTTAATCATTGCCCCTCCTCCCTTTTATTATACTGAAATCCCGAATCAATTGCCACGCCAATAAAAAAAGACACAGAACGAATTCTGTGTCTCCCTATCTTTTAGCCGACAATTTCAAGATTTACAGCAGCGACACCGCTGGAAATCATATTCAATTGCTGAGCTGCCGCCATGGACAGGTCAATGACGCGTCCCGGGGCAAAGGGGCCGCGATCTGTAATGCGGACGACCACGGACAAGCCGTTATTTAAATTGGTCACCTTAACCCGGGTCCCGAAGGGCAGGGTTTTATGGGCAGCGGTTAAATCATACATATTAAAGGGTTCGCCACTAGCAGTGTAATTGCCGTGTAAGGCGGCGCCATACCAAGTGGCTTGTCCGGATTGATAATAGGTGCAGGTTTCCGCTGGTGCCGCAGGTGCTTGCGGTTTCGGTTCGGCGACATAGGCTTCCAAATGGCGAAGGCCTACCTTACCGTCCTGGTTAACTGGTGTAATGGCCAAGGCCCCTGTCGTGCGATTGGTGCTGACACTTGCTTGGTCTAGGACGTCCATAAAGAAGTGCAGCGGTAGCATGAGGGAACCGTTGACATTTTGGTAGCCAAAGGTTTGGTCCCCTGATGTTAAGGTCTGGTTGTCTGCATGAAGAATCAATTGATGGCTTTGACCGCCGGCTTCCAGTACCAACTTGGTGCGTGCCTCATTACCAACCCATTTGATGGTAACCCCTGTCTGTTCCAATACACTCCGGAGCGGATAGTAGGTCAAATCACCGGAAGTCTTAATCATATCTACTTGATTCCACAAAATAGGTTCAGCGGCTTGTGCCATCCCTACGCTGGTCAATAAAAAGGCCCCCAAAGCAAAAGATGCAAGGGCAGATTTAATGGTCTTAGTCATAAAAATATTTGTCCTCCTCTAATAAAATCTAACACGCATGAAATTTTACTGGAGAAGTAACCATTATGCAAGGTCAAGCCATCTGCAAGCAAAAAAGCCGCTCAGCTTAAAAATTTTTCTAAATAGCGCTGCTGACTACAAAAAGAAAAACCGCACCACCATCGCGTTCATACGCAAGAGAAGGTGCGGCCGTTCAATTGTTTTTGCTAATCCTAGGAGAGGGTTAAAAAGAGGTCATTCTTATTAGATAAGATTATTGTTCAAATTATTATTTCTTATAAAATACAAGCTGGTTACAGTTCGCCATATTTTACCGGGCTTGTAAAAAAGTTACAATTCATTTACCGGCAGTCAAGCCTAAGCTGACTTTCAGCGCCTGGTCTACTTGCTTAATCAAGTCCCCATCAAGGTGACATATTTTTTTATGCAGACGGCTTTTATCAATCGTACGAATTTGTTCCGCTAAGATAATGCTCCCGGCTTCAATGGCTTTTTCATCGGCGGGAATGGGAATATGTGTCGGAATGTGCCCATGCTCACTTTTGGTGGTAATCGGCAAAATAATCGTCGTTGGACTATGATAATTGCCGACATCATTCTGGACAATAAGAACCGGCCGGAAGCCATCCTGCTCGCAACCCACAACAGGGCTTAAATCTGCATAATAAACATCGCCACGAAGCAGATCGCGCTTATTTTTTCGATATTTTTCATTCTCCACGGCGCAACTCCTCAGCAATTACGTCAATCAAATCCCCTGCCAAGGTGGCATTTTCACCAAACCGTTCAGCACACCGTTGGCCACATTGCCCATGGAGGGCCACGGCCAATCCGGCGGCTTCATAGCAGGGTCTGTCTTGTCCCACAAAAGCAGCGACCAGACCTGCCAGGACATCTCCTGAACCGGCGGTGGCCAAGGCCGGTGTATTGATGCCATTTACGGCACTCCGTCCGTCTGCTGCTGCTACAACCGTTTGGAAGCCCTTGAGCACCAGGGTCACACCATTTTCTGCAGCATAGGCTTTGGCCATCAGCAAGCGTGAGCGGTCATCCCCCTCTTCTTTGGGGTTTAGCCGGCGAAATTCACCGGGATGCGGTGTCAGAATAACCTCACCTGTATGCTCCGCCAAGACGGTCTGCGGTTGCCGCGCCAAGAGGGTAAGCCCATCGGCGTCAATCACCAGGGGAATATCTGCATGATCCAGCAAATAGCGCAGGGTTTCTTCCTTGGCCTCATCAAGGCCAAGGCCGGGACCGATTAAAACAACGTCCGCCCGTTCCAGCAACCAATCTACAGCCGAACTACTCGGCCATTGCACCGGACGCACCATGGCTTCCGGCAAAACCGTTGCCACTTCATGATAGACGCGTTTGTCCACCAAGACGCTGACCAATCCGGCGCCTGCGCGTAAGGCAGCCTTAGCCGCTAAAACAGCAGCGCCACTCATGCCAAGAGAGCCGGCAATAATGCCCACATGGCCGAATTGATGTTTATGGCAATCCTTAGGCCGTTTTGGAAAGGCCTTTTTCAAATTTTCCTGGGTCAAAACGGTGGTCTGGATGTCCATGGAGGCCACAACCTCTTCAGGAATACCAATGTCAAGAACCTGCAATTCACCACAAACTTCGCGACCAAGGCCGCAAAAGAAGCCCATTTTCGGCACCGACAAGGTGAATGTATGCTGACACTGCAAGACCGCCCCTTCCGCTTGTCCATTGTCGCAGTTCAAACCGGATGGACAATCAATCGCCACCACCGGCACTTCGCGCTCATTCACGATGGTGATGACCTCGCGCACCAGAGGTGAAACCGGCCGATTCAGGCCCACGCCGAACATGGCATCTATGAGCAAATCACTGTGGTTGATATTGGCCTTTAATAAGCGCAGCTGGGCTTCTCGCTGGATGTCAAAGACCCGCACAGACAAATGATCGATGATTTTCCGGTTAACGGCATGATCTTGGCTGGTTTTCTTATCGCTTGCTTCATTGATTATGTATACGGCAACTTTGGCGCCTTTTAGGTGGAGCATGCGGGCTACTGCCAGACCGTCGCCGCCGTTATTGCCCGGGCCGCACAAAAACATAATGCGGCGGTCTAGAAGATCCGGATAGGTGTTAAATAAAGCTTCTGTGACGCTGCGCGCTGCGTTTTCCATTAAAATCAGGGATGGGAAATGCCATTGATTGATGGCGCGCGCATCTAATTCCTTCATCTCCTGACGATTCAGCAAGTACAAACTTTTCCCTCCAGTATAACAACAGCGATGGCCATTTCTCGTTCATGGCTGAGGCTCACCTGCCAGCGCTCAATGCCCATCTCACCTGCTATGGCCAGCGCTTTTTCACTTAATATCAGCTGCGGTCGGCCCTTATCGTCATGCAAAACTTCAACATCGTGCCAGCCCAAGGGCCCTAAGCCAAGGCCAAAAGCCTTAAAGGCCGCTTCCTTGGCGGCAAAGCGAGCGGCCAACCGCTCTGCAGACCTGCCGATGTATGCCCTTTCTTCCGCCGTACAAATGCGGGCACAGAATTGCTCATGACGTGACCACGCCTCACGAATCCGTGCAACGGAGCATAAATCTGTGCCGATGCCAACGACCGCCATTATATGCCTAAGACCGCATCGATTTCATCGGCAATCTCATGGGCCAATTGATCGATTTCTGCTTTGTTTTCGCCCTCAACCATCACCCGCAACAGGGGCTCCGTTCCTGAAGCCCGCACCAGGACGCGACCCGTCTCACCGAGTGCAGCTTCCACCCTGGCAATAACCGCTGAGATCCGTTCATCATCTGCCCAGGCATTTTTATCCCGTACTTTAACGTTAACCAAAATTTGCGGCATACGCTGCATGGAGGCCGCCAATTCTTTCAAAGACAGGCCCTGCCGCACCATAATATTGAGCAGCATCAAGGCCGAGAGCAGCCCATCACCGGTGCTGTTAATCCGTCTAAAAATAATATGTCCTGACTGTTCACCGCCGAGCACACCATCATGCGCCGTCAAGGCTTCATTAACATATCGATCACCAACCTGGGTTTCTACAAGATCAACCCCACTTTTTTTCATGGCCAATTTCAGCCCCAGGTTGCTCATAACGGTTACAACCAAAAGATTCGGATCCAGTTCACCACGTGCCTGCAAATCATGCGCATAAATAGACATCAGCTGGTCACCATCAATAACGCTTCCGTCAGCAGCCACCGCCAAGAACCGATCGGCATCCCCGTCAAAAGCCAGCCCAATGTCTGCTCCTTCAGCCAGGACAGCCTCAATGAGCCCATCCATATGCGTCGACCCGCAGTCGGCGTTAATGTTAACCCCATCCGGATGGTTGGCCCGCATAATAACTTTTAAGCCCAAGTCGGAAAATAATTTTTCCGCAATGGGGCTGGCTGAACCATTGGCACAATCAACGACAGCTTTTAACGAGCAAGCTTTAAACTGCGCTTGTTGGAGGAGAAAATCCTTATACCGTTCAACGGCTTCCCCATCGTACATCACTTGGCCGATGGCATCTTCCGCTGCGTAGGGAAGTTCAGCCGTCTTTTCCACTAAACGAGCAATCTCATCTTCTTTGTCATCACTTAATTTCAATCCGGCTTGGTTAAAGAACTTAATCCCGTTATCCCAATAGGGATTGTGAGAAGCGGAAATCACCACACCGGCCACCGCATGATAAGTACGGACAAGCCAGGCCACCGCCGGCGTGGGAATAAGTCCGCAGCTGATGACATCCATGCCGGTGGCGGTCAATCCGGCAGTCAGGGCCGCTTCCAACATTTGACCGGATAAGCGGCTGTCGCGGCCGATGACAACGGTGCGGTGGTCTCCTTGGGCATCAGCGGCCAAAACAGTGCCCGCTGCCCGTCCCAGGCGATATGCCAATTCAGGCGTCAAGGTCTGGCCGACTCTTCCGCGCACGCCATCTGTTCCAAATAAATTATTCATTCTTATCTCCTATATTAAGTAATCGTCACTGTTACTTGTTGTGGCACCACTTGCTCCACAACCGATCCGTCACTGGTATAAGCATTGACATCCACCCGGTGTTGACCAACACCTAAACCTGATGCATCAACAACGGCATAGACTTGGGTAGACCCACCGATTGGCACATACCTGACCCGTACCATCGACTGATTAAGTTCAGCATTTAAACCGGTGCTCAGCTGTTGTATCTCGATGGGGATCTCCGCTTCAAGAGACGCTTCTTTTTTCTTTGCAAACGACAGATTTACCCGAATATCCCCTTTACCTGCGGCGCGTACCCCTTGAGGCAGTTTCAAGGACACAGTGACTTGGCGATTATTTTGCATATTGGTAATGTCAATCGTCTCTGTTGTGACTTGATCAACATCCGCCAGAATATCTGCCGGACCGCTAACCGTGATGGTCTCAGGTTCCGCCTTGGCAGCGGTCAACACATAGCCGTCCGCAGCTTTCCCGTTCACTGTAGGAACCACAGCAACCGTCTTCTCTCTTGCATCCTTGTTCAGGGTAATCGTCAAATTAACACTTTTTGGTTTCACGACGACCCCCGTCAAGTGCAAGACCTGACCTTTCGCGTCTAAAAGCACCACCGGCAAGTCCAATACACCTGACTCGTAAATATCTCCTAATTGAACCTGGACAACTGCTTTAGCAACGTTTTTAAGCACACCGGGGTCACCGGCAACAAAAACGTCGCCCGGTTGGGCCTGGTAAGATTTGACCTTTTCACCATTCGGCAAGGCACCGATTTCCTGAACTTGCACCGGGAACCTTTTCCCGTCCAACCGCTCTGCCGTTACAACGATTTCACCTGGAGACACCTTCGTCACCTGTACATGCCCCGGCGATTTGACATTAACCGGCACCGTGTTATCGCCGACACGCACCTTGCTCAAGTCCACCGATGCCGTAAAATCACCGGCTGTAAGGGATTCAAACTGGTTGGTCCGTGCCCGCACCGTAATAGAAACCTGTTTCGTCGGACTGTTAACGGACATTTCTTCATCTAAATGCTCATAGGTCACCGGCACTTGAAAATACCGTGTTTCAAACGGGTTCTTTTCAATGCCCACGTAAAACCACAGCAAAACAGCCAGGCCCAAAGCCAATATTTTCAGACCTGGATTTTTTATTTCCGGTTTTTTCATTGAAACACCTGCCACTTCTTCCAAAAGGGAAGCTGCCCTTCATGCTGCACCAAGGCTTCCTGTAAAAATTGGTTGGTCTCCTTAAAAGACAAGTCATAGGACAGTTTCCCATCGCAAGCAATGGAAATGCTGCCCGTTTCTTCAGAAACAATACAGACCACCGCATCGCTGACTTCCGTTAAGCCAATTCCAGCCCGATGGCGCGTGCCAAGAGCCTTTGAAATATTGCGGTTATCGGACAAGGGCAAGTAACAGCTGGCCGCTACAATACGATCGCCATCAATAATCACCGCCCCATCATGAAGTGGCGTATTAATGACAAAAATATTATTCAGCAAGGCCGTTGAGACCAAAGCATCCAATTGGATGCCCGTGGCCGTATACTCTTCCAACCGACTCTCACGTGCAATAACAATTAAGACCCCTGTTTTCGTACCGGCAGAGGCCTGCAAGCAGCCCATAATCCGGTCAATACGGCGCGTAACCGCATCTTCCGCTTCACTAACCCGTCGACGGCGCCAGACCTTCCCCTTACCGAGTTTTTCAAGCGCCCGCCGCATCTCCGGCGCAAAAATAACAGGAATCGCCACAATCAACATCCGCTGAACTTGCACCAAAACCCAATTAATCGTCGACAGGCCAATCAATTCACTAAAGGCACTGAAGGCAATAAGGATCAAAATCCCCTTTGCCAACTGCTCGGCCCGGGTGCCGGAAATCATTTCAATAATTTTATAAATAACAAAAGCGATGATTAAAATATCCAAAATGTTGATTGGATAAACAATCGCCGGTAAACCCTGCATAAAGCTCTGCATAACATCACCTTTCCGTTACGTGATGCGTACTCCATCTTATGTATTCTTCCTCTAGTGTACAACAATTGGGCTGTTTTTTCATCTGTAAATAAATAAAATGAGTATCGCTTTTGCTCTTTTCAGCTAAAAGCCGCAAGAAACAAAAGTGATACTCAGACGATATGATTTTCATTTCTATATCCTATATTTTAAAATTACTCTACTCCGTTCTCTGAAATCATTCGAAATACATTTTTTATATATTCTAAAAGATCTTTTAGGTAAGGCTTCTTTTTTTCTTTATAAGCTAGGTAATAAATAATTTCATGAGTCTCATCTTCAATATCAACAGGAAGCAACTTTCCTGATTTAATATAAAAATCGTCATAAGCTAATAATTTTGGAAAGTAAGCAACAATATTACCATCATGAGATTCCGCAATGAGTTTTTTTATTACTTCTTGGTTGCTAAATGATAGTTGAAATCGTTCATCTATATTATTAATATAATAGAATTTCTTTTTATCAAATTGGCGATGATTGATGCTTACAGCAGTTAACTTGCTTAAATCCGAATGACAGACTTTATTTTTTTTTAACAAAGAGCTGTATTGGTTTACATACAGGCACATAAAATCTTTATAAACCGGTTCCCAGATAATATCATTTTTATTCGCTAAATATGTAATTCTTTCCACTTCATCACTCTCAATAAAGGAAAGTCCTATATCACAATTATAATTTTGAATTCTTTCTAAAACCTCATGAGGTTCAACTTCATATGAAGAAATAACGACATCATGATGCTCTTGTTGAAATTGGGAAATTGCTTTTAATAAGATATTATTGGAAAGTGTTGCAATGGATGCAATATTATATTGAATCACAGGATGATAATTACATTTTAAATCAAGCATTTTTTGATAAGTCATAAGAATCTGTTTTGCTAATGTTAAATATGCTTGCCCAAATTCTGTCATTTTAGCTCCTTGATGAGAGCGAATAAATATTTTTTCTCCAATTTCATTTTCTAATTGCGTCAAAGCCGTGCTCAAAGCCGAATGTGTCATATATAATCGCTCTGCAGCCTTGGAAAGAGAGCCAGCTTCTTCTATTGCTAGTAAGTATTCCAATACCTCAATCCTCATAAAGCAATCATTCCTTTCGAGAAAAAAGCGTACTTCCATTACTCTTTTTTAAAATCACTGTTGCTAAAAAGGGGATTATAATAATTTGAATTATAATTCCGGGGAGAGCTTTTATAAACATGGTAGATAAAAAAATAGACCACGTATATACTTCCCCATGGAATTGAAAAAATATAAAATAAAAAACACCTGAAAGTAATCGTCCTGCAAGCATTGCTGATATGAGTGCGACCATTGAAGAAAGATATACTCCAATATGCAGAAGTAAGCGTTGCATTAACAAACCAATGACAAACCCATAAGCAGAAAGTTCTATACACATAGATATTCCTACAGGATAAAGAGGAGGCATAGCCATTATAATAAAAGATGCTATTGGTAAAATTATACCACACATAAACCCTTCTTTTGGGCCGGAAAAAAGCCCACATAAAAGAGGTGCAAAATGCATTGGAAGTACTATGTTTCCTAATCCTACAGCATGAAATACAGGCGGTAAAATAATTCCTATAGCAATAAATACTCCTACTTGCGTAATAGATTTTGTATTCATAAGCCTCTCCTATTTTTAAAAAGCATTTTCTCAGGCCCAGTGATTATTTCTATATTATCTTTCTCAGCTGCTTCTCTTAGTAATGCTCTAGAGATTTCCATAGTTTCTAATTCTAATGTATTTTTTATTCTAATCAATTTTAGCTGTTCAAGATTTGTTTGGTGTGAAAATTTTATCGCTGCTTTAATCGCTAATTCTTCATCTGGCATAATCATTGGAATCTTTGCATTCTCAGATAGCGTGCTGGTAAGTGTATTGGTATATCCAGCTACTAAATCCATTTGACTAACTAAATTTTGAGTGACAACATCTGCAACACCAAGCCCGTTGGCATTTCCATGACTTTCATATGATAAATTTAAAAATGCTAGAGAAGTAGTTTGAAATCCCGTTGAATGAATTCCACTTGCAAATCGACCTGTTACGTTCGGATCTGCACCAGGCCCGCTATAATTTTTTCCAATTTCATTAACAATTAAGACATCAGCGTTCTCAAAAGGAATTTGAGGTATATTCTTTTTTGCAAGCTTCAGTAGTTGGGGCTCAACAGTAGGTATATTTTCCGGAAAAATGAAGTGAATTGATTGTGTTTCATCAAATGCATTTTCTAAAATTGCAACGCCGAACAAAATATTTCCTTGATTAAAAATATAGCGTCCTATTTTTTCGATCCTATCACCTAAAGTCTTAAAACCTGCTTTATGTATAGCTGCAGCTCCTGTCTGGTTGCCAAGACCAATAGAAGCAATTTTAAATAACCCACTTTCAACATTGTGCCTAAAAGACGTATGCGGTTTCACCCTATTAATTAACACAACAGCATCTAAAGAGGCAGCCATCTTATCCCAATAAACAGCCTCTCCATCAACGTTTGTCAATATAACGGTATCCATATTTTTTATAATAGGGACGCCCATCTTTTCTTCCGTAATCCCATATTCTGCTAAAATATCTTTTTGGCCATCTGCTGTTGCTCCCCCATGACTGCCCATCGCTGGAATGATGATAACATCGATATTTTTAAACTGTATTAAACAATCGACAAGAGATTTAACAATTTTATCTAGATTAGCAATTCCTCTACTACCAACAGCAATACCTATTTTTCTTTTATCTTTTATTCTACTGATTAACTCACTATAAAACTCATTTTTATAAAACTGATAATTTATTTCTTCAGAAATATTATCAATTTTTTCTTGTTTTAGTTTTTGTTTGATTTGATATGTCTCAGGTATAGTTATATTTTCCAAAAGCTTCTTTATTTTTTCTTTTTCATTTTTTTTATACATAATAAACTCCTAAAAAGATAAGGGAACAATTGGAATATTGTTCCCTTATAATTACTATAGTTTATGCACTCAAGAAAAGACGCGTTAAAACAAACTCCTTGTGATTCAATACTTCAGCACTAGTGAAACGTCCTTTAGCCGTTTGGAGAATAAAGTCAATAACTTCATCTGCAGATTCTTCTAACGTTTTCTCCAAGGTTAAAACGCCACTGCAATCTACGTCAATATGCTCTGCCATTACATCGCATGTATGTGGATTTGCGGAAATCTTAACAACTGGTTCAATGGGATTGCCAATAATATTGCCTTGTCCAGTAATAAAAAGATGTATTGCAGCACCAGCAGCCATCATCATGGTTACACATTCCGCCGCAGCTGAAGAAGTATTCATAAAGAATTTTCCTTTTGAAGGAGGAGCTTCACAATAATCTAAAACACCTTTCATTGGTGTTTTTCCTGCTTTCTGGATATTTCCCATAGCCTTCTCTTCAATGGTTGTTAATCCACCAGCAATATTACCTTGTGTTGGCTGGGAACCAAGTAAATCTGCACCCTGAGCATCAATCAAATCCATATATTTCTTATGCATTGCCAAATATTCTTGAGCGACTTCATCAGAAATAAAATGTTTAGCTAATACATGTTCACCCCCCGTTGTTTCAGGGGTCTCACCTATAATAACCGTTCCTCCATTTTCAACTAATTTATCTCCAACTACACCAGCAACAGGGTTACCAGCTAAACCTGACGTTGTATCAGATTCGCCACATTTAAAGCTAATGATAAGTTCACTTAGATCGCACTCAACTTTTTCTAGAGATGTTGCATAATGAACAAATTCTTTAGCTTTTTGAGAAGCCATTCTTATGGTTTCCAAATCACCATGATTTTCAATACCGAAATATGCCACAGGCTTGCCAGTTGCACTTATTCCTTTTGCAATATGTTCTGCCCAAATAGGTTCAATTCCAATAACAACAACTGCTGCTACATTAGGATTGGAACCTGCACCAATCAATGTCTTAAAATGCAGTTCCAAATCTTCCCCAAATTGTAATCGACCGTAAGGATGGGGCAGAGCCATTGTTCCAGCAATATTATTTGCTACAGCCTTACACGCTGCATTAGATAGATCATCTACTGGAAGAATAATAACATGGTTGCGTACCCCAACCATTCCATTGTCACGTCTGTAACCTTTAAATTTATGCACCATAATTCCACCTCTTTGTTCTCATATTATGCGTATGCACCCAATTACCCGTACGGAAATCTTGTGTTACCTCTCCTACGATCTCGCTGTATTTTATTAAATCCTCGCCTACTTTTTTGTCTTTCAAGGCAATTTTATGCCCTAAAGGGATGTCATTTAAGGCTTCAATTGTCATTCGATTATTTGTAGATAAATCTACGCCTATAACTTTTTCACCTTTTTTGATATCCTCAATTGCAACGCCAACATCGTCACCTTCAGCATGAATTAAAAACTTATGCTTTTCCATATAAACCTCCTATTGTCATAGATAAATTTATTTAAATCAGAACTCCTACAGGGGTAGGCACTGATAAAAATACATTGAAAGTTACATAGACAATTCCATCAACAACAAGACCTAGAACAATAGCCGAAACAACAGAGTGCTTACTTATGTTTTCTTCTAAATACAAGGTTCCAAACAAGATAAAAAGAAATGTTGAAACATAAAAGCCCAAAAATTGCATTCCTAAAATAAAAATCCCAGTCAAAACGATAACAACAAGCACTTGAATTAAACGTGCATTTTCAAATGGTTTTTCAAAAAATAGAGCAGACTTTCCTTGTATGGTTCGTAATAACATTATTAAGGTTAACCCTGCAGTTATTATAAGAAGGGCACGCGGGTAAATCTCTGCTGGAGGAGTTATTGTATTGGTCTGGAACCATGCTAAAAAACACAACAGCAAGATTATTCCGCCCATAATGTAGGTGGCTTTTTTCATGTTCATTTATCTATCACCTACTTTATTAAATTTCTTTTCCATTAATGGTGGTAAAAAAGCGGAGACAATGCAGCATACGATAAGCACCAATGAAATGGGTCGTAAGAAAAAGGTTTGAATAATCCCTTCAGAATTTGAAATTAAAAGCGACTGGCTAAATCCTTTTTCAATAATTGGCCCCAGTATAACCCCTAAAATTAAAGAGCCTGAGGATAATCCAATTTTAAAAACAAAATAGCCAATACTTCCGGAAATAAACATTACCATAACATCTAGCATACTATTACGGATAGCATAGCTTCCAATAACAGCAAGAACGGTAACCACTATAGCTATATAATGGCTGCGAACATTTAACACGCGTACAAAGATTCGCATACCAACTATGCCTACAGGAATTAGAAGTAAGTTTGCCAAAAACATACCTAATATAAAAGTATAAGCAACATCCGCATGCATTGAGAAAAGTTTAGGCCCTGGCGTAATACCATGCGCTAAAAGCCCTCCCATTAAAACTGCAGCAACGGGACTACCTGGAATACCTAATGCAAATAGTGGAATCAACGATGAACTGCAAACAGCATTATTGGATGATTCACTACTTGCAATACCAGCCATGGCTCCTTTACCAAATGCTTCCGGCTCTTTTGAAGCATTTTTAGAAACATCATAAGCAACAAATGCTGCAATATTTCCTCCTGCACCCGGCATAATTCCAACTATTGTGCCAATTAATGAAGATCGCAACAATAATAATTTGAATTTACTTATCAATTCTTTAGCCGTTTCCAAAACAACACCTGGCTGTGGAGTCGTCTTTGCAATATAGCTTTCATTTTCATCCACAAGTATCAATACTTGAGAAAAAGCAAATATACCAATCATAATGGCAATGCTATTTATTCCAGATGTTAAGGCATTGATGCCAAAGGTAAAACGTTCATGACCTGTCATCAAATCAATGCCAATAGTTGCAATTAGTAGACCTAACGATCCGGAGAGAATACCTTTTATAAAATTCTCTCTAGATAGAGATGAAATAATCGTTAGACCAAATATTGCTAACCAAAAATATTCCGGAGGCCCGAATCGTAAAGAAAATTTTGCAAGAGGTTCAGTAGCAGTGAATAAGAAAATATTACCGATGATTCCACCAAACGCAGAAGCTAGTAAAGCAATCGACAGCGCTTTAAGAGGTTTTCCCATTTTTGTCATTGGAAAACCATCAAAGGTAGTACATATAGCTGAAGGCGTCCCTGGAGTGTTTATTAAAATAGCCGAGTTGGAACCTCCGTATATAGCTCCTACATACATCCCACCCAGCATTAGAAGTCCTAATGCTGGGTCCATTCCAAATGTTAGCGGAACTAGTAATGCGACCCCCATCGTTGCTGATAGTCCTGGTAGAGTTCCAACAACAACGCCACCTGATAAAGACGCAATCATAATCAAAATACTAATTGGATGAAAAACATTTATTAATCCTGAAACTATATCTGTCATCATAATACATCCCTCAACTTATTATCCTTATGTCATTATTTTTTTAATAAATCAAAGGATTCTAGAAGTTCTTTATAACGAGTATTTTCCTTTTCAATGTTTTTTTCTAACTCTTCCCCTCCAACCCAGCATTCAGGCTGTCCAATGTTTTTCATTTCTTTTAAGTATTCCGGATTAGACGCAATGTTAGCAAAACCTTTGCGCAAAATTTCAAGTTTTTTCGGGTCTATACCTTTTGGGGTAGCAAATAATCTTGTTATTTCACTCTGGACATCATAGCCTTGCTCTTTAAACGTTTTGACGTCTGGCAACATTTCATGAGGTTTTTCGGTAGAAATGGCCAACATTTTATATTGTTCTTTATCTCGGGCCAAATCATTTAGATTTCCCATAATGACATCTACATGCCCACCTTGTAATGCAATGACTTGGTCAGCTGAACCTTCAAAAGGTACAATTTCAAATTCTACATTAGCTTTTTTCATTAAATCTAAAGCAGCCATGTAATTTCCTGTTAAAGTACCTACAGTACCAATGGTTAATTTTTTCTTCTTTGTTGCTTCTAAAACATCCTGTAAGGTGTTATATTCACTATCAGACTTAACTGCCAAAATTTGGGGGTCTTTAACCATTTCACCAATATAATCAAAATCTTTATAGGTAAATTGTGTTTCTCTGCCTAATGGCTGTAAAACAATATGTGGCATATTAATTGTTCCAATGGTATATCCATCATTGGGGGCTTGAGCCAACTCTGTAAAACCTTTTTCTCCTCCAGCACCTTCTTTATATTGAAAAATTAATCCTACACCGAATTCCTTTTTAAAATATTTCTCTACAATGCGCGCCTGTACATCGCTAGCCCCACCTGCTGTAAATGGTACAATCAGTGTAATATCCTTCTTAGGATATTCTTCATCTGACTTTCCTTCCGTTCCGCTAGAACACCCAACAAGAAATAGCAAAGTGACTATAAGTCCTGCTGATATTAATTTCTTCATAAATCTTCCTCCTCTTTGTAATATACGCTTCCATATCAACATTTCTTATTTTTATTATATCAGGTTTCATTTTATTCTCTATTTTCAAACTTCTACATAGCCTGTCAATGTTCTTAACATCACTTTTTATTTAATTTATATAATTTACGATTTTAAGACTAAATCCATACGGTTAATTATGTCCGTTTCTAAAAAATACTTGCTTTCACGAGGGAGCCAAATTTCTTCAAAATTTTTGAAGTTATTTTCTCCTTCTCTTTTTAATAATCGTCGTTTTTGTTGAATAGTTGATGTGATTAGTAATAATTCAAGATCATAATATATTTCAAAGATAGGCAAGCAAGAATAACTTCCTTCAATAATACTAATCGGTTTATATTTTAAATATATATCATTTTCATACCTTTGTTCTTTGCAGTTAAAGGGAGTGTAGTGAATATCTTTTTTTAAATAGATGGGTTTGAGTATTTCATTTAAAATCCTGGTTTTATTAATGTGAGGCGCTAAGCCATTATTTAAAGAGTTAACTATCCAAGGCTGATAAAAATCATCTATTGATATAACATTCGCTTTAATCCCATAATATTTTTTCAATTCTTTTGACAATGTCGTTTTCCCCGCGCCTGCCATACCATCAATTGCAACTACACAAAAATCTTGTTTCTTTACTTTATCATCAACTAATGAAATTATTTTTTTTAACACCGTATCCTACTCCTATTGACTCCTTTAGCAAAAAAGAACTTTTTAACACTTATGTAAATATATAAAGCTGCTCACCGAATTAGGTCAATGACCTTTGCCGGTGAACAGCTCTTTTTATTCATACTCCTTCATCACATCTTCCCGCAATTGAGCGGTCATGCTTGGAACATCAATTTTCATCGGGCAGCGCTCAATGCAGCGTCCGCACCGCAGGCAGTTGTATAAAACCGGCGTTGCTTCTTCCTTCTTGTCTTCCACGAAAGCGGTCCAAATGCCACCGATGCCACCCATATAGGTATGCCCGAAATGGCCTGCTGTCAATGCAAAAACCGGACATTCATACATACATCCGCCACAGCGCAAGCACAAAGCCGCTTCACGATACCGCGGGTCTGCAATCATCTCAGACCGGCCATTGTCCACAAAGATGACGTGGAATTCACGGGGTCCGTGCGCACCGTAGGTGGTTACTTTTTCAATGTCACCGGTCTTGCTTGGCCCGCTGATGACATTTAAGTACCCCGGTGCCCCATATTGACCATACCGCCAATTGACTTCACAAACCTTCATCGCATCCATAAAGGTCGGCACCAGCTTTTCAATGCCAACGACAGCTATGTGAACGGGTGGCACGCCTGTGCACAGACGAACATTGCCCTCATTTTCTATAATGGCAATTTGCCCGGTCTCGGCAGCCACAGCATTGGCCCCTGAAATGCCCACATCTGCGGTAAAGTATTTTTCACGCAAAAAGTCACGCACGGCAGCCACTTCTTCGGCAACGTCCGGCGCAATGTCACGTCCAAAGAACTTTGAAAAGATCTCCGCCACCTGTTCGCGCGGCATATGGATGGCCGGGGACATAATATGCATCGGGCGTTCATCTTTTAGCTGTAAAATGAATTCACCCAGATCGGTTTCCCAAACGTCATGACCCAACTTGGCCAATTCTTGCCGTAAATGGATTTCTTCACCGAGCATGCTCTTGCCTTTTACAATTTCACGGCGCGGACCGATGATCTCATGAATTTTAGCGATACAGTCGGCGCCATCTTTCGCAAAATGCGCTTGGCCGTGGTTGCGGCGAATGGCTTCAGAAGCCTCTTCCATGAGTTCCGGCCAGCGGGCTAAGGCGTCAAGCTTTATTTGCTTGACTTCTTCCGCCATTTTAACGGTATGCGGGTAGCGCTCCAGGGCATCCTCGACATTTTTTCGATAGGAAGCAATTGCGCGGCTTAAAGCCTTCTGGATATTTTCATCATTTGAAGCTTTTGTGATGTCCTCTGCATAGTCCGCTATTTGTTTTTTCATATTAGGCATCGCCATACCCCCTTGCCACAACCTCCACAAAGTCCTCCACCATTAAAAAGGGTTTATGCTTTTTAAGCGTCAATGCCGACAGGCAAAAGGGGCAGCTTACGATGGCATGCGTCGCTCCCGTCGTCGCCAATTCCTCTACCCGGCCCAAACCCAGTTTATGAGATAAGTCCGGATAAGTCATTTTGATGGGCCCGCCGCAGCAAGTCGTCCAGGCGCCACGTCTTTCCGGCTCAACATAAGAAATCTGCATGGCGTCTAAAATATCGCGCAATTCCTGGGAAACGCCCAGTTCTCTCGCCATTCGACAGGAATCGTGGAGGGCATAGACGGTATCGCTCTCACATACCGGCAATTGGTCCCGCTTGGCCCATACCATTTCAGGAAAAGTTTTGACGGTCAAGGCCGGAAAGTCTTTGTACTTGGGGTAAACCAGCTTAAATACTTCGGCCGCATGAGGCGACAGGCAAACAACCGTCTTGGCCTGGGTGCGGCGGAGATAGTCGCCAACCGTCCGGCTATAAGCGCCAAGTGCATCTTCAAAGCCCATCTCATGCAAGAGGGCCCCGCTATAAATTTCATTCGCCCCATCGTAGGCCAGATCATAGCCTAAATTCAACAAAATTTTAGCTGCTTTCCGGTTAATACCAAAGTAGCGTTCTTTATCCTGGGCAAAGACAGAGGCAAAAATTTTTTCCGGTGCCGGGCCAACCTTATGGACCAAGTCCCGTAAATTCATCATCCAGGAAAAAGCCGCACCACCTGGCTTGACCAGATCCATCACCGCCATTAAAGAGTCCAAAAAGGGCAACAGCTGATACTCCCCACCTGTATAAAACAGGATATCGCCTGTTTTCGGTAAATTTAAATCATCGGCCCAGGCCGCATTTTCTTTTGCGGAAACGGCCAGCGGATTTTTATAGGCCATGATATTGTCCCGCACCAGGGTCATTGTCTCAGGCAAATCCTTCTTTGACATTGTCAGCACCTCCATGCCTACCATTATAGAAAATAAATTTATAAATGAATAGGGTTCCAACGGCATAAAAAAAGACTTTGGACAAAAATCCAAAGTCAGCTCCCCGAGCTGGGCTCGAACCAGCAACCCTTCGGTTAACAGCCGAATGCTCTACCATTGAGCTATCGAGGAATAAGCAACCCAACCGCCGTAGCTTTATTGGCTGCTTATATAAAATACCACGCTCATGAAAAATTGTCAACTGCTTTACAGAGCATTTATCAGTTGCTGCGGGCCGACCCGGTCAAAGATAATAAACCGGTTCACAGCGATGGTCGGCATATAAATATTCCAGTTCTGATTTGTGATAGAGGAAGCCGGGGTCATCAAAATATTTGGCCCCTGTGGGACACTTTTTGATGCAGCCACAGCATTTCATACACTTGCCGGTCACTTCTGCCACCTGGTCCCAATCAATGGAGCCTAATGGGCAGACTTCCGCACAGCGCTTGCAGTCTGTACACAGATCCTGGTGGGTTTTCGGCTTGATGGCAATAAAGTTGATCTTGACGTCGTTTCGGTCGCGGGGGGTGTAGTAGGGTCTGTAGGGCACCTGCCCCGGCATCTCCGGCTCGCTAAAATCACCGGCGGCTACCTTTTCTGCCACCGCCTTGGCAAAGGCCGTCACCTGGGCCATGTCCGCTGCATCCGGCCGGTTGGCCGCCAACCGGGTGGAAAATGAGTGTTCGCCAACAAAGGCCCCACCTGCAATGACCTGCAAATCGCCTTTTTTCAGTAAATCGCGATGTTCCAGTAAGCAATCATCCACATTTCGATTGCCATACATGGAAATGCAGATGCTCCGCGCACCCTTGCCCTCAATTCGGTTCAAGTACGGCAGTAAAAGATTCGGTACCCGTCCGGCAATGGTCGGCAAACCGGATACGACAATATCCGTCGCTTCAAAACAAGGCCTTGCCTGACGCACCGCAGGTCGTGAATAATTGTAATCCACCAGCTCTCCAACACCCAAGTCTTGGGCCAGAACATCCGCAAAAAGATCAACCGTTTTTTTCGTTGTATCGGTGCCTGTAAAATAAAACTTCACAATCCGCATTGACCATGGCCTCCTTCTCCTGCCGCTCCATCTTCGATAAGGTCAGTATACTACAAACCGCTTGCTTTGGCTTAAATGGGTCCCGTTAAATAAGACGTCAGCAGCTGAAACTATGACGTCTGACGACGCCCACCGATGACCTCTGCCACAAAGGCCCCGCCTAAAATAAAAACCGCACCGGGAATTTGAAGGGCGTATAATTTTTCACCCAAGAGAAGCGCAGACAAGAAAAGGGCGGTCAAGGGTTCCAAGTATCCCAGTACAGCAATCGACTGCGCCGGCAGGCGGTTGATTGCCGAAAAGTATAAGAGGCAGGCAAAGCCGGTGCTGATTACACCCAAGAAGAAAATCCAGGGCCAATCTGACGGCGCAATGGAAAAATCGAAAGCACTCCGCACCGCCATAAAGGTGCAGACAGTGACCAAGCCTGCCAACAGCTGTACTTGCGTGTTGGCCAGTCCCGACAGGTCCTTGGCCTGCTTGTTGGCAATCACCATCAGCGCATAAGTGACCGCCGACAAAAGGCCGCAAGCCACGCCCCACCAATCGCCGCCAAAATTCAATTCGGTGCCGTTGATCAAGCAAACGCCCAAAAAGACAACTGCAAAAGCGGAGCACTTCAACCGCGTCAGGTGTTCCTTAAAAATCAAGGGCGATAGTGCCATCACCAGCACCGGGCCACAGGCATAAAGCAAGGAGGCAATGCCCACGCCTACACGGTCAAAGGCCTCGTATAGAAACAACCAGCTGACACCCATGGCCATCCCGGACAGGGTGACGTATAGAAGGTCTTTTGGGTACCGTATGAGTTCCCGTCCCTGGCGCCTTAAGAAGATAATCGTTAACAGGAAAAGGCTCCCCAAAGATAAACGGAAAAACACAATGGTAATGCTCGATTGCGCGATATGACTGGCGATAATGCCATTGCAACCAAACATAATAACAGAAAGCAAGTATAGAAAATAAGCTCGCCGCAGGTTCATCCTACCACCTCTTTCACTTCCCCTTTTTGCTGATCCTCCACAAAACCCTTGACCTCTACCAAGTCCACATCCTTTGTCTAAAAAAGCACGCTTATCAAATTCATCACATCGAATTTAACAAGCGTGCAAAGATAGGCTTAGCAAAAGCCGGTTTATCTCTTAAAAGCAATCGACGCAGTCAATTAGGCCTCTTCGTTTGTCAACACGTCAGCGCAACGATCGCAAAGGTCCGGGTGGTGATGGCCGACCGTCGTGCTGTACTTCCAACAGCGGGGACATTTTTCCCCTTCAGCAGGAAGAACCTGTAGGGTCAGGCCGGGAAGGAGATCGCTTGTCCACACGTCCCCGTTAACCGCTTCGACCATCTCAGCCTGGCTAACCAGGAGAAAATCTGCCAAATCATCGCCTAAAGCAGCAACATCTTGACGATAAACCGCCGTTTCACCGGTGAGGGCAAAAACAACTTTGGCGTCTAATGAATTGCCGATGGTTTTGTTTTGACGGGCCTCTTCCAAAGCTTTGGTGATTTCATTTCGGAAAGCAATGAGACGTTCCCAGTGCGAGGCAAAATCCTCGGAAACCGCCGGTGCCTGAACTTGCGGCCAGTCCATCAACTGAACGCTTTGCGGTTTATCCGCAACCGGCAAATAGCGGAAGACCTCTTCTGCCGTAAACGACAAAATGGGAGACAGGATGACATCCAAGGCCAGGGTGATATCGTATAAAACGGTCTGAGCGCTGCGACGATTTTTGCCATCCGTTTCATTAGCATACAGCCGGTCCTTGATGATGTTCAGATAAAAGGCCGATAAATCAATGGTGCAGAAATTATGCACCGCGCGATAAACTTGATGGAATTCATAATCCTCATAAGCCTTCTGCGCGTCCGCAATAATATCTTGCAGGCGCAGCATGGCCCATTTGTCCAAATTCGTCAGGTCATCCACGGCAACGCGATGCACCGACGGATCAAAGTCAGACAGGCTGCCCAACATAAACCGGAAGGTGTTCCGGATTTTCCGGTAGGCTTCACTGATCTGTTGCAGGATACCCTTGGAAACGGAGACATCGCCACGGTAATCTGCTGAAGCCACCCAAAGGCGTAAAATATCCGCCCCTTGCTGGTTGATGACTTCCAAAGGATCAACCCCATTGCCCAGAGACTTACTCATTTTCCGCCCTTGCTCGTCAACCAAAAAGCCGTGGGTCAACAATTGACGATAGGGTGCTTTGCCATTAACGGCAACCGAGGTACACAGGGAGGAGTTAAACCAACCCCGGTGCTGGTCGCTGCCTTCCAAATACAGGTCGGCCGGCCAGGACAATTCAGGACGCCGACGCAGCACCCCTTGATGGGTACTGCCTGAGTCAAACCAAACATCCATGATGTCCGTTTCTTTTGTAAAATGCCTACCGCCGCAAGCCGGGCAGGTGTAATTTTCCGGCAATAAGTCCTTCGCCTCATGGTTGAACCAAACATTCGCCCCATCTGCACGGAACAAGTCTTGCAAGTGGCTAATGGTCTCGTCATTGATAATGATTTCACCACAATCATCACAATAGAAGGCCGGGATGGGAACGCCCCAAATGCGTTGGCGGGAAATACACCAGTCGCCGCGGTCGCGAATCATATTATAAATGCGTTCTTTACCCCAGGCCGGCGTAAAGCGAATATCATGCTCAATGGCATCCAATGCATCTTGACGGAAGCCGTCAATGGAGGCGAACCACTGGGGGGTGGTGCGGAAAAAGGTCGGCGTTTTGCAGCGCCAACAGAGCGGATACTGGTGGCTGATGGTATTTTGATAAACCAGCATATCCCGGTCGACCAAATCCTTTAAAATCGCTTTGTTAGCGGTTTTCAAGTCCATGCCTTCAAAAGCACCGGCTTCAGCGGTCATGTAGCCCTCATCATCCACCGGGGATAAAATGGTCAAGCCATATTTCTGGCCAATGCCAAAGTCTTCCATCCCATGCCCGGGTGCCGTATGAACACAGCCGGTACCGGCATCGGTCGTGACGTGGGTCCCCAGGGCAACGATCCCTTCATCACCGCCGTAAGGGGTCATATACTGCATGTACTCCAGTTCGCTGCCCTTAAAGGTCTTCAAAATCTCCGGCTTTTCAGCGCTTTCAATGGTCTTGAGGACATCCTCTAAAAGGTCTTTTCCAATCAAATATTTCCGCTTGCCCAGCTGGACCAAATGGTAGTCCAAATCCGGATGCAAGGTCACGGCACGGTTGGCCGGCAGGGTCCAGGGGGTTGTTGTCCAGATTAAAATGTAGGCATCCGTTTTATCAAAATGGCCTTTGGCATCGGTAATTTTAAAGGCAACATAAATTGACGGCGACGTTTGCTCGCCATATTCAATTTCAGCTTCAGCCAAGGCGGTGTGGTCATGGGGGCACCAGTGAACCGGCTTGCTGCCCTTATAAATATAGCCTTTCTTTGCCATTTCACCGAAAACACCGATTTCTTCGGCCTCAAAATCCGGCGACAGGGTCAGATAAGGGTGGTCCCAATCACCACGCACGCCCAAACGTTTGAATTCATCCCGTTGAATGTCCACAAATTTAAGCGCGTAATCACGGCAGGCATCACGGAAGGCAACCGGGTCGCTGTTTTTCGCATCCAAGCCGACGTTCTCAATGGCTTTCAATTCAATCGGAAGGCCATGGGTATCCCAGCCAGGCACATAGGGGGGCAAATAGCCTTGAAGGCTCTTTGACTTGTTGATCATATCCTTTAAGACCTTATTCATCGTATGGCCTAAATGCAAATGGCCATTGGCATAGGGCGGGCCATCGTGAATGATAAACTTCTCATGTCCGGCATTTTTGGCCATCACCAACTTATTCAAATCAATGTCTTCCCAAAACTTTAGGGTATCCGGCTCTCTTTTGGCCAAATTGCCTCGCATGGGGAAGTCTGTTTTCGGCAAATTCAAGGTATTGCCGTAAGCTTTTTCTTTTTCACTCTTCGCCATATGAACACCTCTTCCATAAAATAAAAAATCGCCCCTCAAAAGGGACGATTTAACTCGCGGTACCACCCTCATACCGTTTAATCAACGGCACTCGACTATTGTATAACGCCAATAAAACGGCTTCCCTACTCAATCGTTCAGGTCGCAGCTCAAGGAGGATAAGCAAGCAGGTCGGCTCTCTGCCTTCCACCACCGCAGAGTCGCTGTAGCCGATAAACTCTTACTCCTGTTCCCATCAATGCTTTGTTCTATAATAGTCAATTGATATGCGCTTGTCAACACTTATAAGTACAGTTCAATGAGAAGTTTTCGGTTGTCCTTTTTAGTGACACCGGTAATCTCTCCAATGCGAATCCGCCCCTGGCCCCGCACGGCCAATAAATCGCCCGGCTGCAGCAGCTGATGGCTACGCCATTCCACATCATGATTGATGCGGACGCGGCCCGCTTCAATCAATTCATTGCACTGGCGGCGCGACAAGTGAAAGGCCTTGGCCATAACCGCGTCCAGACGCATACCGGGGACAATAATTTCCACCGTTTCCGTCTTTACCTCCGGCGCAAGCCAGGTTGAAAGATCGCGCGGTTTAATTTGTACCGGGACATGGCGTACCCGCAAATCTGCCAGGGCTAAATAAGAAGTCAGGTCTGCATCAATAAAAAATTCGCATCCCCCGTCACGCACCAAAATATCCCCCATTTTATCCCGGGTAAATCCCAGCGATAAAATGGCGCCCAGGTAGTCGCGATGATCTGCTTTTAAATATTTTACCGGACCGTCTAGAGCCATGAGCTGAATGTTAAAATCCTCATCTGTAATATCTTCCAGCATAGAAAAAGCCAAGCGAACCCGCTCGGCTCCTTCCCAGCCTCCCCAAAGGCGGGTGTATAGATCTGTTTGGCGCAGCATCGGTAAAAAATCTTCTGCCTGTTCACGTGGCATAAAATCGGTAATAACCGGCTGCCAGGTTTTTTGCGCCTGATGCATCAGATCCTGTAGTCGGCGCAGCTTGACTTCATCACTCATAAGGACGACACCCCGTAAATCAGCTGCAAAAGAATTTGATTCACTGCAATGCGCGCAAAAGCGACCAGCATATAAGCAATCAATGGCGTAAAGTTCAAGGGCGCCAAGAAGGCAGCCGGCATAAAACGCTCAATCAAGCGAAAGAAGGGGTCTGTCAAATCACCGATAAAGGTTACAATACGGCTGCTTTGATCAATCGGCAACCAGGTCATAAAGGCACGAATAACAATCATAATCTGGTAAAGACGAAAGGCCAAGTTTACCGCATCATAAAATATAGTTCCAAAAGTCAATTTTTCACCGCTTCTCTATTGAGATATTTTCAAGGTTTGAGCATAGCTTGCCATCACCGCATCAATCAAACCACTACGTACACCGGCTTTCTCCATGGCGCAAATACCGGCAATGGTCGTGCCGCCGGGAGAGGTCACCTTATCCTTCAGACAGGCCGGGTGAGCCCCGTCTTGAAGGGCCAATTCGGCAGATCCTTTCATGGTTTGGGCAGCAATTTCATAACTGACGGCCCGAGGTATCCCAAGCGCTACCAGCGCATCTGAGCAGGCTTCCAAAATTTGAAAGAAAAAGGCCGGCCCACAGCCATTAACCGTCCCGGCCTTGTCCAGGCTCGCTTCATCCAGGATAACCGTCCGGCCGATGGTCGTCAAAAAACCTTCTGCCCACTTGATGTCCCCGTCGTCAAGACCCGGATTGGGCGCCATAATGCTCATGGAGGCGCCTACGGATGCAGCCACATTAGGCATGACCCGGATCAAGCGGTCATGTCTCACCAGCTCAGCTAAACGCGCCAGCGGTGTCCCGGCCAAAATGGACAGCACCAAGGGGGTGGCGTGCGAACTGCGCAAATCTGCCGCTACAGCCTCCAACTGTTGAGGCTTGACAGCCAGTACGACGGCATCGCTGGTCTCATACAAAGCGGCATTATCCGGCATAAAGGTCAGGCCCCATTCTTCTGCAAAAGCGCGCCCATGTGATTCATTGCGTTGGGAAAAAGCGATGGCATAATCCGCTCCATCGCTTAAAACGGCTTTAATCATGGCTTGTGCCATAGCGCCGCAGCCTATAAATCCAAGCTTCATAATTTAAAAATCACCCTTGCCCCGCTGATGATTGACCCATTCGGCAATGGTCGGTCCATAATCTCCGTCATTTAAACTGCCGCGCAATTCGTTTTCCAGGCTTACTGATGGCGGAACCGCTACAAAAATAGCCCCTCGGTCATTGATTTTTTGGATGGACCCGTTCAAGGCAAAAATAGCCCCACTGACGAAGTTAACAATATTGACCGCTTCCTCCACCTGGCATTCATGCAAATCGAAAACAACAACACGATTGTCCAAAAGGTAGCGCGTAATCGTCTGCGCTTCTTCAAACCGCATCGGCTGCAACAATACAATTTTCATATCATCACCACCGCTGTAAGAGGCCTCTTCCGTTGCAATGGGAAAGCTCTCCCGGAAGCGGCTGACCGGCGAAAAGCGACGTTCTTCTGTCTGGACCGGCGCATCATACGATTCGTAATAGTCGTTATGATAATCGTCTTCCAATTGTGCGTTTTCATCTTCTGCGTCTACAAAACCCACAAGATCCAATAATTTTTTACCTATAGCCATGCTCTGACCCCCAAGTTATTTCTTTCCGAAAATAGCGCTTCCGATGCGTACCATCGTAGCTCCTTCTTCAATAGCAACGTCATAATCACCACTCATCCCCATGGACAAATGGGTCATTGATACATTTGGTATTTCTAAAGTTTGATACTCTTTAAACATCTCATAAAGTCCTTTAAAATAAGGACGCAACTCATTTTTATCCTCTAAATTTGGCGCAATGAACATCAAACCTTCACAACGCAAATGAGGAAACTCAGCAAATCTTTCCAGAAATGCCTTCACTTCTTCCGGTGGCATACCGTATTTTTGCTCTTCTCCGGCCATATTCACCTGAACCAGCACCGATACGGTAACATCTTTGGCGGCAGCTCTTTTTTCAATTTCCTGCGCCAATCGTTCACTGTCTAAGGATTGAATCATCGCCACCCGGCCAACAATTTGCCGAACCTTATTGGTCTGTAAATGACCGATGACATGAAAAGGTACCTGTTCATCTTCCAGCGCATCCAGTTTGGGCAGCAATTCTTGGATCCTGTTTTCACCAAAGACCCTTGCACCGGCCGCCTGGGCTTCACGAATTTCATCTACGCTGTGAAACTTACTAACGGCCACAAGCGTCACTGGTAAATCAGGATGAGGACTCTTAGCGCGCGCCGCCTCAATTTTTTCTTGAATCCTTGCAATATTTTCTTGAATAGACAATATCAACCCTCACTTTAATATTTCACCTTCACGCACGCGTTCAGGCGTAGTGATAATGGTCGTTCCTTTTGGCAGAATATCACAGGTCACCTTATTTTTTGTCTTATGGATGACATGAACGCGCTGCCATTTGACCATCCCGTTATCCAGGGTATAAATGCCCGGTATTTTTCGACCTGACTGACCCGTTTTCATCATCAGGGTCGCTTGGTCAAGTTTGAGAACGCCTTGTTCTCGCTTATAAGCCTCCGCCTGAACGACACGTTCCAATAAAAACATATCACTCATAGGGCCTAAGTTAAGCCTTGCCCAACTTTTTCCATTTTTATCTTTATCCACGCTAAGCACATAGGCCCGGACATCATCTCCTGTATCCGGAAAGCGAATTCGGATAACTTCATCAGCTTTTTTAATCACATGGTTGTTTTTATCTGAAAACGAAAAATACAAGACCACCGGTTTCAAATTATCAATAACGGCTGCGCAAACGGTACCGCGGGTGACATCCCGTTTACCGAAGCTTTCTTTAGCCTTGCTTTTGTCGTCTTCATAAATGCTTTTTAAATCTAAGCCCTCAATCGTGTCCGGGTCATCAACGCTTTCATAACCGTCAATGGCATAATTGACAATGCCGGCGATCGGCGCCAGATACTCTTTTTTGTATTTCTTTTCGTTTTTATCAGATGTATACAATAAATCCGCGATAAGTTGCTTTTTAGCAACACGTTCGCCCTGTTCAGCACGCGGCTCATATGTCCCGTCATGCTGAACTTTTATAAGCTCTGTTTCAGCATATATATAACCATACCCCTGAACTTTTAAATCTCGGGTTTCACTGTCTATCACAACTGTTTCCACCAGAGAATGGTTAATTTTTGTATAGATGGCGCTGCCGGCCACCCAGATGAGAAGGATGGCCATAATAATCACCACAACGCGATGCACCGGATGCCAATTGGCAAGGGGCAATTGCCGTTTCATCAATAGACTGACCCTCCCATTCTAAAGCAAATTTCACCATTCATTATATAACAAATGGACCCTCAATGTATACCATTTATCGTCCAGATGCTGATTTTCGACAACATAAAAAATGCCTCAGTGGCAACCTGAGACATTTTTTAAATTATAAACGTCGAGCGCCAGGCCCCTGGCAAGGCCGGGTTAAAATATTTTGCCAAACGATGCCCTTGGCAATTTCTTCCGGCTTCATAACAAGATGAACCTGAGCCGACAAGGGCGAGGCTTGATCTAAATTTTCCACCTGAACATTAATGGCCCGGTCGGCATACCGACTGCGCAACCTGGTTTTTCGACGTCCCGGAGCTTCAACCGACGCCTGGTCACCTGACTGCCTTTTCAAATCATTTTTCGGCAAAGATCCTTTCGCCGGCTTTTGGTCGCTTGAGATGGTCTTCAAGGGCGCGACTGCTTTTGCCGTCACTTCACGTGCCTTCCGTTCAGCAGCTTTACTGCTGGCCGGAGAAAGGGGCCTTGGTGGTAGGGGCAAGGATTTGTTCGGTGTTTTTTTTGCCGATGATTTTTTCCCGCTTGACCGCTTATGAGGATGTTTATTCGCCGTTACCGGCTTATTTTTAGCCGGACTGGTCAGTGAGGAGCCCTGTTTCGCCTGCTTTTTCTTTTTATTCTTGTTAAACTCATCTATGACCGGCTTAAACATAACAAAAAGAATGAACAAGAAAAGCAAATCCCCAATCCCAGCAAAAATAAGCCCTCCAGCCTGGTCAAAGGGCAAGAAAAGATTGACCCCGGCATCCATTAGAGATTGCCCTGTCCGTCATCGTTTGCCTGACCGATTTGACGCCGCATACCGGTGTCCGCTTGAACGTTCATCATATTGTAGTAGTCCATGACCCCAAGATGACCACTACGGAAGGCTTCCGCCATGGCTTGTGGCACCTCAGCTTCAGCTTCAACCACCTTGGCCTTCATTTCTTGGACCTTGGCTTTCATTTCCTGCTCAGTTGCGACGGCCATAGCGCGACGTTCTTCCGCCTTGGCCTGGGCAATATTTTTATCCGCTTCCGCCTGATCCATCTGCAGTTCAGCACCAATGTTGCGCCCAACATCAACATCGGCGATATCAATGGACAGGATTTCAAAAGCCGTCCCGGCATCCAAGCCTTTGGCCAATACGGTTTTCGAAATGCTGTCCGGATTTTCCAAAACCTGGTTGTGGTTTTCCGAGCTCCCGACGGTGGAGACAATCCCTTCGCCAACGCGGGCAATAATGGTCTCTTCGCCGGCGCCACCGACCAAGCGGTCAATATTGGCCCGCACCGTAACACGGGCGGTCACGACCACTTGAATGCCGTTTTTCGCCATGGCAGCAATGGGATCTGTTGTAATAACCTTTGGGGTAACGGAAATGATCACCGCTTCCCGCACATCACGACCGGCCAGATCAATGGCAGCCGCTCTGGAGAAATCAATGTCAATACCGGCACGTTCTGCAGCAATCAAGGCATCCACCACCCGGTCCACATCACCGCCGGCCAAAAAATGCGCTTCCAGCTTTGAAATATCAATGCCCAGGCCGGCCTTGGTCGCCTTAATCAAAGGCAAGACAATCGTCTGTGGCCGCACACGGCGCAACCGCATCCCAATCAGATTGGCCAAGCTGACCTTGACATTGGCCGCCATGGCCGAAATCCATAAACCGACTGGAATAAAATATACAAACAAAGAAAATACAACGAGAACGACAAAGGCTAGAAATAAAACCAGGGCAAATCCGGCTGTCATACCTTCCTCCTTAATTGTCTTCTGATATCATGCGTACAATGAGCCAAGTCCCATCCCGTGCAACCACTTCAACGGGACTGCCTTTAGAAATGAAATCACCGCGCGTGGTCACATCTACACGTTCATCATCTGCAGTAACCATCGTACCGGCCGGTCTGAGGTCGGTCAGCGCGTGACCCTTTAAACCGATATAGGCTTGCAAGGCTTTTCCGGTAGACACAAACCCTTCTTCTGTGCTCAAGGATTGTCGGAGATTAAATTTTTCCATTTTGCGGCTTCGCTTCGCCACTTTCACAACCAAGGGAATAATGATTGCCATGACGACAACCGTCACCGCCATCTTTGGTAAGGCATCTGCCAGGTTGTCTTCACTCAGGTAGACCCCAATGAGGATGCATAAGGCTCCGGTAATACCGAAGACGCCAAACCCGGGCACAAAGACTTCCACTAAGATTAGCACTAATCCCAAAACGAAAAAAGCAATCGGCAAAAAATCCATCTGCCCCTCCTCCCGTCTTGTTTATTCCACGGTAACACTTTTAGCCAAGTTGCGCGGCTGATCAATATCGCAACCACGAGCATCGGCGGTATAGTAGGCCAGCAATTGGAGCGGAATGGCCGCTAAAATCGGCGACATCAAATCCAAGCAAGCCGGAATCAAAAAGCGCTGATCCAGGTCATCAGAAATAGGCGCATGATTTTCTTTCAAAAGGCATAAAATACGGCCGTTGCGGGCTTTTATTTCATTCACGTTAGACATGGTCTTTTCAAATGTTTTTTCCTGCAAGGCAATGGCCACAAAGGGGGTGTCTTCTGTTACCAAGGCTAGGGTGCCATGCTTGAGCTCCCCGGCTGCGTAAGCCTCAGCATGAATGTAAGAAATCTCTTTGATTTTTAAGGCGCCTTCTTGCGCCACAGCCCAGTCAGCGCCGCGACCAATGTAAAACAAATGCTCCGTATCCACCAAGGTGCGGCTCAGGGCTTGAACCTCTGCCTTTTTGTCATCGGTTAAAAGCCTTTCAGCCTGTTCCGGCAATTTTTCCAGGGCACGCAGGAGGTCTTGATGGGCACTCATTTGGAAACGCCCTGCCTTGTCTCCCAAGTAAAAGGCCAGCAAGTACAAGGCAATCAACATGGCCGTATAAGCCTTCGTAGAGGCCACAGAGATTTCCGGACCGGCCCACAGGTACAAGACCTGATCGGCTTCTCGGCTGATAGCACTGCCGACAACATTGGTAATGGCAATGGTTGTGGCGCCACGTTTTTTTGCTTCACGCAGTGCTTCCAGAGTGTCGGCTGTTTCGCCAGATTGACTGATTAAAATCACCAAGCTGTGCTCATCAAGCATGGGGTTGCGGTAGCGGAATTCCGATGCAACTTCTACGTTGACCGGAATTTGGAGGGTCATTTCAAGAAGGTCTTTGCCGACCAGACCGCTATGATAGGCCGTACCACAAGCTATAATGTCCACATGATGCCAATTTCGAATTTGCTCCGCCGTCAGGGTAAATTCTTTAAAAGTAACTGCGTCTTGGCCAATCCGTCCGGTCATCACACGCCGAAACGTTTCCGGCTGCTCATGAATTTCTTTGAGCATATAATGGGCATAGCCCTCTTTTTCAGCAGACTGTTCTTCCCATTCAATATGAACCTTCTCCCGCGTGCAGGGTTTGCCATCAGCATCCAGAATGGTATATTCTGTACCGGTTAAAGTGGCGATATCGCCGTTTTCCAGGTAAATGCAGTCACGTGTATGCTTCAATAAGGCCGGTACCCCGGAGGCCACCATCATTTCACCGTCGCCGATGCCGAGCACCAGCGGGCTGTTCATGCGACAAACCACCATCGTTTCCGGCTCATCTGCGCAAATAATGGCCAAGGCATAAGAACCACGCACCTCTGCTAGGGCTTGACGAACGGCCTCAGTTAAATTGCCCTTGTAAAAATGAGCGATCAAGTGGGCGATGACCTCACTGTCTGTATCGCTTTTGAAGGTTTCACCTTTCAAATACCGGTCCTTTAACGCCTCATAGTTTTCAATAATCCCGTTATGGACCAAGGCAATTTTCCCATCAGCGCTTTGGTGGGGATGGGCATTATCACGTGTCGGACGCCCATGCGTTGCCCAGCGGGTATGGCCAATGGCCATATCGGAAACGATTGGTTCGGCGGCCAAGGCTGCCTCCAAGGCACTTAATTTACCCGGTTCTTTAACAACATGCATAACGCCATTCATCACACCGGCAATCCCGGACGAGTCATAGCCGCGATATTCCAAACTGTGCAAGCCGTCGACAACAACGTCTTGCGCTCCATCATGACCGATGTATCCAACTATTCCACACATAAGTTATTCCTCCTGTAGTGTCTCATCTGCAGCTGCACATGTTTCCGGAAGAGGGGGTAAATCTTCCAAGCAATCCAATCCGAATGTGCGCAAGAAGAGTCCCGTGGTCCCATATAAAATCGGTCGACCCGGTGCTTCTTTGCGGCCGCGTTCTTCCAAAAGGCCCCGCTCTAAGAGCGACCGAATCGGCCCGTCTGAACTGACGCCCCGCACACCTTCAATGTCAGCCCGTGTCACCGGTTCCCGGTAAGCCACAATGGCGGCTGTTTCTAAAGCTGCTTGAGACAATTGCGGTTGTTTTAGCGAAAAAAAAGCCTGCATATAATCCGCTATTTCCGCACCGACATAAAATTGATAGCCACCGGCAATGGCCCGTAAGTAAAAGCCGTGACGGCCGGGGGCGTATGTTTCACATAAATCGTTTAAAATGCTCTGCACCTCAAAATCTGCAACCCCGACGGTTTTCGCCAATTCATCAGATGAAAGGGGCACATCGGAAATAAACAGCAAGCCTTCGATAATGCGGTGCAAAGAATAATCAATACTCATAGTTTCCTTCCAATTGAGGATGTAACCAAATTTCACCAAAACGCTCCGTTTGAATCAATTGAATCGTATTTCTGTGTAAACACTCCAAAAGCGCCAGAAAATACCCGATCACATCGTACTTATTGTGTAACGTCCTACACAAATCGCTAAAGGTTAGTTTCCCACGTTCATTCACCCGATCAAGTAGGTCTACTGCGTAATCTTCAATGGAGATTTCCGCTCTTGTCAAATGGACTGCCGGTTCAGGGGCCTTCATGGCTTTTATAACCGCTTCATAAGCCGAGAGAAGGGCCTCCATTGGGACCTCTTTTAGTGGCAATTCCGCCTGGTACTGCTTGGCCAAGTCTGCTGTATCCACCAGCCGCGGCATTTGATGCTCTTCCTCTGCATAGCGTTGTTTCAAAAAATCCGCTGTTTCGCGGATCAAGCGGTACTCCAAAATCTGCGCCACCAGCTCTCGACGCGGATCGTTTTCTTCGTCAACTTTTAAGCGGGGCATTAACATCCGCACCTTAATCCGCACCAGATTGGCCGCCATCAGGACAAAACCGGAAGCGATTTCCAAATTCATGCTTTCGGCTTCCCGCAAATATGCCAAATACTGATCTGTCAGCTGGGCAATGGGAATATCCGAGATATCAATTTTGTTTTTTTCCAGCAGATGCATGAGCAAGTCCATCGGGCCTTCAAAATCATTCAATTTAAAAGCCAAGGCCGAATAATCTGCATTCATTAGTGTTTAATATCTTTCCAGCCGTGTTCTTGACGAATATCCTCCGGAACCTTCGACATAAACCAGCCATATAAAATCAGAAAAACAGCCATGTCATCCAACTGACCAATCAAGGGAATATCAATGATTAAATCATTCGGCCAAAGCAAATAGCCACCGGCCAAGCCAATAAAAGCAGCTTTTTGAAGTGTTGATATCCGCGAATCCCCAATCATCCGAAAAGAAGCCAAAACATTATTGGGTAAATGCCTGATTCTTTTTAGGTTGTTAATCAATGCCATTTTATCCCTCATTTCTTTCATCATAAAGTCAATATAGCATAAATGGGTATCCTTGACAATTTCTAGTTCTGTAAAAGAAGTGTAGCCACAAGATCTTTGCATTCTTTTTACTTGAATATAAAAAGCGCAACCAAAATCAGCACATTTTTGGTTGCGCTTACGGTTTCACGCCGTGCGCAAAACATCAGTTTAAATAATCTTCCTGTTCACTTTTCCCGCTGCGGGTCATTAAATCAAAGGCCGCTTCTTTGACGTCAGCCTTATCAAAAAGCACGGCATGCATGTGCTCCACAATCGGCATGGAAATCCCGGATGCCTGTGCCCGTTCATAGGCTGCTTTGGTGGTCGGGACCCCTTCCACCACCATGCCCATATGGGCCAGTACATCTTCCAAGGTCCGCCCTTCGCCCAACTGAACACCAGCGGTTCTGTTGCGGCTGTGGGAACTGGTGCAGGTAACAATCAAGTCGCCAACGCCGGTCAAGCCCAAAAAGGTCAAGGGATTGGCGCCATTTTTGACCCCCAGCCGGGAAATCTCCGCCAAGCCGCGTGTCATCAATGCAGCCCGCGCATTATCACCGTAGCCCAAGCCAATGGTCATCCCGATGGCCAGCGCAATAATATTTTTTAAGGCCCCGCCCAATTCTACACCGGTAACATCATCTGTGGTATAAAGGCGCAGGTTCTCATTCATCAAGTCTTTTTGCACCTGAGCCGCTAGTCCTTCATCTTTTGCGGCAGCCACCAAGGCCGTAGGCATATTGCGACCTACTTCCTCTGCATGGCTGGGCCCGTAAAGCACCACATAACGACCTTCAACATCGCCTAAGACTTCTGTATAAATGGTTGACAGCCGTTTACCGCTGTCAGCTTCCAGGCCTTTGGCCACATTGATGAGTGGCTCGCAACCGGAAAAACGCGCTTTATTGGCTTCTAAAAATGCCCGCTGTGCCTGAGTGGGCACGGCAATCAATGAATAATCCGCTCCGGCCGTTTGCTCAATGTCCGTTAGAAATTGAATGTTCTCATGTAAGTGAATCCCGGACAGGTAATGGGCATTCAGGCGGGTTGCCTGCATGGCATCCACTTGCTTGCTGTTCCGCGCCCAGAGCATCACCTGATGGCCATAGCTGGCAAAGCTCTGGGCCAAGGCCGTTCCCCAGCTTCCGGCACCAAAAATTGCAATGGTCGACATGGTCTCACCCCTTCTTACCCGGTCTGATTTTATTTTCTGTTCCATTTCTCAAGCGGCGAATATTACCGCGATGTTTCCAAATAACAAAGAGAGCGCAGCATGTAAACACCCCAATGACCAAGGGCTGCTCATGGGTTAGGATCAACATCAGCGGACAGAGAATTGCCGCAGCAATACTGCCGATGGACATATATCCGGTGGTGTAGGCCAAAAGGGCCAGCGTTGTCCCGCAAGCCAAAAAAGACAGGGGGGAGACATACAACAAAACACCGGCGCCGGTGGCCACCCCTTTGCCGCCGCGAAAATGGACAAAAACGCTCAGGGTATGTGCAATAACCGCAATGGCCGATGCCAAAAGCATCCCCATCTCATCCCCCAGGGCGTCACCAATACCGGCGGCCAAAGTGCCCTTGAGAATATCGCCAACTAAGACGACGGCGGCAGCTCGACCACCCAATACACGCAAAACATTAGTAAAGCCGGCATTCCCACTGCCGACTTTAAAAATATCCACTCCACGTGCTCGACTGACCAGCTGAGCAAAGGGAATCGCCCCTAAAAAATAGGCAATGACAGCGATAAGTGCAAAAGACAAGAATCCACTCACCATATCAATCCTCTTTTCGGTTTCTCAACTGCAATCTTAGCGTAGTCCCCTCAAATACGAAATAATCTCGAATCCGGTTTTCCAAATACCGCAGATAAGAGAAGTGCATGATCTCCTGGTCGTTCACAAAAAGGGCAAAAGTCGGCGGTGCCACACCGATTTGCGTGGCGTAATAGATCTTCAGGCGCTTGCCCTTGTCCGTCGGTGGCGGATTTTTTAAAACCGCTTCGCGGATGATATCGTTCAAAACGCCGGTTGGCACACGCATAAGGCGATTTTCCACCACCGCATGAACGGTCTCCATAATTTGACCGACCCGTTGCCCGGTCACTGCTGAAACAAAGATCATTGGTGCATAAGCCAGGAAAAGCAGCTCCCCCTTGAACTTATCCTCCATCTCTTTTTGCGTCTTATGGTCCTTTTCCACCAAGTCCCACTTGTTGACCACCAAGACAATGCCCTTGCCCTGCTCATGCGCATAGCCGACAATACGCTTATCCTGGTCGGTCAAGCCTTGCGACCCGTCTATAACCATCAAGACCACATCCGACCGGTCAACTGCATGGAGCGACCGCACCACACTGTATTTTTCCGTGGCCAATTCAACTTTCTTGCGCCGACGCATGCCGGCTGTATCCACCAGAATATAATTTTCGCCATTATACCGAAATGGCGTATCAATGGCATCTCGCGTCGTCCCGGGCACATCGCTGACAATGGAGCGTTCTTCGCCTAAAAGACGATTGCACAAAGACGATTTACCGACATTCGGCCGTCCCACAACAGCAATGGAAGACGCATCCACACCTGCAGTCACCGGCGGAGCATCCGGCAGAAGGCTGACCATTAAATCCAGCAAATCCCCTGTATTCCGCCCGCCCACGGCAGCAATCGGCACCAGGTGCTCAAAGCCCAGGCTATAAAATTCATAGACCGGCATCAAATCCTCAAAATCTTTCACTTTATTGGCAACCAAAATCACGGTTTTATCACTTTTCCGCAAGATTTGGGCCACTGTCTCATCTTCCTGGGTAACGCCGACAGAAGCATCGACCATAAAAAGAATTAAGTCCGATTCTTCAATGGCAATTTCCGCCTGTAACCGTACATTTTTTAAAATATGGTCCTTATCGACGGTATCAATGCCACCCGTATCAATGAGGGTAAACTGCCGCCCGTTCCATTCACCGTCTTCATAGAGACGGTCCCGGGTGACACCTGCCACGTCTTCAATGATGGCTTTCCGTGTCTGCGTTAGGCGGTTAAATAATGTTGACTTGCCCACGTTCGGACGGCCAACGATGGCTATAATCGGTTTCATGTAACCTCCCGATAGACCGCTTATTTCCGTCCTGTCATAGCGGCAAATTGACGTGCTCCCACATCTTTGGTCCGCACATTTTTAAACAACAGGCTGTTCAGCGGTTGTAAATAGTGTTGTTCCAAGGGCTCTACTGTCAACGAGACCATAAAGTACAGGTCTTTGACCAAATCAAAAACCGTACCATCGCCAAAGGAGGCGTCCAAGCCCTTGTCAAGGATGTCCCGCTGCATGGCTTCAATTTGGTCGATTTTATATTGTTCAATCATTTTTTCGAGTGCCGTAATATGGTCCGGGTTGTACAAAAGGCTCTTCACCAGGAGCACATAAGCCATATTCAGCGGGTAAGGCACGCTATCAATGTTAGCCAGGGTCAATCCATGGCGACTCACCGTTAAAGAGGGGTGAATCATGCGGTAAACACGCTGTAGGTCTTCGTCCGTCATCTCACGATCGGCAAAGACATCACCGACGCTGCGATCGTCTGCAACGACAAGGCCCTGCGCATTCCGGACAGAAACAGCCGGCGCAGACCAAACAAAGTTAGCATAGTCCTGATATTTAAACGGATCGTTCAAGACCCCCGGAATCGCATAAGACCTTTCGTCCGCCGTCAGCAGGCGGCGCAGGTTGTATAAAAGTTCCGTGTTCTTTTCACCATTCACCCAGGAAGCATTGTCAAAAAAAGCCGCCAAGGCCGGCTGGACAAGCGCTGCAGATTGGATGCGTTTTTGGAAATTATCCACATGCGCATATTGGAGACCGATAGTGGTTTCCGCTCCGGTTGCCAGCGCTTCTAAAAGGTCTCCCTGGCCTGCAGCCCATTGGGCCAGTGCCTGATATTCCGGGGTGGGGACGATTTCAATGTCCCCGGTAGAACTGACCGGTTGATGACCGGTCGCCAGGAGAATTTGACCGCGACGTTTCAGTTCTTCAAACAGGCCTTCAATAAAAGCTAAGTAGGCCCGTTCCAAGTCCTGCACCTGGCTAAATTCCTTAAAGCGCCAATTGACCTGTCCGCCTAACCCAAGCACCACACTTTCGGCGCCATTTTCAGCCCCAACCAGGACATCATCTTCCGTGATGCCCTTCCAGCCATTGTGAATCAGGCGTTCTAAAAGGCTTTTACTACCATTTTCATCTGAATAATTAACGGCCGTCAAGTCCTTGCTGTTGACCAACAAGTGGCCGAATGATACCCCCAGGGTAAATTCATCATGGGGGCGTTCAAATGATTTAAGGTTATTTATAATTGTTTGCATTGACATCATCACGTCTCCGTTTCTGTATCCTTATCTGAAAAAGCGTCATCATCCAAAATGTCCGCCAGTTGACGATACTCAGCTTCAAGTGCCAGAAGGTCTTCCGTCATATTTAATGCGGCCAACAGCAGTACTTCTTCATAAGCCGAGCGACGATCCTGACCGACCGATTCCATTTCTGTATTTAAGCGCTTCACCACAGCATCCACCCGGTCACTAGTCAAGTCGGATTTTAAGCGGATGCTTTTTCCATAAATTGTTTGTGTGGTCTCTTGCATGCCATTCATCCTTTCATAAAAGGCCGCATATAAACTCAGTATACCACAGCTTGGTTTTAGCGTCATCTTTTTCATAATCATAGGCGATTATGGGTATCTGTGGTATAATGTCTCATCAGCAAGGGAGGGATTATGTGTCCTTAGACGGAATGGCGCTTCGCGCCTTAAGCCAAGAATTACACAGCCGTTTAGCCGGCGGCCGTGTCGATAAAATTACACAACCGGGCGAACGTGATCTGGTCATCTACATTCGCGTAGCCGGCAAAACAGAGCGGGTCTTGTTTTCCATCAATCCACAGAATGCCCGATTGACCTTATCCCAAAAAACAGACCCAGGTTTGCGCGAAGCAACGCTCTTTTGCATGGTATTACGAAAGCACTTGATGAATGCCCAACTGCTTGCTGTTGCTCAGCAGGGCTACGAACGCATGGTGCACCTGGATTTTACCGGCCGCAACGAAATCGGTGACGAAACACAGCTCACCCTCATTGCCGAATTAATGGGCCGCTCCAGCAATATCATCCTGGTCAATTCGGAGGGCCTTATTTTAGATGCCATGCGCCGAGTGGGCAGCGGCACCAACAAATACCGGCAGATCCAGCCCGGATTGGCCTACGTTCCGCCGCCAGCGCAAGATAAAAAAGCCATTGATGACCTGGCCGATGGCGACCTCAGCGCCCTTATTTTAGCAAACGAATCCAATAAAAATATGCGAAACCTGCTGGTCCAAACTTTGGCCGGCATCGGTCCGCAAACGGCTGAAGACTTGCTCCTAAAATCAAGCATCGATCCGGACGGCACCGCTGATTATTTGGGCGCCGTAGATTACGCCCGTTTGGAAGCGGCGGTGGGCAACCTGGCGGCCATGGCCCGCCAGAATAGCTGGACCCCGACCATCTTGTGGAATGGCGGAGAGCCGGTTGCTTTCGCCCCCTTCAGCTTAGCGGCAGACGGCGGCTTTAGCGAAAAAAAATACGACAGCATGAGCCAAGCCGTCGATCTGTTTTATACCTACAAAGTTCGCCACGAGCGTTTTTTACAAAAGCAGGGGAACTTATTGCGCACCGTGCAAAAAGAAACAGAGCGCTGTGAAAAAAAATTGTCGCTGCAACTGGAAAAATTGGATGAGGCCCAATACGCCGAACGTGACCGCCTCTACGGCGAGCTTTTAACGGCCCAACTCTACCGCTTAAAGCAAGGCTCTGAAGCCATTGTGCCGAATTTTTACGATCCGGAGCAAGCCAACATCACCATTCCCATGGACCCGACGAAATCGCCCAATGAAAATGCTCAGCGCTATTTCAAACGCTACAACCGCGCCAAAAGCGGCGCCGAAAAGGCCGCCGTCCAAGCCGAGCAAACGCGCCAGGAAATCGCCTATTTGGCAAGCATCCGTGAAAGTTTGGACTTGAGCGAGGAATTGGCACAAATCAAAGAAATCCGTTCTGAACTGGAAGATGCCGGTTACTTAAAGCGGCAAGCCCAAAAGAAAGGCAGCAAAGCAGAAGCGCCGGCACCACCTCTAACCGTCCAGTACAAGGGCTATACCATTATGATCGGCCGCAACAACAAGCAAAATGATCGGTTGACCTTGCGTACCGCCAACGGCGGCGACCTCTGGCTACATACCAAAGAGATTCATGGCGCACACGTCATCGTCCGCCATCAAAGAGAGGCCTCCTTTCCTGACGACGTGAAAACCAAGGCAGCAGAATTGGCCGCCTGGTTTTCAAAAGCCCGCTACAGTGCCCAAGTCCCTGTTGACGCCACCTTAAAAAAATACGTTCACAAACCCAAAGGCGCCAAACCGGGGATGGTAATTTACACCGACCAGGAAACCTTGTACGTCACCCCTGATGAAGGGGCCTTGAAACCACTCCTTACCGCTGCAGAAAAAGATAAGGAAGCGTAATGCCCTATGTATATTGATCTGATTGTGGTGGGCAAATTAAAAGAGCGCCATTGGCGGGAGGCCTGTAGCGAATATGAAAAACGCCTGTCGCGCTACCACCGTCTTCGCCTGATTGCCGTGGCCGATGAAAAAGACCCACCCGACCAAAGCGCCAAAGCCATTGGCCAAGTTTGCCAAAGGGAAGGCCTCCGTATTAAAGAAAAAATAGCCCCGCACACTTATGTCATTGCCTTAGCCGTTGACGGTAAGCGCTATTCATCGGAAACATTCGCCCGTCATTTGGCCGACCTGGACGGCCGCGGACACACCCACCTGACCCTCATCATTGGCGGCAGTCACGGTTTATCCGATGATATTTTACAAATGGCAGATGAGAAGCTTTCCTTTTCAGACTTCACTTTTCCCCACCAGCTTATGCGGGTAATTTTATTGGAGCAGCTTTATCGTGCCGCCAGGATCAACGCCGGCGAACCCTACCACAAATAGGAAAGAGGTATTGCATGAAAATAGAAATTTACAGTGATTTTGCCTGCCCCTACTGCTACATCGGCAAACGCCACCTGGAGCAGGCCCTTAAGGAAATGAACCTGACCGAGAAAACAACCGTCCTCCACCGGGCCTTTATCCTTGACCCCGGGAAAATCAGTCATCCGGAGCGTACCTTTAAAGAGGGCTTAAACCTTCAAACAGCGGAAGAGCAGAAACGGATCGATGACTTGTTTGCCAGTATTACAAAACTGGCAGCAGAAATCGGTCTTTCCTACCACATGGACGGCATAAAAGACATTGCCACAGAAAAGGCACAACGGTTAACCCTCTGGGTTCAGGACCTAGAACCTGCCCTAACCCAGCAAGTAATTGATGCCATATTCCATGCGCATTTTATTGACAACCGAGACATTTCCGATACAAGCGTCTTGCTGGATGTCATCAAAGACCTGCCGCTTGACAGCCAGGCCGCTCAAGGCATCTTAGATGACCCGAAAGCCTATTTGGATCAGCTTTTTGCCGATGATGAAAAGGCCCATGCCCTGGACGTGGATTACATTCCGTATTTTGTGGTGAACGATGACGATCGCATTAGCGGTGTGGTCAATACAGAAAAGCTGAAAAATATTCTTGCCAGAAATATCTCCTCTTCAGACCAATAGCAAAAAATCCGGTCCACAGATTAAAGGCCCCTGCGAATGCCATTACATTCGCAGGGGCCTTTATCTTAGGTAAAAACAAACTAGGCGCCTACAAGGAAAGATATCCATAAGTAACCGATGCCGGCAATGCAAATAATTTCCACAACAGAAACCCAGAAGCCTGTTGCCCACCATTGCTTTTGGGTCGTATAGCCAGCTGCGTAATAAATCGATGCGGTACCTGTTCCGTAATGAGTCGTTCCAGGCGATACACAAGTCAATAGGGCAAAAATCATCCCGATGACCAGGGGATCTTGACCAATGGCCACCAACAAACCGACGCAAGGCAAGAAAAATGCCTGCATGTGCACAAAAAGGCTTGTCAGAAGGTAGTGGACATAAAAATATGCCAACACCAATGCCAGGTAAACCAAGAGAACAGGTTGATCGGCGAGCAGTGTTTGCAGCAATTCAACCAACCAACTAATCACACCATTTTCGTTCAGATAGGCCGTTATGGCAATGAGCGGCGCCAGCCACAAAAGAATATCCCAGGCCTTGTACTCTCGCACAATATCCTGATAGGAAACAATCCGGGTCAACAGAAGCGCCACAACGCCCATTAGCGCAACAGTTGCTGCATGCATCTGAATCAAATTGCCGACGCCCCACAAAATAATCATCACCAAGAAAATCACCGACATCATTTTTTCCTGCACACTGACAGCACCCATCCGCTTCAATTCCTGTTTGGCAAAGTTCGGAGCAATCTTCATCTCTTCTGCCGTCATATCTGGTTTGTTCATAAAATAAACCACCCACGGCACCGTTACCAAGGTCAGGAGAACCGGCACAGCGGCATAGCTAAACCAATCGGTCCAGCTGATCTCAACCTTGAAGCTTTTGGCCAACATTTCCGTTGCCAAGGGGTTCGTAGACATGGCGGTCAAAAATAAGGCACCGATGATTAAGTTCAGCTGAAAACTTGCGATAAACAAAAATGTACCGATTTTTTTCTCCGTATGCTTCTCCGGTGAAGACCCCACCGCCTCTGCCAATGCCTTGGTAATCGGGTACAATATTCCCGCCCCTCTGGCATTAGTATTGGGAACAAAAGGAGCTATCAGGCAATCACAAAAGCTGATGGCATAGACCAAGGCCACCGGATGATGACCGGCTTTGGCAATAAACTGATAAGCAATCCGATGCCCTAAAGCTGTATTTTTAAAGCCAATGGCCGCAAAAAAAGCAAATAAAACCAGCCAAACTGCCGGATTCGCAAAACCATTCAACAAGTTTTCAATCGGCATGGCGCCACTGACCAAAAGCCCGCAGATTAAAATTAAGGCCAATTCACCGATGCTGCCCGCAGAAACCAGACAGGCTAAAATAAAGCCGACAAAAAAAGCAAATGTTTTCCAACCTTCAGGAGAAACACCAGCGGGTGGCGTCAAGAGGGCCATACCAAGGCTAATAAAAATAACGATAAGTAGCCGCGGTAGTTTTATGCTATTTGTCGTCATAAGTCATCTTCTTGATGTATATCGTTACGGTAGAAACATTAAAAAGTTCTTCTGTCGGTAGGATGCACTGCTCCACCCGCCAAACCTGAAGCTTACCGCCAACCGTTTCGGGCATCGCGCGGGTTTCGCATTGGCTGCCCATGGGCACTGCTTTTAAATGATGGGATTCAAGACTTGTACCGACAGCTGCATAACCTTCCTGAATAAGCTGTACCGCCCCCATACCGGCCCCCTGCTCGGCAATAGCGGCAGACAGTCCACCATGGAGAATGCCGTTAATTTGTGTCATATTTTCTTTAACAGTCCATTTCTGAACCGTCAGCTCGCTGCTGACCTCAGTAAAATGAACACCACATTGTTCAAGAACATTCATCACAATCACCTCTCAATCCTACTATTTTTTAATTTACTCCACCAGGAAGTCAATCGTCCATCAATTTAAATTTCTGGATTTTTCCCAGCGAAGTCTTGGGTAAGGCGTCAAGATAAATAAACCGTTTGGGAATTTTATAGCCGGCCAAATGAGCCCGACAATGGTCTACCAAGGCTTGCGCCGTTGGTAACGGCCTCGTCGCCTTCTCTTCCATGACAAGATAAGCCCAGGGCACGTAGCCCCATTGGGTATCTGCATGACCGACAACCGCCACTTCAGCAACCCCCGGGTAGGTCATCAGGCAGCGTTCAATTTCCACAGCATAGATATTTTCCCCACCGGAAATAATCACATCTGTTAACCGGCTTTTCACATAGAGGTATCCGTCGCTATCCATAAGCCCGATGTCACCCGTTTTATACCAACCGTCAGCCGTAAAAGAGCGGGCATATTTTTCAGGCTGGTTAAGATATCCGCCGCAAAGCGCCGGTGACTGTATTTGAATCTCACCTGGATGACCTGTCGGCAAGTTGCCCTCACCAATGCGCAGCCTGTTCGGTAAAAGTACAAGGCCTGATGCCTCCGGTTTTCGTTCCGTGTCCGATAGACGCGTTGCAATGATTTGTGAGCAGGTTTCCGTCATTCCAAATGAACGAATGACAGGAATGCCCCGTTCTGCACATGTTTGTAAGAGGCCTTTATCAAAAAATCCGCCGCCTAAAAGCATATAACGAAAAGTCGGCGGATAGCTGCCTTCAGCTAAGTTTTCCAGTAGCGCCGCCAGTGTATAAGCCACGACCGAAACAATTCGCCCAGCTCCGCTGCATAAAAGGTCGTTCACGCGCTCTGCATCAAACTTCCGCAACAAATAAACCGGACAACCGTATACCAAGCCCCTGATTAAAATAGACAGTCCGCTGATGTGAAATAGGGGCATCGTGCAAACCCAGGCATCGTCCTCAACCACACCTGTGTTAAGGGCACCGGCAAGGGCTGAAGCATAGTGATTTCCATACGTTTGCATTACCCCTTTGGGATGCCCGGTCGTACCTGACGTGTAAAGAATACTCATGACGCGTTCAAGATCATAGGTTGGAGTACCGCATCCGCTACCGACAGGCATCTCTTGCGCCTGTTTTCTGATTTCCTCCAGGCACAAAGGCAAGAGCACTGAACCTGCTCTTTGCTGCAAGCAGCTGACAGTTTCTGTAAAAGGGCCTTCATAAATCAAGACCTCTATCTCCGCATCTTGAATTTGATACTGCAGCTCTTCAGGGGACAGTCGCGTATTTAGCAACACCATTTCAACATCTGTTTGCATAAGCGCCAAAATCATCAGATAAAAATCATCCGAATTATTGGCCAAAAGCCCCATACGACGAGGAGCCAGATCTGCGGTATGGCTCATGAGTGCCTGAAGATACCGGCAGGCATCCTCATACAGGGCGGCAAAAGTCCAAGACCTGTCTTCAAAAACCAAGGCTAAGGCATCTGGTGTCTGCTGAGCGCGTTTCATTAACCAATTGTCATGTAGCATGTAACTGTTCCTCAAGGAAACTTGGGAAAGGCATCAAAATCCGGATCTCTTTTTTCTAAAAAGGCATTTTTCCCTTCCTTGCCTTCATCTGTGGTGTAATACAGCATGGTGCAGTCGCCACCCAATTGCTGAAGCCCAGCCAAGCCATCCGTATCTGCATTCATTGACGCTTTGATAAAACGTAAAGCCGTCGGCGACATCATAAGCATGCGTTCGCACCATTGCAGGGTCACATCTTCTACCTCCGCCAGAGGCACAACGGTATTGACCCAGCCCATTTGGCAAGCCTCTTCAGCTGTATACTGACGGCACATAAACCAAACTTCTTTAGCTTTTTTGTGACCAATCACTCTGGCCAAATAGCCGGAACCATAGCCGGCATCAAAAGAGCCGACTTTCGGACCGGTTTGCCCAAAACGGGCGTTATCCGCAGCAATGGTAATGTCACAAACCAGCTGTAAAATATTTCCGCCGCCGATGGACCAGCCTTTAACCATGGCAACAACCGGTTTCGGCAAAATACGAATCAAATGTTGCAAATCCAGCACGTTTAACCGGGCAATCCCATCTTGGCCCACATAGCCACCATTACCTCGGACTTTTTGATCACCGCCGGAACAAAAAGCTTTATCACCTGCCCCGGTTAGGATGACGATGCCGATGCTCGCATCATCACGACAAATGGTCATGGCCTCAATCATTTCCTGTATGGTGAGGGGCGTAAAGGCATTGTGGACCTCCGGCCGATTAATGGTAATCTTGGCAATTTTTCCGGCACGCTCAAAAACAATCTCTTGATAGCTCTTAATTTCCATCCACTGCTTGTCCATAAGGTCTCCTTTCATAGAAACAAAAAATGGCTCTTATTATAATAATCTAACCTATCGAAATTCTACCACAATTTTACTTAATATACACTGCAAAAAATATTTTTCATAAAAAAACAGAGGTCACCAAAAAATGGCAACCATCTGTTTATAATGGTTATTTTATTCTGCCAGCAGCAGGCGCATAAGCGTATGCCCTTCAGGCACAACCCAGCCCGTTTCCTGCGCATGTTTTTCAGTATAACCTTTTGCCGGATGTGTCGGTTCCTGGTTGGATCGGTACAGGGTAAAGGGAATTGGGTCTGCTGTATGGGTGCGTTCAACAATGGGGGTGGCATGGTCCGGCATAAGGAGCAAGTGATAGGGCTCACCGGCTTCTGCCAGGGCCGCCATCAGCGGTTGTAAAACACGCTGGTCCAACCGTTCTATGGCCGTTATTTTTTCCACCGGGTTCCCATGATGACCGGCTTCATCCGGTCCTTCAAAATGCAGGTAAACAAAGTCATTGTCCTTTAAAATGGTCAAGGCGGCCGCCAGTTTGCCTTCATAATTGGTATCCAGGGTTCCGGTGGCCCCTTCCACTTCCGGTGCCGTCAAACCTGCTGACAGCCCCAAGCCTTTCAGGAGGTCCACTGCGCTGACCACCCCGCCGGTTTTACCATATAATTCCTTAAAGGAGGTAAGCGCCGGGCTGGTGCCTTCTCCCCAGAACCAAGCCAAGTTTGCCGGTCGTTTGCCATCTGCAATACGCTTGCGATTAACCGGATGATCTTTTAAAATCGGCATAGACGCACGCATAAGTTGATTGAAATAGTCCGCTTGTACGCCTTTCGGCAGATAGGCGCCGATTTTTTGCTCTAAAATATCATGAGGCGGTGTTTGGTCGGCCCCTGTCTGCCCACCATGAACCACCAGGCAGTGCCGATAACTGGTGCCGGTATAAATTTCATTCTCGGCCAGGGGCAAGGCTTCGTTAAGGGCCTGAACCAAGGCATCCGCTTCAGCTGTGGTTATTTCACCGGCTGAATGATCCACCATGGTCAAGTCTTCAAAGGCCCCATCTTCCGTTACCGTCACCAAGTTCATGCGATAAGTCACATCATCAGCTGCCAAGGGCACCCCAATGCTGACCGCTTCCAGGGGCGAACGCCCGCTGTAAAATTGAACCGGGTCATAGCCCATAACACAAAGATTTGCCACGTCAGAACCGGGCGGAAACCCTTCCGGAATGGTATGCACCAAGCCTGTATCCCCTTCTTGGGCCAATTTATCAAAAGTCGGAATATGAGCCGCCTCCAAGGGCGTCTTGCCATCTAAATCCGGCACCGGATAGTCGGCCATGCCGTCACCTAAAAGAACGATGTATTTCATCGAATCACCACTTTCCATGAGATAGAATTATGCTACCATAGACCTGCGTCCATATCGAGGGGGCAGGTGTCCATGTCTTATCAATAAATTTTATCAGACAGTATTATTCCCTGGATCTCTGCCCATGAATATTGCGGGAAGCCGGCTGCCGAGTAAAGGTTTTTCATGTCGCCATTGCGCATATCCTGCAAGGCATAGGCGGTCATACCCGAAGCCCGCATGGCCTCTAAAGCCGACAGGTCATCGTCAAACCCGATGCAAGCAGCGGCCGGAATGGCCAATTCACGACAAACCGCATCGTATAGAAACCGATCTTTGCCCTGCTCATGGGCCTTGGGCACGGTCATTTTCAATTGAAAAAGGTCCAGGACGCCGTGACGTTTTAAGGCCGCTTCGTACAAGACAGCCGGTGATAAGGTCACCAGGGCCAAAGGGACCTGCGCCTCTGCAAGGGCGGTCAAGACCTCTCTGGCCCCTTCTTTCATGGGAATTTGCTGGGCGTAAGCCTCTAAAGACAAGGCTTCCCACTCTGCCATAATCTCTTGTGGGCTCATGTCCAAATGGTATTTTTCAGCGACAAAGACCGCAGAAGCGCTGTACTCCATTTGGGTCACTGCCCGTGTGTACTCTGCATCTTTGGTCAAATGATGGCGTGCTAAAAAAACGTCATCCACTTGTTTCCATACGCCATTGGAATCCAAGAGGGTTCCGTCTAAATCAAAAATCGCTCCCTGCATAACATCTCCTGGTTTATGACATGCCTAACAGTATCGTCAATCGCTCCGGATGGCGGGCCAATTGAAAGGCATCCGCCGCATCCAATAAACCCCTTTGAACGTGATTGGCCAAATGGGCTTCAAAGCTCAATCCGCCGCCCTGGTTTTCAAGACTTTGCGCAATCAGGGACCAGGCCCCGTCTCTAATTTGACGGGCCAGCCCTTCAGATTGAAGCAAGACTTCCGCAACCGGTAAGAGCCCGTCTGTCAGCGGACTGGATATCAAGGTTTGGGCAACGACACCACGCAATACTTCCGCTAAAATGCCTTGCCACAAGGGGCGCTCTTCGGCATCAATCAAGTGCACCAACCGCATCAGCGCCTGAACCACATCTGCACTGTGCAGGGTCGTCATCACCAGGTGCCCGGTTTCGGCCAAATACAAGACGCCCTTTGCCGCTTCTGCTGTGCGAATTTCGCCAACCATGATGACATCCGGATCCGCCCGCAAGGCAGCTGCCAACAGAGGGGCCAGGGCCTCATCTGCTGTCAGCTCAGTTTGCGTAATAAGCGCCTCATCCGACGCCAGCAAATACTCCACCGGCCGTTCAAAGGTCATCAGGTGACCGCCGGCAGCAGCCCGGTGCTTCAGCATCGCAGCCAAGCTGGTAGACTTGCCGCTGCCTGTCGGTCCGGTTAGTAAAATCAAACCGCTTTTTTCTGTGGCCAGTCGCGCCAGCTGATCCGGCAAATGAAGCTCTTGAATATCCGGCACCTGGCCGGGTAAAAATCGCAAGGCCCAAGCTGAGCCGTGGTAGGTTTGGTAGCGATGCACCCGGACCCGGCGGCCGAACAAGGAAACTGCAAAATCATCTTGAACGGCTAGGCCTTGATGCTGAAAAAAGGCCAACAGGTCAGCTGCTGTCCATTGGACACCAGCTACCTTGTCAAGCTTTCCGTTTTTTCTCACGTAAACGCCGTCATGGGTAAAGTGAACATCTGTAACGCCGCTCTCCATGGCAGCCTGCAAAAATTCATTCATGTTATACTCCCTATATTCCTGGAGGGTCTACCTTGTCCAATTCTACAAACACCTTACTCTTACCCCTTATTTTTTTATCCGTTTGGGCCGTCTGCAGCGGCTTGGCGCTTTTTGCCTTGCGGCGCAGGCAAGAGGCCATTGCCCTATCGGCCAAATATATCGTCCTGCCGGCCATCTTTCCCGCCTTTTGGTCCATCGCTATTTTTAGTCGCACAGCCGATGCCCGGTTGGCGGCCTGGTATGTCCTCTTGGGCTGCCTGCTCTTCCTGCTCGCTTATGATGATTTTGCCTATCGGTCCATCCTAACCGTTGATTTACTGGCCCTTGCCGGCTTAATTGGGGTAGAAGTCCTTGTCTGGCAGACGCCGATCATGACCTCACGGCTGATTATGGTTGCCCTCGCCCTTGTCATCATCTTACCCGTCCTATACTTCTATCCGCAAGGGTTTGGGGAGGGCGACGGATGGGTCATCGGCCTGTCCGCCTTCTTATGCGGTGCCGGTTTTTATCCGCGCATCTTCCTCATCAGCATTATTTTAGCGCTTCTACAAGGAATCATCGATAGCATCTGGGTCGGTGCCGTCAGCCGCAAACCGATCCCCCTGGTCTCCTGGTTGGCCATCGGTTTGCTGATTGGCCTGCTCATTTGGCCCGATGCCCTGCTAAATTTTATTTAGGCCGCCAAGGCTGTATTGGTTTTCTGGGTGGATAGGTACAAGTTTTGGCCGTCGCTTTCTAAGGCAATATGCCCGCTTTGCTCCGTACTATAAACCTCTGCACCAAGCTTTTGCCAGCGATGAATCACCAATTGATCCGGATGACCATAACTGTTTGCCCCAACAGAAATAACCGCCAGCTTGGGCTTTACCGCCTGGACAAATGCCGGCGAACTGGACGTGGTACTGCCGTGATGACCAACTTTAATCACCGTTGAACGAATACCCTTGCCATATTTCGCCAAAACATCATCCTCTTCAGCCTTTTCAGCATCGCCGGTAAACAGGAAGTGATGGCGCCCGTAAGTTATCCGCATGATAATGCTCGCACTATTTCCGTCAGCCCCGCTGGCATCTCTCGGCCCCACCACCTCACAGGCAAGGCCTTTGGAAAAATTAATCCGATCTCCAGCCTGCAAGGCAACCGGGGTCAATCCCTGGACTTGCGCAGCGCTTAAATACGCAGAAAATATCCGGCTATCCGAATAGCCATTGCCGTAAAGGGCGGTCACCTGATATTTATTTAAAATGCCTACCAGGCCACCCATATGGTCCTCGTGGGCATGCGTTGCCACCACCGCCTCAAGCTGCCGAACACCATAGGCCGACAAAACATTGTCAACCGTCTGAAAAGCGGAAGGAACGCCAGCATCAATCAGCATTGCCTTGCCATCAGGAGCGATGATTAATGCGCTGTCCCCTTCGCCAACGTCAATAAAAATAATTTTCAACAGGCCATCTGTAGCCGTCGGTGTTTCCTCTTCAGCCGGTGCACATCCACCGATAAAGCAGACCATAATAATCCATAAAGCAATAACTTTCTTCAATGATTGTTCCTCCTGTGCTAGCCTTAAAGGCCCCTCTATTATACAAAAAAATCGCCCAACATAAAATGTTGAGCGATTTTTTCCTGTTCAGGTTAAATGACCTGACGTCCGGGATAAGCTTTCAAGGCTTCTTCTAAAACTTTCATGGCTTTTTCCAGCTCGCCGGTTTCTAAAATATAAGCAATCCGGGCTTCGTTTTTCCCTAAGCCCTGACTTGCATAGAACCCTTCTAAAGGCGCCATCATAAGGGTCTCTCCCTGGTAGTCAAAATCGGAAAGCATCCAAATAATGAATTTTTCCGCATCATCAACCGGTAATTTAACGGCCACATAAAAAGCACCCTTCGGTTCTTCACAGATAACGCCATCCATTTTTTTCAGGGCGTTAAAGACCGTATCACGACGCTTACGGTATTCATCATTGACCTCTTTAAAGTAGTCAACCGGCGTCCGGTACAATTCTGTAGCACCAATCATTTCAATGGTCGGTACGCATAGACGTCCTTGGCAAAGTTTTAGGACACCGCCCATAAAGTCTTTATTTTTAGATGCCAGGCTCCCGATGCGCGCACCACAGGCACTGTAGCGCTTGGAGACCGAGTCAACAATCACAACGCGGTCCTCAGCTTCCGGGAAGTTACCGAAGCTCTTATAGTCTAAACCGTCATAGACAAATTCACGATACACCTCATCGGCCACAATAAAGATGTCTTTATCAATGGCAATGTCAACAATCATTTTAATTTCTTCAGCGGTATAGACCACCCCGGTCGGGTTGCCCGGGTTGTTTAAAATAAAGGCGCGTGTTTTGTCGTCCAGCACTTTTTCAATTTCTTCGCGGGCCGGAAAATGGAAGCCGTCTTCCGCTTTGGTGGTAATCCCACGCACTTCAACATTGACCGCAGAAGCAAAGCCGTTGTAGTTGGTATAGAAGGGCTCAGCCACCACAATATTGTCACCCGGATCACACAGGGTAATGATTGCAAAAAGCAAGGCTTCACTGCCGCCATTGGTGATGATGATTTCATCTTGGTCAAAATCCATATCATAGGTTTTATAGTAAGCCTGAATGGCCTCAATTAATGTCGCATCACCGGCAGAATCGGCATAAGCTAAAACTTCCAAATCAACATCACGAATGGCATTAAAAAAGCCTTTCGGGGTTTTAATGTCCGGTTGGCCGATATTTAAAGGATAAACTTTTTTGCCCGCTTTCCGTGCCGCATTAGCATAGGGCACCAGGCGACGAATCGGAGAAGATTGCATATGTGATACGCGACTAGACATTTCCATTTTTCTTGTCACACTCCATTTCAAAAAATCAAATAATACAAGCAATTCAAATTGCTACAATTGTCAGTAACATCATACCATGTCGAATATTAAAATACTATGATTTAAATGAACTACCTCTTTATAAACAAAGGCGACCTGGCTTGCAATCCCGCTTCTAGCAAGGGATTGCAAGGTCCAAGGTCGCCGATTAGCTTTTTTAATAGATGAGTTGGCGCCCATTCATAATATATTCCAGCATTAAATCCGTGTCCGTAATAAACACGCGACGCCCTTCCGTGACAATGGCACCTTGCTCACGAAGTGCCCGCATCATTTTTGAAATGGTGACCTTATGCACACCGAGTTTCTGGGACAAGCGAATAAAGCTGGAGTAATCCGGGCTAACGCGCCGCCGCCCCTCTTCCGTTAAGTAGGAATTAAAGTACAGAAGCTTGCACAATTGATTGGGAACGCGCCCTTCCTGGCGTGCTGCAAAGAGCCAGCTGATTTGCCGCTGTTTTTCAATGCTTACCGCTAATAAGCCTTTTAATAGGTCAGCGTCTTCACTGAAATAGGCCATGGCCACATCCACAGGAATGCGATAAGCACACACCGGCTCTGTGGCGATAAAGTTGCATTCACTGACCTGGTCATTTGAAAACATGGCCAAAACCCCAACCAGGGCATCATAAAATGAGCCGAAAGCGGTTTTAAAGTCAAAGAATACTTCATTGCCGCCTTCCGTCTTTGCGCCACGATAGCACCGTCCTGTTTCCAGATAATAAATATTATCTACCGGTTCGCCTTGACGAATGATATAATCGCCACGATAAAAAATAACGCGTTTGACACCACTGCGATTAAGTAAGTCTTCCATACTCTTTTACCTCTTTCATGATTCGTGACATGCTCAGTACAGTACTTGCAAGTTGTTGCTTTGCTGTGCTTTTATAACCGGATTGTGGACGATATATTCAACAATCAGGTCCGCCATATCCACCTGAATATCCTGAACGACCTTCTCTTTGCCGTACATTGGATATTCACCGCCGCCTACAGCCCGATAATTGTTCATAACAATTTTTAGCCGCTGGTCGGCATGCACAGGTTCACCGTGGTAGAGCAATTGAACAATCCGCTCACCCACCGGTTTACGTATATCCATGGTGTAGTCAATTCCTGAATACATATCGTAATTGTAGTATTGGATAAACGGCTTTGCAAAGGCATCGCTAATCCCCAATGAACCGCCTTCATTTATTTTATAAAAAGCTGCACATCTTTCAAGTGCTTTTTTTAAATCTTCACCACTAACGTCCAATACGGCAAGCGTATTGGCATAAACATAATTATTGACAATATTGCGCACCGTTACGGTTTCCGGCAAGCCCGAAGATTGGGCATTAAAAATAGCGGTACAGGAAATATCCACGCCGGACACCTGCATTTGCAGGCGGTTGACAAAGTCAACATAGGGGTGCATATGGCTGCGGGCAAAAATCGGATCGCGAATCTCCATATCGCCCTCGACCCTACCAATGGGCTGGTCCAGCCACTCTTCTACCTCTTGCGCCAAGGGCCCTATGGCCGCCATAATGTCGGGGTTGGGCTCCACATGACCGCTGTTTAACAAGCAAGCATCATGACAGGCCACCTGGTAGGAACCGTCTGCTCCCTTTTCCAGGCACAAATGAATGAGCCCCAGCGCTTCAGCCCGCCAACCGGGCATCACAAAGGGAACATTTTTATAAATTCCGCACATCTGACGGTGTTGATGACCGGTGATCAGGGCATCAATGCCCGGCACTTCATCCACCAGCGCGCAAGCCACATTTTCCCCTTTTTGTAAGCTGATGGACTCACCGGTTTCTGGATCTCGTTCAAATCCGCCATGATAGGAAACGATAACGATATCCGCTTTTTCTCGAATAATCGGCACCCACCGGGCCGCCGTTTCAATCGGGTTGGCAAAGCGCAAGCCCTTAATGTGTGCACTTTTTTCCCAGCGGGGAACGAACTCGGTCACAAGTCCTAAGACACCGATACGTATACCCTGCCGTTCAATAATGGCATAGGGTTGAAAAGCCGGCTCGCCTGTGCTTTCCTTTAATATATTTGCACCAAGGATTGGAAAGGTGGCATCGTGCAGGCCTTTATCCATATAGGCTCGGCCAAAGTTAAATTCATGGTTGCCGATAACGCCCACATCACAACCCATGCGGTTTAAGCAATCAACCAAGGCATGAGGGCCTTTTTCCGGATAATAGAGGGCAAGGTATTGTGCCAACGCCGATCCTTGAATCAGGTCGCCATTATCGATATAAATAACATGCTCATGCTGTTGACGCACAGATTCAATAACGCCGGCTGCTTTTGCCAGCCCTAGGTTCGTAGACTTGCTGTTGGCCAAATAATCCGTCGGACCAATATAGCCATGAACATCACTGGTCGCAAAGACATAAAGATCCATACACACCACCTTCTTGCAAAAGAATATCATATTAAAGTCCCTTAAACAACAAAAGATGGTTGAAATTCAAAAGTAAATGTTGAAATTCAAAAAGTAAATTATGAAAGGTCCCTTGGCGGTTCTGCGTATTGTGCCAGATTACCAAACTTGGTGAATTCCTTTTGAAAAGACAGGGCTACAGAGCCGGTTGCGCCATTTCTATGTTTGGCGATGATGATGTCTGCAATGCCTTGTCTTTCCGTTTCTTCAGGGAAATAATACTCTTCCCGGTAGATGAAGAGCACCAGGTCAGCATCTTGCTCCAAAGAACCGGATTCCCGTAAATGAGATAAGGCCGGGCGTTTATCCTGTGTGGCCTCTACAGAACGGGAAAGCTGGGATAGGGCGATCACCGGGACATCCAGCTCGCGGGCTAAGGCTTTTAGCGAACGGGATATCTCAGAAACTTCCTGCTGTCGGTTTTCGCTTTTACCGCTACCGCCCATCAGTTGCAGATAGTCAATGATGATCAGGCCCAAATCCGGGTGTTCCGCCTGTAACCGCCGGGCCTTGGCCCGCAATTCACGGATGCTGATGGCCGGTGTATCATCAATATAAATCGGCGCTTCAGCCAGGGGGCCTATGGCCGCCACCAAGGGCGCCCAGTCTTCTTCCGGCAATGAGCCAGTGCGCAAGTAAGATTGGTCCACCTGGGCGGTGGCTGAAATCAAGCGCTGAACCAATTGCTCTTTACTCATTTCCAAAGAAAAGATCGCCACCGGCACCCCCTTATCGCCCATGGCCGCATTTGACGCCATGTTCAAACAAAGGGCAGTTTTCCCCATGGCTGGCCGGGCTGCAATGATGATAAAATCACTCTTCTGCCAGCCGGATGTAATATGGTCTAAGTCTACGAAGCCTGAAGGGGTACCCGTCAAATCACCGGTCTGTTGGGAAAGTTTTTCCAACCGCTCCAAATTGGCATCGACAATTTCGCCAACCGGCACCAAACCGCCACGCGCCCGGTCCTGTGAAATATCCAGCACCAATTTTTCCGCTTCATCCAAAATTTCTTCCACCGGGTCTGCGTCCTCAAAGGACCGATCCGAAATGTGCCCGGTGGCATGGATCAATTTGCGCAAAACGCTTTTTTCACGAATAATTTTCGCGTAATGCGCACAGTTGTAAACAGAACCGATGGCACCAGCGACTTGTGCCACTCGCTTTAAACCGCCGGCTTTTTCCAGCAAGTTCATTTTACGAAGCCGTTCGGTAACGGTGATCAAGTCAATGGGCTCTGCGGCTTCATTCATCTCCACCATGACCCGAAACATAATACCGTTTTCAGGAAGGTAAAAATCCTCTTCTTTAATCAATTGCACAACTTCATGAATGCTGTCGCGCTCTCGAAACATCGCAGCCAATACGGCACTTTCCGCTTCTTCACTGTGTGGCGGCAAATTTTGCGCCCATTCGCTCATAACTTTCCCTCCTTCAGCTACAGTTATTATACCATACCCGGTCGACCTTTTGATGGATAAAAGAATGACCTCTGTTGAAATCGCACGGCTTGTGCTACAATTAGGAAAACCACTATGAGGAGGGCACTTATGCAATTTCGTTTTTTACACAACAACATCAATGTCACCGATTTGGAAAATTCGATGGCCTTCTACGAAACAACCCTGGGCCTTAAAGAGGTCCGCCGGATCAATTCTGATGACGGAAGTTTTACCATTGTTTATTTGGGCGATGGTGAAAGTCGCCACCAGCTTGAGTTAACATGGCTGCGGGACCACCCGGGTCCTTATGACTTAGGCGAAAATGAATTTCACTTGGCCTTTGAAGTAGACGATTTTGCTCGAGCTTACGTTTTACACAAGCAGCTGGATTGCATCGTTTTTGAAAATCCTGCCATGGGCATTTATTTCATTGCCGACCCGGACGGTTATTGGATCGAAATTTTACCGGAAAATCACGGTGTTGAACTTTAATTTTGAAAGGAGCGCATGATATGGCTTTTATTTACGATGAACCGTCTCATACTTTCAGTGAGTACTTACTCTTGCCCGGTTATACTTCAGCTGAACACATTCCAAATCAAGTATCCCTTAAAGCACCCCTGTGCCGTTTTAAAAAGGGCGACACCCCTAGACTGTCCGTCAATATTCCGCTGACATCTGCTGTAATGCAGGCGGTTTCAAACGATACCCTGGCCATCGCCCTGGCTCAAGAAGGGGGCATTTCTTTTATCTTCGGCTCCCAGTCTATTGAAAATCAGGCTGACATGGTCCGCCGGGTGAAGAAACATAAAGCCGGCTTCGTCACCAGCGATTCCAATTTGCGCCCGGAAGACACGCTGGCCCATGTGCTCTCCTTGCGGCAAAAAACCGGTCATTCAACCATGGCCGTAACCGATGACGGGGGACCGAACGGCAAGCTCCTGGGAATCGTAACCAGTCGTGACTACCGCCTTTCACGCACACCGCGCGATATGCAGGTCAAGGACTTCATGACCCCTTTTAAAGACTTAATCGTTGGCCGGGAAGATACAACGCTTCCGATGGCAAACGATTTGATTTGGAAACATAAATTAAACCAGCTGCCGATTATCGATAAAGACGGCCACCTCCTCTATTTGATTTTCCGTAAGGACTATGACACCAACAAGGATAATCCTTTAGAGCTTTTAGACGACCGTAAGCGCTATATTTGCGGCGCCGGTATCAACACCCGTGATTACGAAGACCGTATTCCGGCCTTGGTTGAAGCCGGAGCAGATGCGCTGGTCATCGACTCCTCTGAAGGGTTCAGCGAATGGCAGGCGCGTACGCTCCAATGGGCACGTGAACACTATGGGAACGATGTCATCATCGGTGCCGGCAATGTTGTTGACGCTGAAGGCTTTCGCTTCCTGGCAGATGCCGGCGCCGACTTTGTCAAAGTCGGGATTGGCGGCGGTTCCATCTGCATTACCCGGGAGCAAAAGGGCATTGGCCGGGGGCAAGCAACGGCGGTCATTGAGGTGGCAGAGGCGCGTCAAAAATACTACGAAGAAACGGGCATTTACATCCCCATTTGCTCAGATGGCGGAATTGTTTACGATTACCACATCACCCTGGCCTTGGCCATGGGCGCAGACTTCGTCATGTTGGGACGTTACTTTGCCCGCTTTGACGAAAGCCCGTCAAATAAGGTGCACATCGGCAACAGCTATATGAAAGAATATTGGGGAGAAGGGTCTGCCCGTGCGCGCAATTGGCAGCGCTACGACATGGGCGGCGACGGCAAGCTTTCATTCGAAGAAGGGGTTGACTCCTACGTTCCCTATGCCGGTGCCCTAAAAGATAATGTCCAGCTTTCCTTAAGCAAAATTCGCTCAACCATGTGCAATTGCGGCGCCATGTCCATTCAGGAATTACAGGACAAGGCCAAATTAACCTTGGTGAGCGCCACCTCTATCGTTGAAGGCGGCGCCCATGACGTCACCCTCCGCAATACAGACATGGATGGGTCTAACCACTTATAATCACTAGCCGCTCCATAATCTAAAATAGGCTTTGCGTGAAATCATCACGCAAAGCCTATTTTTATGAGCTTAACCGCTTAAAATGACTTAACCCTTACCCGGTGCCTCCGCATATAGGTCAATCGGCCTATCGTGGAGCAGGGTGCCGTCAACCCATAACGCCAGGGTCCAGCGGCCGGTTTTGTCTGCCAGGGGCACCCGCCAAATAATAGGGCGTTCAATCCCTTCATTCACGCTGTAGCGCCATTCGCTGCCATAAGGACGGCGATTGGTTGGCAGGTAATACCACTCTGTGTGGTCCTCTTGTGCCAATCGCAAGGCCACCGCCTCGCCTTGGTAAAAGCTGGCCTTAACATATAGGGCATCTCCGTATTGAAAAATCGTCCCATGACAGTCATCCAAGCCTTCTTCCTCAGCGCTGACCGGCAGGGCAACATCCACCTGAAGTGGCATTTGCCAGCTACCGAGTATGCCCACGGCCTCTTCATTCAGGGCTTTTAAGGTCATCGGTGCAAAGAGGCGCAGGTCAGCAGCGGCCTCTGCCAAGCTATATTCCAGCAGGACCTTTCCATCCGGCCTCATCAGGCAACCTTCACTGGTAACGGCTGCCTTCTCCATGGCCCGATAAATGGCCGGCGGATGATTGTCTTTTGCAACAGCCCCCAGGTGGACCAGAAAAGCGTCATCCACCGGGCGCAAACGGTTGAGAACCGGAGAACTGTTCTGACCCTGCCAAAGGGACTGACAGGTCAAGCCTGTGCAAAGACGCACCTCCGGCAAGCCCTGCCCCTCCGCCAAACGATGGGACAGCAAGTGTACCGTTCCGCTGGGCACCGGAAGCAAGGCCGCCGGGTCATATTCGTCGGCCGGGTAGGTTACCTGACAAAAAGCTGGCTCCGGAAAGGTCCCCTGTAACCGGCGCTCAGCAAAAATTTGCCGGCAAGCAGCGGTGACCGGATCCAGCACAAAACTCATGCCCAAGGCGGCTGCACTCACCCAGATGTAGCCCTCCTCCGGGTCTTCATAAAGAGAGGTCAATTGAACCGGGTCACTGCCGCTTTGTCCGGTACGCTGCGACAATTGACGCAGCTGGTCGTCCGGTTGCCAAAAAATCTGCGCATGACCATCCGGCAAAAGTTTCCAAAGCGTATTGCGGACCGTTCCTTGGCCCGGGTCGCCGCCGATGACCAATAAGCTGCCATCCGCTATTTCAAGTAAATCATCAGAAAAGCCGGCGCCAAACCGCCATTCTCGGTAAAGGTATCCCAACGGATCTATTTCCCAGATGGCGGTCCCCGCATGCGGCGGTGCCGGATTGAGCGGGGCCCCGGTCAAAAAATGCCCCCGCCGGTTGATGGCCAGGACATGGCTGCAGGGATCTGTGAGGCACCACCGCAGACGCCCTGCTGCATCATAAGCCAGCGGACCTTTTTCACCGTCTGCGAAGACAACCCCAAAAAAGTCAGCCCTGTCACCATCACAGGAAAATGCCGGGCCCTGGATTGACGGCGTCTCAGCGAACAACACGGTGCGGTCACCTGCTCCGTCATGAAGGACAACCGGCGTTCTTTCACCGGCAGGCAGCCCCCAGACCCCAATCAAATGCCGTTTAGCCCTAGGCGTCTGCCGGCATAAACCGGCCACTTCAAGGGTAAAGGACCGGGGCCAATCCGTATGAAAGCAGACCACCGCCGATAAGGGGGCCCGCCCAAAGGGGTCCATCACCAGGCAGGGGTCCTCAAACGAATGGGCGGCGGCCAGCTGCATCAGCCGGTCTCGCTGAGCCGCTTGGGTGGCCCAGGGAGACGGCGTATAGCGCGCCATCTTTACGCCTGTCCAATCAAATTTAAGACACTCATATTAAAATTTTTTAAGATGGCTTCCGCTTCATCAGGCGTCATATCGCCGGTCTTTGCCCGTTGTAAGGCATCTTCGGCTTCTTGATAAACCGCTTGAAAGGCCTGCCAGGAGGCCGCATCATAATCTTTTTCCTCAAAAGCGGTGGTCCCTTTCATGAGCCGCTGAAGTTTGACCAGTGCCCGAACCTCCCGGTCTTCTTCTTGGATGTGGCGGACCAGGTCTCCCAGCAAATAGGTCCGATTATTATCAGTCACCATGGCCTTATAGGGCAGGTCAATTTCTCGGTCACGCAAGCCGGCCAGGAGTTGATCCAGCAGGGGGTCATCCAGGTCCATCAACATAAAGGGAACATCCGGCGCATCATCAGGCTCTTTGTTCAATTGCCCCTGGCCGTTGTCCAATATTTCCTGCACCGTTAACAATAAATCGCCGGGGCTCAACTGCCGCCAGGGTTCATTTAAACCGTTCAATACATTCATCAATTGCACCCGATCCTTATCTGATAGGGCGTCCATATTATACATCCAGATCATATATCCTCCTTGGGTTCAGCTGTAAGTTGCTATGTCCTCTATTGTGATTATCGCAGGCAGTGGAGCCTACCGCACCGCCTCAAGCGTCACGGCTGACAAAAAGCCAGGCATCGCCGCGCATCAGCTCAATGCTGGCATAGGGCTCAGAAAATTCATTGCTGATTAAGAGGCTTTGGCCAAAAGGGACATCCGCCCCTTCCAGCGGATAATATAAGCCCGACAGGCTCAAGCCTATCCCTGCATCATCTGTCGGTACCAGGCTCAGGCGGTGGTCCGAAGCGGGCACCCGGTAGTGTCCCGGCGAAATATAGCGCATGGCATTGACCGCATCCCACATCACAATGGGCTTGTTCCGTCGGCCAAAGCCGGTCAGCAAAAAGCCGTTGCCGGCACTATGGTCCCAACGGCTGCCCGTACCGCCCAACAGCACCACTTCTTCATAGTCATGGTCAAAGAGCCATTCGAGCGCCACTTGGGTATCCGTGTAATCCTTTTCTGTCGGCAAAACCACCGTTTGACAATGTGATTTCTGCAGCTCCGCATAAATATCCGGCGCCAGTGAATCCATATCGCCGATGATCAGGTCGGGAAAAATTCCCATACGAAACAAGCAGGCCGCACCGCTGTCAGCACAAAGGGTAAAATGACAGCATTGGCGGGCCTGGTCAATAAGCGGTGGCGACGGTGGCCTTCCACCGGTAATCAGCAAGCCCCGCCGAGTCACCTCAGGGTTTAATAGGGTTTCTGTCAGCTGGATCATTTGCGTACCATTTTTACATCAATTACGCCTTTGCCGTAATCGACGATCAGCCCCTTATAAGGTCCTTCTACCGCATCTAAATCATAAATCAAGTGTCGGCGGAAGACCGCCATCCGGTCGCGGGAAGAAATTTCAGCCACGATGGCCGTATGCGGACCAAGGGGCAGGTCGGTCAAGAGAAAGGTCGCTTCCTGACCGGGGTCAAGCCCTTTTTGCTCCAATAAATGAGCTGCCGTATCGGTGCCCAGGTAGACATCCAGGCTTTCTTCTGTGGCGTTGATCAGGGTCAGCGTCATCGATTCTTTTGCTGCCTTGACCTGGCGGCCTCCCAAACCGATGACCGCCAATGCCAGCAGGGCAAGCCGTATCAATCGTTTACTGTTCATACGCATTCCTCCTAACTGAATAATAGCACATGCCCCCAACCGGGCGCAATCCGTATGTTTGCAGCCGCCCGTCTGCATGGTATACTGGTCTTGGCAATATTATTTTAAGGCAGAGAAGATGGAGGGGTACCATGCAGGCAGCTATTTTTGACATGGACGGAACATTGGTGGATTCCATGCCCTATTGGCGACATCATTTGGCCTGTATTTTAGCCGAAAACGGTGTCGACTACGGGGCAGAGATGGACCGGCTGGTCAATCGGCACGGGGCTTTTGATTTGTTGATGGAAGCCCTCTTGCCCAAGCATCCGGACATTACCCGGACCGAGGTCATTGACCTATACCAGGGCCGGATGCAGGCGGATTACCTGACCCGGATACAGCCTAAAGAAGGGGCCCTGGCTTACTTATCCTTTTTACGGGAACGAGGCATTGCCTGCTGCATCGCCACCGCTACGCCGCGCTACCTTTACGAACCCATGTTGACCCGTACCGGCTTAGCCGATCTGGTTGATTTTTCCATCACGGTTGCGGAAATCGGTAAGGGCAAGCGCGAACCGGATATCTTTTTATATTGCGCCAAGCGTTATGGCTTGACAGCCGGTGATTGTGCTGTTTTTGAAGACACCCTATCGGCACTGCGCACCGCAGCCCAAGCGGACTTTTACACCGTTGGCGTGGCCGATCCCTCTGCCGTCGGCGATGAGGAGGCCATTGAAACCTGCTGCAACCGTTACATTCATTCCTTTAGCGAGCTGGCAGAAGCCCCCCTGCCCTTTAGGAGGCACCATGGATAAACCGCCTTTACACACCCATTATTACGCCTTGGACGTGGCTGAAGACTGGCAGTCCTTCACCTATATTTGCAAGGAAAATGTCATGGACCAAATGGACCGCTATAATTTTGCCGCTGCCAATTGGGCTTATACCTTAGAAGACCTGGAAGAAAAAACCTTCAGCATCCTGCTCTTTATTACCGGCGGCGATGAAGCGACCGTAGCCCAAATGATTCTGGATGCCGAGGCAGAAAAAAACGACTGAACCGCATGCTGACTTTAAAAAGGCTCCCCTTCCAAAGTCAGCATGGCACCAGTCGTTTTTTCTAATGGGTCACGATTACCGCCCGCATCCCCATCAGGACATAATTTTTCAAAAAAAGCCAGAGCGGCATTTCCCGCGCGCCATTCTGCGGATCGGACAAGTGGACAGACCGCCAATTGATGCCGTCAAGAACGGCCACGTGCAAGTTGGTATAGGGCGAATAGGATTTATCGCCCAGCTGCCAGGTCACGTTAGGATCGCGGCGCGGATTTTTATCGTCCACCGTAATCCAAACCAGGGACGGCTCTCCCCGTTGCAAATGAAAGGCCAGCCGCCAAGGGTCTGTTACCAGCGGTGCCTTGGCCTTTAAGGGCAGGTGACAATCGTCAAAGTAAGCCTGCGCCGTTCGCGCAATGACCGCCTGGTAGGCGTAATAGCCGTCACCGTAGGGGTCTCCGACATAGGCCTCATGCGGATCGGTAGTCCCAATCGGGCCCTTGTCCAAATAGTTGTTGACAAGGCTTGCCCCGTCAATGGGGGCCATATAATAAGACGATACCATGGCTAAAGATACCGCTTCACAGCCATTGGGCAAGGTCGGCAATTGACTTTCATAAGGGACTTCCAATTGCACCGGTCGCAAGACAAAAATTGTTCCTAAAATAATCAAAAGCGCCAAGAGGCGCACGATCCATTTCAAGCCACTCACACCTTTCTTCCTAAATATCACTGTCATGCTAACATGCTAAGGATTCTGTGTCAAAAGGCGGTTGGCTGTTTAAAAATACAACGGTTTATTGTATAATCTGACACAGACCATAAAGGAGGATGCTTATGTCTCAAGACAGTAAAGCCGGCCGCTTGATCACCGGTTTATTTTCAAAACTATGGCACCTATTTGCAACGATCCTCATTTTAATTTTACTCATTACCACTATTTTTATCGGTATTAACATCTACGTTTTAGCGCAAGGCAGCAATAATCTTTGGGCCCCAAACGAATTGGCCGACAAAAATACAGACCTCATCCTGGTCCTGGGGGCCGGTTTAAATGCCGACGGCAAGCCCAGTCCAATGCTTGCAGAACGGCTGGATACCGCAGCGGCCTTATACAAAAATAAAGCCGGTCGAAAGCTTCTCCTGTCCGGCGATACCGACCAAAATTATTACGATGAAACAAAGGCCATGCAGACCTATTTAAAAGAGGCCGGCATTCCTGAAAAGGCCATGGAAATTGATCCGGACGGCACCAACACCTACAATTCCGTCTTGCGCGCTAAAAATAAATTTAACGCCCATAGGGTCATCGTCGTCAGCCAGCAGTACCATCTCTACCGGGCTTTAAATATCGCCAAGACCCTAGACCTAAAAGCTTACGGGGTCCCGGCTGATCAACATCCCTGGGAGGGTCGCCAGGTCTACGAAAGTCGTGAGTTCTGGGCCCGCATCAAAGATGTCCTGCAAAGCCACAGCGAAAATTGGCCCCTCCTCATTAAAGACGGACTGAACGCCGGCATTGACTGGTCGCGCGACCACGTTGCCCAACCGATTTTCAATTTTGATGCCAAGAAAAAATAATGACCAAAGCAATCAGCGCCCTAGAGGAAGGCTTCTGCCAGCCAGCGGAAGCTTCCTCTAGGGCGCTCTTTCTTTAAACGAAATAACCCAGCAAGCCGCAAATAAACATGCCGGGCAATAAATTTGCTGTCTTAAATTCCTTAATGCCCGCCACCGATAAGCCAATGGCCACAATTAAAAGCCCACCGGACGAAGACATGTAAGCAATCACCTGGTCGGTTAAGACCGGCTCTAAAACCCCTGCCAAGAGGGTCAAGCCCCCCTGGTAAAGGAAGACCGCCGCCCCGGAAAAAGCCACGCCGACACCCAGAGTCGATGCTAGGACAATCGACATAATGCCGTCAATGGTGGCTTTCACAAACAATACGTCATAATTATGATTGACACCGGCTTCAAAAGAACCGACGATGGCCATGGCCCCAATGCAAAAAATCAGCGATGCGGACACAAACCCATCTACAAAATTCGAATCTTGCACCCGCAGGCGGGCCTTAATCGTCATGCCCAAATGGTTTAGGCGGTCATCCAGCCGCAAGGCCGTGCCGATAAGGGCACCAATGGATAAGCCCACCACCAGCACCACATCATTCGGTGATTCGAGGGCCATTTTCAAGCCAATCATCATCACCACCAAACCGTTTACCTGCATGACCAGGTTGCGCACTTCCGTCGGCAGTCCCCGCTTCAAGAGGAGCCCCAAGAGGGCCCCTAAAACGATGGCCCCCGCATTTACAAGCGTTCCCGGCATCCTATCCTCCCCTTCTATACCGCTGCCCGCAACGATTTGTGGGCTCCCCCTAGGGTCTTCATTGACGAACTCTACTCACGGCCCGCCTCTGCTTGCGCCGCCAACCGCTCCTGCCATTCCCGGTATGAATAGGGACAGCCGCAATAGGACTGGCGGTAAATGCCTTCTGCTTTACAAAAGGCAATGCTTTTCTGATAGCCAGCTTTTTTCTTAAAGTCATTCGGCAAGTGGGCAATCCCCAGCTGTTCGCCGATGCTTTCCCCGATGGCGTTGATCTTCTCAGCGTTTTTATAGGGGCTGATGGAAAGTGTTGAAGCAAAATAATCAGCCCCGGCTTTTTTCGCCGCTTCTGCCGCCGCCCGCATGCGGAAGGCATAGCAGTGGAAGCAGCGTTCACTGCCCTCACCCAAGTGGGTATAGCCTGCCACTGCCTGTTGGAAGCGGGTTGGATCATACAGCCCCGTTGCCAGCTGGATGTCATATTCCTCCGGCAAGGCATCGATGACTTTTTGTTGATAGAACAGCCGCTTGTCATACTCTGCCCGCGGCGAAATGTTCGGGTTATCAAAATAAACCGTGATCTGAAAAAAAGGCGCCAAATAGGCTAAAATGGCCGATGAGCACGGTCCGCAGCAGGAATGCAAATACAATAAGGGCCGGCTGCCCCCAAGCCCTTCAATCAACCGCGACAGCTCCTGATCATACCGACGTTTGGATAGATTTGCTGACATAGCTCACCTCAAGACCAATTCTTTAACCATCAGCACATGCGGGCAATCCTCTTCCATGAAACCCGGCCCCTGCTGCTGATAGCCACATTTTTCATAAAAGCCCTTGGCCTGGGCCTGGGCATGTAATTCAACACGCTGGCCGCCTTGGGCCAGTATTAAGGCTTCCGCCAGCGCCATCACCCGCCGTCCGGCACCGCTTTTCCGCGACCGCTTGGATACCGCAACACGCCCAATCCGGTAAATCTCCGGCTCATCCGGATTCGAAAAAACACGCGCTGTCCCCACCGGCACATCATCATCGTAAACGACAAGATGCAAGGCCAGGTCATCCAGCGCATCAAACTCTTCAACAAAAGCCTGTTCTTCTATAAAAACCGTCCGGCGAATTGCCTCCGCCTCCGCTGGCATTCCCCATTGTACTTTCACCATAAAAAACGCCCCCCTTTTATCTCTACTTTAAAGGGTAGGCGTCCCCTTCTCCCTTGTCAAGTTTCTTTTCTATGCATTAGTTGAATTGTAAAAAGACTTTTCAGAAAACATTTTCCATGCTATACTGCCCTTATGCGTGAAAGGAAGGATGATCAATATGGCACACGATTTACATTACGATGAATTGCGCAAACAGATCAGCGATTTGATTGCCTATGTACGCCAAAATAACGCAATCGAACCCTCTGTTTTTGAAAAATACAATGTCAAACGAGGGCTTCGTAATAAAAACGGCACCGGGGTTCTGGTGGGCATGACGCGCATCTCGGATGTTGTCGGCTATGCCATTGAAGACGGAAAGAAAATCCCTGTCAAAGGCCAGCTGAAATACCGCGGCATCCCACTCGATGATTTGATCAACGGTTTTATCGATGAAGAACGCTACGGCTATGAAGAAGTGGCCTACCTGCTCCTCTTCGGCCTTTTACCGACGGAAAAATCCTTGCTGCATTTTAATCAATTGCTCAGCCAGCGCCGTAATTTTCCGGCAACCTTTAAAGAAGACGTCATTTTAAAAACGCCTTCGCAGAACATCATGAACAAATTGCAGAGCATTATTTTGGCCCTCTACACCTATGATGACAATCCGGATGACGTATCCTTAGACAAGCTTTTAGCCCAATCCATCGACTTAATCGCAAAAGTCCCCCTGATGCTGGCCTACGCCTATCAAGCCAAACGACATTATTTTGATAATAAGAGTTTGATCCTCCACCAGCCCTTGATTGACGGCGGTACCGCTGAAAATATCCTGCACTTGACACGTCCGGACTCTCATTTTACCCGTCAAGAGGCAGAAATGCTGGACCTTTTGCTGTGTGTTCAGGCAGACCACGGCGGTGGTAACAACTCCGCCTTTGCCACCCACGTCGTCTCCTCCAGCGGCACCGACACCTATTCCGCCATCACCACCGCCATCGGCTCTTTAAAAGGCCCCCGCCACGGCGGTGCCAACCAACGGGTACACCAAATGGTTGAAGACATCAAAGGCCACGTCAAAGATTGGAAAAACGAAAAAGAACTGCGCGCCTACCTGGAAAAAATCATTGACGGCAAGGCCTTTGACGGCAGCGGTTTGATTTACGGGATGGGCCACGCCGTTTACACCAAAACTGACCCGCGGGCAGAATTATTGCAAGACAAGGCCCGGGCCTTGGCAGAAAAAACCGGTCATGTTCCTGAATATGAATTGATTACAGATATTGCCCGCCTGACTCAAGCCATTTTGAAAGATCGGAAGGGTCCGGATTACGATATCTGCGCCAACGTGGACTTGTACACAGGCGTTATTTTCGATATGCTCGGTATTGATGAGGACCTCTATACCCCCCTCTTTGCCGCAGCCCGTATGGTTGGCTGGTGCGCCCACCGCATGGAGCAGGTCATGGACAGCAAAATCATGCGCCCGGCCTATGTCTACCTGCCAAGCAACAACCTCACCTACACCCCCATCGCAGACCGCCACAGCATGAGCCGATAAGCTTAATTTTACAGCCTATAAGAAGAGGGTCCCGCATACTACTGCGGGGCCCTCTTCTTATATGGGCTCAAAACTCTCAAAAAAACAATTATAAGGCCTCTAACCCAACCACCAGGTCCTTCAACCAGGGGGCGTCAACCGTATGGATATTGCCCCGGTCACAGGCTTGTGCCAAGGCCGGATCAATGGGCACTTGGCCGCTAAGTTCGACCTGGTAGTCGCGGCACCATTGCTCAAGATGGCTCTCGCCAAAGATGGCGTGTTGATCACCGCAGGAGGGGCATTGAAAATAGGCCATGTTCTCTACAAGACCGAGCACGGGAATGTGGACCATGTCTGCCATTTTAACGGCTTTTTCTACAATCATCCCCACCAAGTCTTGGGGTGAGCTGACGACAATAATACCGTCCACCGGCAAGGATTGAAAAACCGTTTGCGCCACATCGCCTGTTCCCGGTGGCATGTCCACAAACAAGTAGTCAATATCGCCCCAGCAGACATCCGTCCAAAATTGCTCTACAGCACCGCCAATCATCGGGCCGCGCCATACGACCGGATCGGTATCCTTTGCCAAGAGCAAGTTAACAGACATGATTTTAATGTGATTCGCTGCTTCCACCGGCAGGATCTCTTGTCCATATATTTTTGCCTTTTCAGAAAGGCCAAACATACGGGGAATTGACGGGCCGGTGATGTCTGCATCCAAGATGGCGCATTGGTGGCCCTTTTTCTGCATGGCCGTTGCTAAAAGGGCGGTTACCAAGGACTTGCCCACGCCCCCCTTACCACTGATGACGCCAACCACCTTTTTAATTTTTGAATGTTGGTTGGCCGGTTTTAAAAGACTTTTGGGCCCCTGTCCGGAAGGGCAACCGCTAGCGCAAGAGCTGCAATTGTGCGAGCAATTGTTGTGGTCACTCATGCCACCCGCCTCCAGACCGGTCGTCCTGCTGATGATTGGCGCAAAAGTGACCTTGACCATGGCCGTGGTCATGGTCCGAGCAGCACACGTTCGGATTATAAGCGAGTTGGCCGGCCAGAAAATCCTCTGCGGCCTTATCCACCGAACCGGTGACGCCTCCATAAAAGTCAATGCCGGCATTATTTAAGGCCTCCTGAGCTCCGGGCCCAATATTGCCACAAATCACAAGATCAACCTTTAAGCCTTTTAAAAAGTCTGCCAGGGCACCATGGCCATGGCCTGCCGTATCCACCACTTCTGACGATTTAACGACCTGGTGGTCAACATCAAAAAGCTTAAAATGAGATGTCCTTCCAAAGTGTTGAAAGATTTGACCCTCATCATAAGTAATTGCGATTCTCATAAGTCCTCCCTCGTTGAAATCTGCAAAGGCTGTCTTTTACTTGACTGGAAAACAGCCTATCTGTCCATAAATACATACCGTAATCCATGCAATTTTATAGCTGGTCCTAAGGCAAATAAAGCCCTCGTTTAAATTCCATCCATAAGAATTTAAACGAGGGCTTTTATTCTATATTGCAGGTCACTTAACCGAGGAAAAGAAGCTTGGCCAAGGGATAGCCGATGAAGCTATAAACAAGCAAGGCCACCAGGCACATTGGGAAACCGTAGGCATAGATGTCTCGTGCTGCCAAGAGGTCCTTATTCCCGTGCATCATTCCGGCATGGGGAGAGGCGGCAGGTGTGAGCATGGCTACAAAGACCAACATGCCGACGCCGACCATCAGCGGTTCGCTGTTTAAACCCAGTTTTTCTGAGAAGCCCAAAATAACCGGCATCAGGACGACAGCCATGGCAGCGTTATTGGCAAAGTTGGTGATGACCAAGGCCACGGCAAACATGATGAACATAAAGGCAAACTCTGAACGGCCGCCTAGGACCGGTTCTAAAACCGTTACCAAAAAGGGTTTAATACCGGTGATATCCTGGGACAAGGCATTGCCCGCATAGACAGCGGAGATAATCAGGAACAAAACGCCCCAGTTGAACTGGCTGCTGGCCGCTTGCTGGAAGGGCAAGACCGGTTTGCCGTCAACCCGTAAAATCATCAAGACCACAATGACAAAGCCGGTTACCCCGATGACACCGGCACGGGCCAAAAGACCAATAACCGGCCAGGTTTTCGGTAAGAAGCCGGGCAGCAAGACCAAGGCGATAAAGACAAAAAGGGAAATGATGACATATTTTTGCTGTTTTGTCATCGCCGGCAAGGGGTGCTGGTTAAAATAATCCGTGTTGATATTTTTAATATTGGAAATATCCACCCGGATCACAAAGCGCATAAATGCCATGTAGATGAGGACAATCAGCATGCCCATGCTGAAGTTGACCACAATCCAGCTCAGCATGTCAATGGTAATGCCGGTGGCCTTTTCATAAGCCCCTAAAACGACGAGAATAGCGCCTTTAAAGGGCAACATCGGTTGGCCCAGCGTTGAGGACAGGAAGATACCGAAATTAAAGGTCGTCCAGAGCTTGTCCCCTTTTTTTACGCCAAAAGAAGACAGCATATCCATCCCGATGTTCCATACGATCAATAATGAAATGACCGGAGAGGTCATGGCCGCTAAAACAAAGCAGGCCAGGAAAAACATAAAAATAAAGACATAAGGTCTGCCGTTGATGATTTTACGGGTCACAAACCAGCGGGCAATGTACTTGGTCGCCCCCACGTGTTCAATAGCACCAAATAAAACCATGGCCAGCATAATCAGCACAACCGTATCGCTACCGAAGGCTTGTAGGCAGACTTGCTTAACCCCGGCATAGCCTTCAAATTCTTCGCCGGCCACACCGGATAGTCCTAAAAGAATAATACCTAAAATACTTGGCCAAATGGACCCGACGGTGGACCACAGGTAAACCATGCCTAAAAACACACCGGCCACGCGCATCCCCACAGGGGTGACCGTTAACACCGGGTTCAGCACGAACCAAAATAAGGCCATAATGCCAATCCCGATGGCCGCATGGATATAGGGCATCATCGATTGTTTTCTTGCTTGGGACATATCGTTCTCCTTTCAAATGAATACAAAAAAGCCATGACTGCTAACGACTTGAGTATATCACAATCATGGCTTAATACCTATATTATTTTTAAGCTATATAGAAGTCCAATATTCCCATAGACACCGCCTATAGGCGCCGATAAGCGGCCGGTCCGGAAACGTATATGTTGCCGCCATAAGCATCTGTTGCGACAATCAAGGGGAACCGTTCCACCTCCAGCCGTCTGATGGCTTCTGTCCCTAGATCGGCAAAGGCCACCACTTCTGCGGAGCGAATGCATTGGCCAATCAAGGCCCCTGCCCCACCCACGGCTGCAAAATAAAGGGCACCGGTCTCCGCCATTGCCGACAGGACCGCTTCATTCCGCGGTCCCTTGCCAATCATCCCGGCCAAGTGGGCTTGCCGCAAAAGCTGGGGGCTGAAAGCATCCATGCGCCCGGCGGTGGTTGGCCCGATGGACCCTACCACTGCACCCGGTTTAGCCGGCGTCGGCCCGGCAAAGTAGATAATTTGACCCTCCAGGTCCAGTGGCAAGGGTTGACCCGCATCCAAAAGTTGGCAAAGCCGTTGATGCGCCTTGTCGCGACCTGTGTAAATCGTCCCGGTCAGCATCAGGCAATCGCCCGCCCGTAAGGGCGCCAGCAAGTCGCCGGCCCGAGCCGGATCCCAGACCAGCTCCTGGATTTTTTGCTGGGCATTAGTCATGGTCAGCCACCCCTTCCAAGGTCACCGAAGCGTGGCGCACCGCATGGCAATTCAGGTTGACCGCCACCGGCAACATGGCAATGTGGGCGGGAAAGGTCTTAATGTGGACCGCCAGGGCGGTTGTCGCACCGCCGAAACCCTGGGGCCCGATGCCCAATTGATTGATGTCTTTAAGCAAGCGGTTTTCCAAGGCAGCGTAGCGCGGATCCGGGTGGGCGGCTTCCACCGGTTCCAAAAGGGCCTCTTTGGCCAAGAGCGTTGCCTTTTCCATAGAACCGCCAATGCCCACACCAACGGTAATCGGCGGGCAGGGGTTGCCGCCGGCTCGACGAACCGCCTCCATAACAAAACGGTAGACCCCTTCTTCGCCCTGCGTCGGCTTGAGCAAGCCTAAAGCCCCCATATTTTCAGCACCACCGCCCTTGGGCATCAGGGTGATGGTCAACCGGTCACCCGGCACCAATCGCCAATGCAGCACGGCCGGCAAATTATTACCGGTATTCTTCCGGTCAAACACCGGCTCCTCCACCATGGAAGCCCGACAATAAGCCGCCTGATAGCCTTCTGCAATACCCGCTTGGATGGCTTTTTCCGCCTCTCCGCCTATAAGGCGCAGGTCCTGTCCCAGGTCTAGAAAGACGACCACCAGCCCGGTATCTTGGCACATGGGTACCTCATCAGCTGCCGCCAAACGCGCATTATCACAAATTTGCTCCAGGGCATACCGCCCCAATGGCGATGGTTCCGTTGCGGCCGCATCGGTCAAGGCCGACGACACATCTGCCGGCAAGTGACTGTTGACCGCCTGCGCCAATTGACGCACCGCTGCCTGAATGACCTCAACGGAAATAACTTTTGTCCCGGTCATTTGGCTTCAATGGCCTTGGTCAAGGGGGGAACCACCTGCTTCTTCCGCGACACAACGCCCGGCAGCTGAATCACCTGGTCTGCCACTTTCCCACCGAAGGCAGCTTCCACTTCCGCCAAGCCGTCACCGGCGACCAGGGCAACCGAATTGTTTTCCAGGATATCGGTCATTAAGAGCAAGAAGAGGTCATAACCGTCTTTTGCATTGCTTTCTGCCATCAGGTCCAGGAGCTGGGCCTTGCGCGCCAACAATTCATCTGTGTCAACCGTATTGACTTGCCCAATGCGCACGGTGCGGCTGCCCATGGGGAAGCTTTTGGCATCCATGGTCAAAAGGTCTGCATCAGATTTGGCGGACAAGTCTGTACCGGCTTTAAGCAGGGCCAGGCCATAGGTCTGGACGTCCACACCGGCAATATCAGCCAGGGCAGCCAGGGCTTTTTCATCCTCCGGTGTGCAGGTCGGCGATTTTAACAGCAGGGTATCGCTGATAATGGCCGACAGCATCAAGCCGGCAATATTTTTTGGAATGGCCACGCCGGCTTCCTGGTAAAGTTTATAGATGATGGTATTGCTGCAGCCAACCGGTTCTGCCCGGTACATCAGCGGTTCTGCCGTTTCAAAATTGGCAATCCGGTGGTGGTCAATGACCGATATAATCGTAGCCTGGTCCCGTCCCGGAACGCTTTGCTGGGCTTCATTGTGATCCACCAGGGCCAATTGGTCTCCTTCTGTAACCCCCTCAATGATTTCCGGCGCCTCAAAGCCAAATTCTTTCAATGCATAGGCGGTTTCTTCATTTGGGCTGCCGAGCGCCACAGGTTTGGCGCTTTTTCCGGTGCTGTTTAAGAGATTGGCATAGCTGATAGCAGATACAATAGAGTCCGTATCCGGATTGCGGTGTCCTGAAACAAGAATGGTTGACATATTTTTCCTCTTTTCTTTTAAACTTCCCTACAAACGACTGTTGTGTTCTGAACCTTTAAAGGATAAAAGCTGGGATAAGTCTTTTTGGGCGGTATAAATACTCTCCTGACCCGCCACCACATGCGCCGTTACACAGACAATAAAAAAGTACGGCAGGGCCTCCGGTCCGAAGAGTTCCACCCCTAAAAATACAGGGGCTAAAAAAGTCCGCGTAGCCGCGCCAAAGACTGAACAAGCGCCACAAGCGGCGACCAGAGCCGGTGTCACCCCGACCGCCTCTCCCAGGATAACGCCCAAGCTGGCACCGATAACAAAGCAGGGCGCCAGTTCCCCACCTTGAAAGCCGGCAGAAAGCGTCAGCACGGTCAGGACCAGCTTGAGCGCCCAATCCCAGGGATAAACCCGGCCGCCGGTAAAGGCGCTGTAAAACAAATCATTCGACAGGCCACTGTAGCGACCGGTCCCCAAGGCCAAAAAGACGATGCCCAAAAGGGTCCCGATGATAAAAATACGCAAAACCGGATTGGGAATCCAATCGGCAAAAACCATCCGACATTTGATCAATCCAATGGCAAAAAAGCGACCGACTAGGCCGAAGGCAAGGCCAAAACCGATCAGGCACACCAGCAAATGAAAGTCAATGCCCAGCATCTCAATATGACCGAGATTAAAGCTCTGAAGTCCCAGGGTCCGCGCCGTAAAATCCGCCGTCCAGGCCGCCACAATAGCCGGCACCAAGGCATCGTAAAAAATTGAGCCGACCACCAGCACTTCCAGGGCAAAAAAGGTCCCCGCCATCGGCGTGCCGAAAAGCCCGCCAAAACCGGCCGCCATACCTGCCAAGACCAGCACCCGAGGGTGGACCTGTAGGGGCAGCACATTGCCGATGTTGTTGGCAACGGTCGCCCCAATCTGGACCGCCACCCCTTCCCGTCCGGCGCTGCCGCCAAAAAGATGGGTCAACCAGGTGGCAATAACGGTCAGCGGAATCATGCGGATGGGGATATGTTCATCTTCTTCATACCCAACCGCAAAAATAAGCGCCATACCCCGTTGGGCCCGTCCGCCGAACCGCAAGTATACGGTCATAATGGCGATGCCGACCACCCCCAGGAAGGGCATAAAATACAGCGGATGCTGGTCGCGACAGGCATTCAGCCAAATAAGTCCCCGGCCGAAAACCGCATCCAAAATACCGACGACCAAGCCAATGAGCGCAGCGATTGCCGCATAAAAAAAGACGCGACCCATAGCGCGCGCATATCGCTTGAGCCATTCGCCGAATGCCTGCGGATTCCACGGATGAATGCCCTGCCAGTGCGCGCGGTTGTAGCCAAGCCGTCGTTTTAAATTTTTCGTATGCCTCCCCTCCCCTTTATCGCCTTCTAGTCTATGGCATATTTTATCATTCACAGCGCCCGCTTTCAACACTCAGCCGCTGGGGCCCTGGCCACAGCCACCGCTTCCAGTCTAAGCGGCAGGCCTTTGCCTGCCGCCCGGGGGCTAACCCGGTAAAATTTTACTTTTTTCGTAAAATTTGGCCCAAAGATTGTCTGATAAAAAGCAAGGCTCTTGAACGTTTATTTTAAATGAGATATACTATTTTAAAAATATTATTGTCAGTTGATTTTCATTTTTTGAGGAGTGTCGTTTTATGGGTGATGATCCTGGGAGTCCCCAGTTGGCTTACTGGCTGGTACTCATTATTTTATTTGTAATTCATGTTTTTCTGGCCGCTTCAGAAATGGCTATTGTATCCTCTGATAAGGGGAAACTGCAAGACCAGGCCGAAGATGGGGACCGGCGTGCCCAACGGCTCTTGACCCTTTTAGGGACACCGTCCCGGTTGATCACAGCCATTCACATGACGATGAACGTCATCAGTTTAGGCATTGCGGCCTTGTTAACCGTTCATTTTTCGCCACTGGTGGGCGTCTGGTTGGCGGCTAAAACAGGCATCCCTTATCTTTATAACATCACACTTATGCTGATGCTATTTATCATAAGTTTTTTGATGCTGACCTTTGGCGAGTCCATCCCCAAGCGGATTGTGCTACAAGCACCTGAACGATTTGCCTTTACCGCCAATTGGTTTTTAGCCATGTTAGCCCTGGTAACAAAACCTTTTCTCCGCTGCATGTCAGGCACAACCAATACCGCCCTGCGTCTCCTCGGCTTTGACGCCACACGGACAGAAGAACGCGTCACCCGTGAAGAAATTCGTTCTATTGTCGAAGTCGGTCAAGAGCAAGGGGTCATCAACCCCCACGAGCGTGAGATGATCGATTCGGTCATTTCTTTTGATGACAAACAGGCTGAAGAAGTCATGACCGCGCGGACAGAAGTCTTTATGATTGATATTACCGACCCGCTGGAGCACTACATTTCTGAGATGCTGTCTTTGAAATATTCCCGGATTCCTGTCTATGAGGACAACCCGGATAACATCATCGGCATCCTGTATTTAAAAGACTTCTTCATTCAGGCCTATAAAAAGCGTTCCTTTAGCGATGTCAACATCCGGGGCATCCTCCGGCCGGCCTATCTCATTCCTGAACGGAAAAATATCAACGACCTCTTTTGCGAAATGCAGGACAACCAGCGTCATATGGCGCTTTTAATTGATGAGTACGGCGGTTTTTCAGGTTTGGTCACCATGGAGGACCTGATTGAAGAAATTGTCGGCGATATTGATGATGAATACGACCACGATGAACCGGATATTTACCCCACCGGTGAAAATACCTATCACGTTCACGGCACGATTTCCATTAAGGAATTTAACAGCGAAATCGGGTCAGATATTGATGAGGACTCGGATGATTTTGATACCATCGGCGGTTTTTTAATCAATATGCTGGATTATATTCCTGAAGATGGCGAACGCCCGGTGGTGGAAGTCGATAACCTTATTTTTCATATTTTGCGCGTTGAAGAAAAGCGAATCAAGGATATCCGCGTGCGAATCCTGCCGGACAGCCACGAGGATGAAGCATAAACAAAAGCACGCAGGATTTTTTCTGCGTGCTTTTGCGCATTGTTTTGTAAGGAAGCCAGTAACTCTTAGCCACTGATGGACGAATGGAGGGGGCCTTTATGCCGCAACAAACCAATCTCTTTTCACAAATAGGCAATGCCGCCCGACAAAAAATGGCGCCCTTGGCAGACCGTATGCGGCCGTCAACCTTGAACGAGATCCTCGGTCAAGAGCACATTTTGGCACCGGGCAAACTCTTGCGCCGGGCCATCGAAACGGACCGGCTCTCTTCGCTGATTTTCTGGGGACCTCCGGGAACCGGCAAGACAACCCTAGCCCGGGTGATTGCCGGCGTCAACGACCGGCCTTTTGAACAATTAAACGCCGTGACCGACGGTATCGGGGACTTGCGGAAATTGATTGCCGAAGCTGAAGACAGGCTCAACTTGTACGGCAAACAGACCCTTCTTTTTATTGACGAAATCCACCGCTTTAATAAGGCCCAGCAAGACGGCCTCTTACCGGCGGTGGAAAAAGGAACGGTGGTCTTAATCGGCGCAACCACACAAAATCCTTACTTCAGCTTAAATGCCGCCCTCTTATCCCGCTCAATGATTTTTGCTTTGGCCGCCTTGGATGAAACTGCCATCATCAGCTTGCTGAAACGGGCCTTGACCGACCGGGAAAAAGGCCTGGGCAATTTTCAAACCGATGTGTCGGAAGAAGCCCTGGCCCATTTGGCCCATTACGCCCAAGGAGATGCCCGCAGCGCTTTAAACGGCTTGGAATTGGCCGTGCTCTCCACCCCGCCCGATCAGGCAGGCATTCGCCGAGTAGATTTGGCTGCAGCTGAAGAAAGCATCCAGCGCCCGGCTGTGGTCTATGACGGTACCGGCGATGAACATTACGACATTATTTCCGCCTTTATCAAAAGCGTACGGGGCAGCGATGTGCAGGCCGCCCTTCATTATATGGCCCGGATGCTGGACGCCGGCGAAGACCCGCTCTTCATCGCCCGCCGGTTAATTATTCTCTCTTGCGAGGACATCGGCATGGCCGATCCTCAGGCCCTGGTCATTGCCCAAAGCGCCGCCGATGCGCTGCAATTCATCGGGATGCCGGAAGGGCGGATTATTTTAAGCCAGGCCTGCGTCTACCTTTGTGAAGCGCCCAAATCCAACGCAGCTTATCTGGCCATTGATGCGGCCTTGTCGGATGTCCGCCAGGGACGCACCGGCCCGGTTCCCCTGCACTTAAAAGACAGCCACTACAAAGGGGCCAAGCAAATGGGCTACGGCCAGGGCTACCTGTACCCGCACGATTATCCCCAGCACCAGGTGGCCCAAGCCTATCTGCCGGAAGCCGTCCGAGACGCTGTCTACTATACGCCTGATGATACCGTGCCTAAAAGAAAGGACAAGCCATCTTGAACACCATTGCACTCGGAATGAGCGGCGGCGTGGACAGCTCCGTTGCCGTCCACCTGTTACAAAAAGCCGGCTGGAAGGTCGTCGGCCTACACTTAAAACTCACGGCCCATACGGGGCGTGATGACAGCGCCGCTGCTGATGCCCGCCGGGTAGCGGATTTCTTCGGCATCCCGCTGCACATCATCGATGCACAAGCGGATTTTGAAAGCCTGGTCACCAGCCCCTTTGCGGAGGCTTACCTCAAGGGCCAAACCCCAAACCCCTGCATCCGCTGCAACCGCCTGATTAAATTCGGGCGGCTATGGCAAGAAGCTCAGGCCCTTGGCGCGACCCATTTGGCCACCGGTCACTATGCCCGCATAAGAACCCTGAACGGTGACACCGGCTTATTCCGTGGCGCTGACCACCAAAAGGACCAGAGTTATTTTTTATACGGCATCAACCGGACCCTTTTGCCGCAAGTCCGCTTTCCCTTAGGCGATTACACCAAGCCGGAAATCCGGGCCATTGCGGCAGACCTAAACCTGCCTGTGGCCTCTAAAAGTGACAGCCAGGAAATTTGTTTTATTGATGACGATGACTATGCCCGCTGGTTGGAAAGAAATTGTGACGATTTACCCCACCAGGGAACCTTTGTTGCCTCTGACGGCAGCCTTCTCGGCCACCATCAAGGGGCCTGGCGCTTTACCATTGGCCAGCGCAAAGGGCTGGGCTTGGCCCTCGGTTATCCGGCCTATGTGGAAAAGATTGATGCCGCATCTGGCCAGGTTGTCATTGGAGACGGCACCGCCCTCTATCGGCAAGAGTTAACGGCCCATGATTTAAATTGGCTCTTGCCCCTTAACCCTGAAAGCGGCCGGGCTACCGTTAAAATACGGTCACGCGGCGAAGGCGCACCGGCCAAGTGGCAGGTTGAAAACAAGCGGCTGACCGTTCACTTTCAGCAACCCATCCGCGCCATCACCCCCGGGCAAAGCGTCGTCTTATATGACGGGGACCGGGTCATCGGCGGCGGCATTATTGATTGAGATCTTTGTAAAGGAGGTTTTTACTATTGGATATGACAGCAAAGCAAAAACTCTACCGCCTTTTTTTGGAGAACTTCAAACATGGGGAAGTCAGTTTGCAAGACATTAACAGCTGTTTAAAGGAGCAACATATTTCGGTAAAAAAATACGGCTACGCCAGCCTGCCCGACCTGCTCTTCGATTTGCCCGAATTCATTGAAGGCCGGGCCACCAAGCCCACTGAAACCGTCCGCTTTTTTTCCTGGAACCAGCATAAAAATAGCCGAGGGCCGCAACAAAGCAGCGGACAGGCAGAAGAGGCCCGGAGCCTGGCCCCCAGCATGATTCCGGACCGGCTTCTCCCGGTAGCCCGGCTAGAAGACAAGACCATGGCGGTCCTATCCGATAAGGTGCGCAAGGCAGACGCCGCCCTTCCCTATTTAATTGAAGCCGCCTACCAGCAAGCCAAGGCCACCAACCGGCTGGATACCAAGAACAACACCTTACGCTTTTTCATGGACTCCTACAACATGCTGGAACCCTCCCTCCTACTTACCTTTAAACGCATCCGCCCGGATGAAGACGGACACCACCTGACCTTTCAGTATGTGGACGACAGCGGCCTTTCCTTTGACCTGGCCGGCAGCCTATCGGCTCAAAACCCTGTGAAAGCCTTGGAAAATTTTGCCTTTCTCGGGCGCTGGGAAGATTTTTTACAGGAATTGGCAGACTTGGCCATTCCGGAAGAATGGGACTTTTGCGGCAGCCGCAATCGAAATTATTATATTCTTAAAAAATACATCCAGTACACCTTTTACCGTCTGCTTCTGGAAGAAAAAGTCGCCATTTCCAAGGACCGTCGGTTTGCAGCCTTTAACACCGGTTTGGTAACCGTCCACTACGATGACATTTATGCCTGCTTTGAGCCCAACAGCGCCGGGTCATCGCCCTGGCTCTTCAAGGAATTCACCACCGCCGGCCATCGCGGCCTGGGCAAAGATTTGGTACACCGCTTTAACCCCCTGCCGCAAACGGTCACCTACTTTACCCGCAAAGAAGACCTCCTCTTTGATTTGGATAAAACCTTAATTATTGATTTTGACCACATCATCTTAGAGAACTTAAACCGCTTTGACCACCAATTCCTGGTCAACGAGTGCAGCAGCAACGCACAAGCTGAAGCCCTCTTGAAAAAAATCCGCCACACCGGCGATTACGACACCCGCAACCAGCTCTACAGTGACCTGCGGACGGTGATTGAATCCCACACCGCAATCTACAATCGCTTAAAGAACCGCCTGGATGACGCCACCGAACTGGCCCGCCGGCAGGTCCGCTGGAATTTCAAGACAGCCGTCCCCTCCTACTATCCCTCCCGCAACACCATGAACCTCATGCTTCCCCTACACCTCAGCCAGCCCGGCATTGTCGACAACGTCCTCGTCGTCGAATTAACCCCCGCCGGCAACTACCAGGGCCAGACCATCCTGACCTTAGAACAGGCCTACATTGATGCCCGGTTGGTCACCTCACCGGAAGCCAATTGGCTAAGCACCAGCTCCGTTATGAATTGCCAGTTGGAAGACTGACCTCACGCTCAGGAATGACGTTCCCTCAAAGAAAAATTCAAATAAAAATCCCCTCTTTACTGTAAATAATTCAGTAAAGAGGGGATTTCTCACATTAGCACCTAGTCCAGTTTTGTCAAACCTTCTTACCAATTAATAACCGATGCCATAATATTGGTATAGGCCCAATGATCCGGAGATAGATCTGTATACTGTTTAAATCGCTCTTGGTTATCCTTTACAAAGGATTGGTCTGCAACGCGACCTGTGAGACGATTAACAATACAAACTGCCTCCGCCCTGGTGATACGCTTATCAGGCCCAAAGCTACCATCTGGATAGCCAAAAATAAATCCAGCCTCTGAACATTGGCGTATAGGCAGAGCCGCCCAGTTATCATTAGGCACATCAGGAAAATAAGTTGCTCGCTGATTATTCAACTTCATATTTTTTTGAAGGGCAAATCGGTAACATAAGGATGTAAATTCCGCTCTAGTAATTTCCCCTTGTGGCTTAAAGGTACCGTCCGGATAGCCGGTCAAAAAACCTAGAGCATTCATCCGATTAACAGCCCCACTATACCAGGCACTACTATCAACATCCGAATAAGGAGCCTGCTGAGCATCATTCTTTAAAGCGAACAAACGATCAAATAAAGCGACTGCTTCAGCGCGGGTAATTGAAAAATCAGGGCGGAAAGTTCTATCCGGATAACCCTCCATATACGCAGCAAAGCGAATTTCTTTAAGGCCTTGAATAGCAGCCACAACTCGCTTGTTCATATCCTCATAATCTTTTTTCACAGCATCTGAACGCTCCATAAGCTGGCGTCCTTCGTTTAGAACAGTTTTTCCTTCAATATGAGCCTCTGAATTTTCATTTTGATCTTTATTAAGTTTTTGCTCCAATTGATCAAGGTTATCCTTTAGAACCTTTTTTTCTGTATCCGGACCTGGTGTAGGAAGCACTATTCCACCGCCACCAGGGGTTCCACCCATATGACCGCCCGTTCCACCGCCCGGATTATTTTGTTTATCCTGTTCTTTTTCAGCGCTAGCGGTAAACTCATGCTGGTCTGCACTAATGGCTGTATTTTCTGCCGGATTCCAGCCGGGGTTCTTGTAACCGTCTTTTACGGTAATTTTAGG